>CABMCD010000020.1 GCA_902384555.1 uncultured archaeon | reverse complement strand
CCTTTTCAACGCGGCCCGTTCCATCGGGGAAGCCTTCCAAGAGCGTCTTCCCAAGCCGAAAATCGAGCGGAAAACCCCGGTTCGAACCGGGCGTTCTAACACCCGCCCCGGCTGCGTCGAGCATATGCACTACTCTGGCGGCTATTATTCAGATGCTTACACGGACCGAACACTCAGCCCCAACTCGCCTTGGTATTCGGGCCGCTGATTAATCTCCGGCCTGCCGCACATTCAAGGGCCGCCTAACGCGCCTCGGGCATCCAGCCCTCTTTTTCGCTCTCATTTATTTGGTTTCGCGCTCCATTTGCACTCATGGAGTTGGAAGACGCGCTGCTGGCGGTGAGAAAGCCCGACGGCCCGCTGCTGGAAGGCCTCGAGGCCGCCTACCGCGAGGCGGCCGAGCGCTTCGGCTATACGCTCGTCCAATCCCCCCTTTTTTTGATGTTCCAAAAGAGCGGCGCCGGCGGCCTGGCGATTGAAGTGCAGTTCGGCAGTCCGGCCGAGTTCGACTCCAGCCTTCGCGCGCTCACCCAGAGCGGGGCCGAGCTGTGCGTGTTCGTCACCTCAAGCAGGGTGCGCACCATGCGCCTGGAGGATGCCCGCGCGCTGCTGTTGCGCAAATTCCAAATCAAGACCCAGCGCTACCTCTTCATCGACATCGAGACCGGCCGCTCGGCGCGGGCCAACTTCGAATGGAACAAGTTCGAGCGCGAGGTGGACCGGCCCGACTGGAGCCGGGCCGGCCCCGCGCAGCCCTCCAAGCCCCTGTTCCGCTCCTCCACCATGGGCCGCTCCAAGCCCATTTACGGCAAAAGAGGAGAGCACAAGGAGCAGGATTAGCCATTTTTTCGTCGTTTTTATCATTCCACGCTCTTCCAAGTTTTACGAAAGGTTTAAATAGCTAAAATGCCCTATTAAGACGGTGTTCTTTGTGCGTTTTTCGACGTGGCTGATACTTTTCCTGCTCTTTGCCAGCTTGCTCTCCGCCAACACCCGCATGCAATACAGCCAAGACGGCCTGCTCGTCACCCGCGCCCTTGAAATCCAATCCATCCAGACGGTCAATCCGGTCATGGGCGTGGCGCATGAGACGCAGCAGAGCGTCATTACTCTAACGCTCAGCAACCCCGGCTCGGTCGAGCGGCGCAACGTCGTGCTGGCCGAGGACCTCGCCTATCTTCCCTCCTACATCCGCCTCTCCTACGGCATCCAGCCCGCCTCCAGCGACGGCCGCACCGCGCGCTGGAACCTGCCGGTCCTGCAGCCCGGACAGAGCGCCCGCTTCACCATCACCCTCCCGACCGTGGTTTCCGACGGCTCGGCCGCCCGCGCCCCCGCGCCCCAAGTCGTTTCCGACCGCCCGCCGGCCCAGCTCACCGTGCCCACGCTCTCCGATGCCGGCCAGAACGTGGTGGTGCGCCTGCGCTCCATCTCCGGCGTGCCGCTGGCCAATGCCGCCATCGTGGTGTCCATGCCGGACGGACACTCCTTGCCGCTGCTCACCGATTCCGACGGCCGCGCCTTCTACACGGCCTCTGCCAGCGGCTTTTATTCCTACTCGGTTCCCGATTTCGCCGTCCCATTCACCTCTTCCACCGAGGTCCGCTCCCGTGCCGTCGTGGTGCCGGCCACCGTGGGCGCCATGGTGGCGCTGCCTTCCGCCGACGCCCCCTCTCCCGCGCCCGCTCCCATGAACATTGACTGGTCCGGCCTCTGGCCCGTCGCCGGCGGCCTGCTGATGGTCGGCTTCATCGCCTTCGGCCTCTACGCCTACTTCAACCGCTCGCAGCCGGACGACTATTCGCCCCTGAGCGCCGCACCGGCCACGCGCCCTTCCATTCAGGACATGCACGGCTTCGGCTCCGCCCCTTCGGACTCCGGCCCCCTGGCCGCCCGCGCCGGCTCGGACGAGGAGGAGCCGTCTCCTTCCACCCCCATGCCTCCGGCCATGCCCGGCGCTTCCGCCCGCCCGTCCCCGGCGCCTGAAGACGCGCCCTCTTCCGCCGCCGGAAGTTCGACGGTGCCCACCATACCCGCCAACGGGGCCGATTCGGCCGCGATTCGCGCCCGCAGCCGCGAGCTCATCCGCTCCCGCCGTGAAGGCGCTGCGCTTTCTTCCTCCCGCCCCGCCTCGTTTGGCGAGACCACCACGCTGACGCCTCCGGCCGAAACGGCCGCTTCCGCCCTTTCCTCTTCCATCCAGCCCTCCAAGGCCTCGTTCAGCGAACAGACTCTGCTTCCCCGCCCGGCTTTTGATTCGGATGAGGATGAAGAGGCCGGCGAGCCTTCGGAGCCGGCCGAATCCAAACTTTCCGATTCCACGGCCGCCGCTTCGGGTTCCGCTTCCGGCGATTCGGTTTCCGACGAGTCAGAGGCTTCCGGCGACTCTTCAGGTTCCGAAGATTCCGGCCCCAGTCCTTCTTCCTCTTCCCCCCGCCCCATGCCTTCCTGGATGACGCGCACGGCTTCCGCTCCGGCCGAGTCGGTGGAGGTGGATGACGAGGCCATCGCCAAAACCATTTCCGAGCTGGAGGCCCTGCGCGACGAGCTGCGCTCGCGCAGCGCCAAGCGCTCTTCGCTTTCCGCATCCGACGACGATTCCGCTTCCGACGACTCGGGCGAGGACGACGATTCGGATAATGAGGATTCGCCCGCCCCGCCTTCCCGCCCCGTCTCAGCCGAGCCCGACGCACCTTCCGAGCTCTCCTCATCCGTGGCCGCCCTGCTCAATCCAAAGCCGGCCGACTCCGCCGAATCCACCCGCTTGTCAGACTCCGCCGGGCTGCCGGACGACGAAAAGGCCGAGATGGAGGCCATCCTCTCCGCGCACCCCGCTTCCGCGTCCGAAACCGGCTCCGGGCCGCAAGACGGCGCGGCTGATGAGAGTGCGGCGCCGGAAGCCCCCATCCGCATCGAGCCGGTTCCCGAATCCGAAGACGGCCAACCCCCGTCCTCCCGGGCCCCCCTCTCCCCCGAGCGCCCGCCGGCCAAGAAGTCTTCTCCAGCCCGCGCCCCGCGCGGCCGGCCGCTGAAGAGCGAAACGCGCAGCCCGCCAAAAGCCCGCGCGCGCGAGGCCGTCCCGGCCCCCCGAACCCCGCGCGGCACCGGCCGGGCCAAGGAAGAGGCCGCGAGCGCGCCCGCCAAGCGCGGGCCCGGCCGCCCTCGCAAGGAAGAAGCGAGGGCCAAGCCGGCCTCCAAGCCGCCGGCCTCCTCCAAAAAGGGCCGCATGCACTGAATGATTGATTTTTATCCTTCCGCTCTCTTCTTGTTTTCATGGACGTGGAAAAGGCCGAGGACATTCAGGCCATGGTGGAAGACATCGTGGTCACGCTCGACAAGCCTTACCTCAACCAATATCGTTTGATTTGCATGCGCTCGCGCGGCACCACGGCGCGCGCGTATGCGCGCATCTGGAATTTGCCCGACATCTGGCAAAAAGCCCTTGACGTGGGCCCCTATTACGTCATTGAGGTGCTCTCGCAGCACTTCGACAAATTGCCGGAGGACAAGAAAAAGCAGGTGCTGATTCACGAGCTGCTTCACATCCCCAAGACTTTTTCCGGCGCGCTCCTCTCGCACGGCCATCCGTCCGCCCCGGTCAATGAGAAGGCGGTCAAGGTGCTGTGGAAAGAGTATCTGGCCAAGAAAGGCCGAAGCGAGCCCAAGAGCGGCCTGCTCTCGTTTTTGAGCGGTGAGGAGTAGTTTCTCCTATTCCAGCGCGTGCTTTAATTTGTCCACCACGCGAGAGAAGAGGGGCCTCGCTCCTATGCCCGTTTCCAGAATGGACGAGCCGTCCGAGCCGGTTTTCCACGCCCCCTTCTGCTGCTGGTGCAATTTGTCCGCGCAGTTCTCGCAATAGACTTTCCCGTCCGGCGAGAAGTAGGGGTATTTGCCCCGCTCGCCGCACTTGTAGCAGCGCATGCCGCCGGCCGCCTTGGCGTTCTTTTCCACACAGTCCGCGCACACGGGCCGCCCGTCCGTCAGCTTCTGCGCCTTGCCCGGCTCCGCCATCCACTTGCCGCAGAACGCGCACTCGTGCGTGAGCGCCTCGCGCTTGGCGTCCTTGAGGCACCAGTTGCACAGGCGCTGGTTCTTGTAGAGGGTGAGCTGGTCGGGCCGCAGCCGCGCCCCGCACTTGGAGCAGGGCTTGTGGTTTTCCTCCTCCTGCTTGAGGTCATAGCAGTTGAGGCACAGCATGCCGCGCGCCCAGTACGCTCCGTCCCAGTCTGGAATGGACGCGCCGCAGCGCTGGCAGGCCTCGCCCACGTTATCCCTCCACAGGCGGCCGGCTGATTCTCATCATCTGGGTCCGGCCGTCGCGCACGAATGCGAGGCCCAAATCCAGGCGCAGCAGCCGCGCCAGCTGCATCTGCTGCTCCAAGCTGGACAGGCTCACCGACCATTCCGGCGTCACGATATAGTACAGCATCTGGGGGCGCTCCTGCTCGCGGCCCACGCCGCGCTCATAGACGCGCCAATAGAGGGGGCTTCCGCTCGTGAAGCGCACCACGCGCCCGCCGCCGCGAATGGCGCGGTAGATGCGGTACTGCTCGGCGCGGGAAGGCGCGGAAAGAGAATCCGCATTTTTCGATTTGGTCCTGGTCTTCGGGGCCTTTTCTTTCTCGATTTTTTCCTTCTTTTTTTCTTTTTCCGGCCCGGCCAGCAAATCGTCGAGCGTGAGGACTTTTTGGCCCTCCTTCACCTGCAGCAGCTTGCGCTCCACCAGAAATGCGGCTTCCAGCCACTCCAAGCCGACGCCCTCCTCGCCCTTCTTGCCCATGCCCATGGACAGCAGCTTCGCGCCCACCGCCGCGTCGCGCTCGATGATGCGTCCCTTCTCAAATTCAGCCATGGGGTGTTGGGGGCAACAAGGCAATAAAAACCTCCCCGTCGAATAGTCTTCCATGCCGTCCGTATTGCAGCTGCACAACACCCTCACGGAGCGGGTGGAGCCCTTCTCGCCCCGCGTGGCGGGCCAGGCGTACGTGTATGTGTGCGGCCTGACGCCCTATGATTCGATGCACATCGGCCATGCGCGCACCTTCGTCTCCTTCGACATCCTGCGCCGCTGGATGGCGCATACGGGCCTTGAAGTCGTGTTCATCCAGAATGTCACCGACATCGACGACAAAATCATCAAGCGGGCAAAAGAAAACAAGGAGAAAAAGCGCCCCCTCGCCGCGCCGCTGGAACTCTCGGCCCACTTCGACGCTCTTTCGCGCCAAGACATGAAATCCTTGGGCATCCTCGCGCCGACGCACATGCCCAAGATTTCGGAGCACATTCCCCAAACCATCTCCCTCATCCAGAAAATCATCGCCAACGGCCATGCCTACGCCACGCAGAGCGGCGTGTATTTCGACATCTCCTCCTTTCCCAACTACGGCCTTCTCTCCGGCCAAAATCTGGAGAAAATCAAGGCCGGCGCGCGCGTCGAAATCAACGAGGACAAGCGCAACCCCGAAGATTTCGCGCTGTGGAAACTGGAAGAAACGGAAGGCTGCACCTACGATTCTCCTTGGGGTCAGGGAAGGCCGGGCTGGCACATCGAATGCTCCTCGATGTCGCTGCACTACACGCACGGCCACCCGCTGGATTTGCACGGCGGCGCGCGCGATTTGATTTTCCCGCACCATGAGAACGAAATCGCCCAGAGCGAGGGCGCGGGCGTGGTGCCCTTCTCCCGCCACTGGGTGCACACCGGTTTTCTCACCGTCAATGGCGAGAAGATGTCCAAATCCTTGGGCAACTTCATCACGCTTGCGGATGCGTTCCAGAAATGGGACGGCCCCTCCATGCGCCTGTTCTTTGCTCTCACTCACTACCGCTCGCCCATCGACTTTTCCGAGGCCGCGCTCAATGCGGCCAAGAATACGCTGGACAACGTGCGCCGCTCGCTCACGCTGATGGAGGGCGAGGGCGCCAAGCAGCCGGACGAGGCGGCCGAGCGCGGCCTCACCGCTTCGGTCGATGGAAAGCTGGCCTCTTTCACCTCTTTCATGAACAATGACTTGGATACGCCCCAGGCTTTGGCCGAATTAATCGAGGCCTCCAAGCTGGTGGCCCGCGCGCGGGCGGAAAACCAATGCTCCAAACACGCGCTGCAAGCCGGCGCCAAGAAAATCATCCAGTCTTTCGCCATCTTGGGCATCGATGCGGCCCCGGCTTCGGCCCCCGCCTCTTCCTCCAAGCTCTCTGCTTCCGAAATCGAGGCGCTGATTTCCCAGCGCGAAGACGCCCGCAAAAAGAAGGACTTCAAAGCGGCTGACGCGATTCGCAAGCAATTGTCGGACGCCGGCGTCATTTTGGAAGATTCCAAAGACGGCGTCAAATGGCGCTTTGGCTGATTATTTCTCCAGCTCGCCTCTCAAGGGATTGAGCATCCGCTCCTCAATGGCGGCCACATAAGCGTGCTTTCCAATGATGTGCCCAAAGCGCGTCTTGATGTCCTGGACAAAGGCGTGCAAATCCGCCGTGTCCCTCACCAGCACGTCCACCTCGATGTCCCACGAACCGATGCACTTGTTGATGAACACCACCGCGTCGTGCGAGATGCAGTAGCGCAGGAACTGCCGCTCCTTCTCCCGCGTGGCCGAGCGGAACGCGATGAGGATTTTGTAGTAGTCAAAGCCCAGTTTCTTGGCGTCGAACCAGGCCGTCCAGCCCAATATGTATTTCTCGCGCACGAGGCGGCGGATGCGGTAATTCACCGCATCGGGGGAAAGCCCCACCTCCTGCGCCAGCGCCACGCTGCTGGCGCGCGCGTCGGCATACAGGGCCTTGAGCAGGCGCAGGTCGGTCTCATCCACCTTCTGCACGCTGCTGATGCCCTCCATCGGGAACTCCGGCGCCCGCGCGCAGCCCAGCGCCTTGTTCCACGAGAGATAAATCTGGTACGTGGTGGTGACCACGGTTCGCTCCACAATCCGGCTTCCGAACTTCTCAATCATGAGATAGGCCGCGCGCTCCACTTCCAGCTCGTCGGGCGCGATGATGCGCCAGAGCACGTCGTATTCGCCCTCGCACACCACGCCCCACAGCGTGCGCGGGTAGCGCTCGAACACCTCGAGCACCTCCTTCTCCATCTTCTCGTCCATCACGTCGAACTTGAAGTAGAGGCGGTAGGAGCGCAGGCCCAATTTGTGGAAGTTGATGTCGGCCATCAACAGCTGGATGGCGCCCTCCTCGCGCAGCCGGCGCATGCGCCGCTCGGCGGCCGTGTTGCTGAGCCTGAGCTTTTTTCCAAGGCGCACGAAGCTTTGGCGCGAATCCAGATAGAGCTGGTGCAGCAGCGCCTGGTCCTTCTTGTCGAGGCTCACCGGTTCCATAAAGACAATTAACCGCTTTTTCTATATATAAATATCGGATTATTGTCTTTTTCAAATCATTTCTATTAATAATTCTGAAAACCTTAGCTTATCCATGGAGAACGCCACCCTCATACAATCCTCAGTCCCCTGGTCCGCCCTGTCCTGCGCGCAGGGCCCGCTGGCCGAAGCCCCCATGGGCGCGCGCCCCTCGCTGGCCGACGCGCTCTGGCAGCGCCTGCTGGGGCCGTTGTGGGAGGCGATTTGAATGACTCTGCCTGCCGCACCCCGCGCCTCCGAGGCCATTACTGCGCCCTCTGCCCACTCCCGGGCCATTCCAGCCCCTGCCAGCCGCGAAGCCATTCCCCCCTCCATCCAGTCGGCGTGGGACTCGCTCGCCACCACGCTTCTGGGCACCCCCCTCGGCCCATTGGAGGACTATGTCCCCTACATGGAAAAATACGTCAAACCCATCCGTCAGTCCCGCTCCAGCCTCTCCCACACTCCGGTCTTTGTTTCCGACGAATACCCGCCCGGCGCCCGCTTCATCTCCTGCGACGAGATGGGCCAATATGACCAGCAAATGGCCGCCCAGCCGCTTGACCTCAACGACCTCAAGGATTTGGATTCGGCCGCTCAGGCCAGCCGCGAGCGCCTCCAGTATGCCGGCAACATCGTGCTGGGCCAGTGCTCAGGCGTTTCGTTCTCCAACCGGGTGGTGGACTCGCACAACGTCTTGTGCTCCTCCGACGTGTGGGCGAGCAAAAACATCGCCTACTGCTTCATCGCCAAGGAGTGTGAGAGCCTCTTCGGCTCGCCCAGCGTCAGCGTCACCAAATACGGCATCAAGAACTTCGAGTCATGGAAGGATTCGCGGGTGATGGAAACCATGCGCGTCTACGAGTCCATTGACTGCTATTTCTCCGCCAATCTGGAGAACTGCGCCGACTGCCTCTTCTGCTTCAACCTGCGCTCCAAGCAGCGCTGCATCGGCAACCGCCCTTTTTCCAAGGACGAATTCGCCTCTCTCAAAAAGAAACTGCTCGAAGACATTGCCGACGAACTGAAGCGCAAGAAGAGCCTGCCCTCCATCGTGGATTTGATTGGCGCGCCGATGCCAAAATCAGGGTGATGACATGACTTCCTCCT
>CABMCD010000019.1 GCA_902384555.1 uncultured archaeon | reverse complement strand
CGCGTCCAGGATGAAGCGGTTGGAGAGCGGAATGGAGGCAAAAAGGCCGATGTCCTGGGGGTGTCCCAGCAGCCCTTCCTGCCCCGGCGCGTTGAAATTGTAATAAGCGCCGATGCGGGGGCCGTTGAAATTGTGGGACAGAGCCGCGAAGGCGCCGGCCCCGCGCTCCCAGCTCGTGTCCGAGATATAGAATGCAGGGCCGAAGTCCAGCCGGGTTCCCTTGTAGGCGACGCTGAGGAAGGGGGTGAGAAGCTCGCTTTTGTCGGTCGGATTGTTCCACCCCCGCTGGCTGATTTGACCTGAGACGCCCCAGTTGCCCCCATCGTCCCCAAGGGAGGGCCGAACGGTAACGAATCCACTAATGCGCGGGGACACCCCTTTTTCAGGCACCACGCTGTACTGGAACCGCAAGCCCTCGTCTCCGGAGGGCGTTGGTTTTTGCTGGGGCGCCTCGTTGCTTTCTGCAGGAGTCTTCGATTTCTGCACGGGCATGTCCATCACCTACTGCTTCGCGGGTTGCGTGCCGACAATGGGCACATGAATGGGAGGCAAGAGGTCCAGGGGCCGGACCACCAGCGCGGAGTTGAGGGTGCAATAATGATTGATGCCGTTGGTCAGCTCCTGCACCATCTCCGGGGGGATGGAGCCCTCTTTTTGCCATTGCGCCATGACCTGCTGGATGCGCTCCGGCGCTTCGGCCAGCGAGACGACGCCTTCCATGGACAGATAGCTGATGTTGGGCGCGTACAGCACGTCCCACCTGAATCCGACGGCGATGGCGTTTTCGGTGAAAGAAGCCCCCTGAACCTGGATTTTGGTCTCAAAGGATTCGATGGGCTGGCGCCGAACGACTTTCGCGTTCACTTCGTTTATCACGATGCCGGTTATCATGGAACCACCTGTGTGCTGAAGCTTGCACGGAGGCGCGTCTTATAAGATTAACCCAAAAAAGCACGTCGATTTTTTTGGCCGCTAGCCCAAAAATCCTCTTATCCTCGCCGCCTCCAATATCTTCTCGCCCATCGTGGCGGGCCGGTTGGCGATGAGGTCGGCCTTGATTTTGGCCGTCAGCTCGGCGTGCGCGGGCAGGAATTCCACGCCCGTGCGCTCAAAGGAGGATTTGAGCCGGGACTCCAGATAGGGGCCGGCAATGGAGAAGTTGGCCGGGTTGGCGAATTTGAGCGAGTCGGCCAAATCTTGGTCGATGTTCACATACAATTCGTGCAGCTCGTCCCATTGCTGGTCGGAGAGGGCGGACAGGCCCAAGAGCTCGGGCGGAATGCCCATGGAATAGAGGGCGCAGCAAAACGGGATGGCGCGCGGCATGGAAAGCCCCTCCACCGAGCGCGAGTAGCCGAAGAGGCCGACGTGCAGGCGGCGGGTGCGCCGCGAGGGCACGTGCTTGGCCAAGGCGGCGATAAAGGGCTGCAGTTGCACCAGCTGCGCGCGGTATTCCTTTTCGATGACCGAGCAGAGGGCCAGCGCGCGCGTCTCGTCCAGCGCGAGGGGCGCCTTGAGCCCGTGCGCGTTGATTTCGGAGATGGCTTCGCGCACCTGCGGCTGCGGGTGGTCGTATTTGAAGGAGGATTGCAGGGTAAAGGTCTGCACCGAAGGATATTCGCGCAGGCAGTTCTGGGGGTTGGTGGGGCACAGATTGCCGCGGAAGGGCGCGCTGCCCACGCCGATGATGGGATAGACGGGAGTCGAGGTCTTTTCCTGCGCCTCCCACAGCCGCGAGAGCGAGAGCTTGTTGTAGAGCACCGCCGCAGCCGAGCCGTAGTTGAGGGCCGGGTCGGAGCGGGCGAGAAAGACGCGCAGCGAGGCGGGCTTTTCGGAAGCGATAAGCTCCTCCGCTATTTGGCCGGCGTTGAGCAGGCTGTCCTTGTCTTCCACCAGCGGGATGACGCCAATCGAGGCCGGGGCAAAGTCGCCCAGCCAGTCGGAGATGGTGGTGGAATCGCCCTCCAGCACGGTTTCCTTGGCCTTGCCCACCACGAATTTTCGGTAATAGGCCGCGATGCGGCGCAACTCCTTGGCGTTGGTGGTCATGGGCAAAATGATTTCGAAAATGGGGGGCACATCGATGCCCATGGATTGCGCCACATCGTAGTGGCGCGGGATGGATTCCAGCGCTTCGAGCAGCACCTTGCCCTGCGAGGGCTCCACGGCCGGATTGGGAAGACGGAAAGTAAGCCGGTAATCACGTCCGAGTGGAAGCGTCTTGAAATAGTCGCCATAGCGGTTGAGCAGCTTGGCCACCACGTGCGAGTCGGTTTCCTTGCCCTCGAAGTCCCACATCTGTTCGTGACAACCCAGATGCGAATAGGCGTAGAAGGCTTCCTTGATTTCGCTCTCCGCGCCCAACACCTGTTCTTCTGAGAAAAAGGGAATCTGCACGTTGTCGGGGTGCTGGGTGCTCATGGTAGCCGGAGCCTTAAGGCTGGACAACATGAAAGAGAAAGGAAGGGAGAGATTTTAACCCGATGCGCTTAAGCCCGCCCTTTTTTGGACGTTTTGGTCCGCTTGGAGGAAGCGGACTTGGGCGTTTCATCCTTTTGCGCCATATGGTGCGGATGTTGCATGGGGGCGAAGAGATGGCCATGCGGCTTGGAAGGAGCCAGTTCGGAAGAAGCGGACGGCGCGGAGGGGTCGGCCGAAGCTTCGGTCGAGTCGGAAGCGGGGGCCGGGGAAGGCTCGGATGCAGAAGGGCCGGAATCCGAAGGCTGGGCCGCGGCCTCGACATTTGGAGAAGCCTGCTCGGAAGCAGAGGTGGCCGGTTCGGATGAAGAAGCGGCCGGCTCCGGCACCGTGGGCTCGGAAGATGCGCTTGAAGCGTCCGGCGCAGGAACGGCCGGGCTGGCCTCTTCGTGCATTTGCACCGCCGGCTCGCGGGCCGAATTGGCCGGCTCGCGGCTGAGGGGCATCGGGCCCGTCATCGGGCGCTCCTCAATCGAGGTCGGGCTTTGCATAAGCGGCTCCGGATGCTTGCGCTGGCCCATATAGAGCAGCACAAAGCCGATCACAACCAGCACCAAAACCGCCAGCAGAGCATACATCCACAGGTTGTCTCCGGCGCTTTTGGCGTCGGCTGAAGCGGAAGGCGCCGCGGCCGACACGTTGGTGGCGGGGTTTGAGAGCATGACAAATTCGGGCACCGAATAGGTGTAGGAGCCCGGCTGGGCCGCCGAAAAGTTCGCGCGCCCATCCGCATCCGTAGTCAGCGAAACGCGCCCGGAGGGCCCGTAGACGCGGATTTGGGCGTTGGCCAGCGGCGCGCCGGCATCCGAAACCAGGCGCAGAGAAATGGTGTCCGACAGGCGGACTTGAGCGGGGGCTTGCAGGGTGGCCGTCTTCACCACCGGGGCGCTTGGATTCGGAGCCGAGGGATTGGACGGCGGAACGGCGCGGTTGGCGCCGCCCGAAGCGGCGGTTGAGGAGGGAGACGGGGTGCCGCCGGTCGAAGAGTTCGAAGCCGGCTTCTTGCCGCCGGGCAGGATGGTGAGGGTGTAGAAAACCGACTTGGCGAAAAAGTCGGTGTCGCGCCCGCACTGCACGAACCACGTGTGGTCGCCCGGCGCCAAGTCCGGCGCAAAGGAAGCGGCCACGCCGCTGGACGCCGTGGTCTGGTTGACGATGGAAGAGTCGAGCCCCAGCTCACAGAGCGAAGCCTGCGGCCCGTCATCGCCGCCACTGTAGGTGAATTTGAGCGGCGGAACCGTTGCGCCCTTGTAGCCGGTGAGCGGAGCAACCAGCCGCACCGAGGCCGGCGCGCCTTTCTCGATAAAGAGCGAGCGGTTCTCCGAATAGGTCTGGCCGCAGAGGATGGACCAACGGTAGCTGCCCATCTGCATTTTCTCCACATGGAGGGTGGCCGGCTGGCCGTCCGGCGCCTGCAGGGCGCCGAAGCGCTGGCCATTGGTCACCAGCGAGCAGGCGCTGGACTTGCCCCCGATGTCGCCGGCGTGATAGACAAAGGTGAAATCAATGGAATGGTCCTTGGTGGAATGGGACGAGGAGGGTGAAACCAGCTCCACCCACGCCGGGTCGCCCAGCGTAAAGACACCTTCGTCCAAGGCCTCGAAATAGCCGGCATCGCCGGGTTGGAGAAGCTTGCCGTTTTGGGCGGCCGAGCAGTTGAGGACATACGAATGGGGGCCTTTGGCGAGGCCGGCCAGATTGATGCCTTTGAGGTAATAATCGTCGGATTGGGTGACGGCCTCGACGCCCCGGCCGTTGTCGGAGCGGTAGACGGGGTAGGGGTCGGAGGAGGGATAATAGATTTTCTGAACCCCGCTGGAGTCCACATAGAGGCCGCAGAGAGCCGGAGCCGTGGAACCGCCCGAATCATAGCGGAAATGAAAGTCGGAGACCGGGCCCGTCATGTGGCTGTCGATGGGCGAGGTCAGCTGGACGCTCGGAACCGCGGCGGCCATGGCCAGCAGCAGAATGAGAGACAGGCCGGATGCGAATGCGTGTCTTGCGGTCCCCATGTTTTCCACCCACCTCACGGCTTGAGCGTGAAATATATGCGCCGATTCTTGGCGCCCTTGTTCTCGACTTTCACCAATTCGACGGTGCCGACTTCCCGTGCGTTGTGCACGTGCGTGCCGCCGTCCGCCTGCGTGTCCACGCCCTCGATTTCCACGATGCGCAGGACCGAGAGGGCGGGCGGCAGGGCATTGGCCAGCTTGACGAAGCCGGGCAGTTTGAGCGCCTCCTCGCGCGGCAGGGAATAGACCTTGACCGCGTGGCCCTCGGCACAGAGGCGGTTGGCCTCGGAAATGACGGAGTCGATGAGCGAGCGGTCGAACTCTTCCATGGAGAAATCGAAGCGGCTCTGGTGCAAGTCCAGCTGGTTGCCGGTGATGAGCACGCCCTTGGCGAAGAAGACGGCCGAGAGCACGTGGCCGGCCGTGTGCATGCGCATCAGGCGCTGGCGGCGCGCCCAGTCGATTTCGCCATGGACGGAATCGCCCGGAGAGAAAGAAGGAGTGGATAAGGTGGAGAGAGCCGCTTCGGTGCCGGGCGCCGGAGGAGAGGCCGGGGCTTGGAGGTAATGCACCACCTCCCCGTCCATCTTCTTTACTTCCACCACTTCGGCTTGGGCCCCGTCCGACATGCGCTTTATTTTTCCCTTGTCGCAGGGCTGGCCGCCCGAAGTGTAGTAGAAAAGCGTGCGGTCCAGCACCAGCCCCCCGTCGGGGCGCACGGCCGTGATTTTGGCCTCAAACGACGTTTGGTAGCTGTCGGTCTGGAAAAGCAGCTCGGTTGAGCCCATGATGAACACATAGGTGTGGAAGGATTAAAAACTTCGTAGAAGAAGCAGGAACGGGAGGAAGCCCGATTTGGTGTTTTGCATGTTCCGTTTTGTTGTCGAAGATGCCAAGAAATTCAAGAATGCCCTAGATTCCATTGTCAGCCTCATTGATGAGGGCGCACTGGACGTGACGCCCGCCGGCCTGTCCCTCAAAGCCATGGACCCCTCGCAAATCGCCATGGTGTGCTTCACCATGCCCAAGGCCGCCTTCGTGGAATACGAGGTGGGCGATTCGGTGCGCGTGGGCCTGAATTTCGACAACCTGACCAAAATCCTCTCCCGCGCGCAGGGCGGCGAAAAGCTCGAAGTGTCGCAGGAGGAGAACAAAATCGCCATTCGCTTCTACGAGGGCAAGTCCAAGCGCTCGTTCAAGATTCCCGTTTTGGAGATGCCGCTGGGCGCGGGCCGCGAACCCTCCATTGCCCCCGATTCGGTGGTGAAGATGCTGGGCGGCACGCTCAAGGGCCATTTGCGCGACGCCTCGCTGGTGTCCACGCACGTAAGCTTGCAGGCCGAGGGCTCGGGCTTCAAGATTGAGGGCCACGGCGACTCGTCCGACCTGCTGGTGGAGCAGGAGAAGGACTCGCCCACGCTCATTGAGCTCACGTCCAGCCAGCCGGCCAAGGCCACCTTCCCGCTCCAGTATTTGGAGGACATCACCAAGGCCTGCCCCGACGCGGTGCCGGTGACGCTGAACCTCAAGACCAACGCGCCGCTGAAACTGGAATACGAGGTCGAGGGCGCGAAGCTGTCCTACTACTTGGCGCCGAGAATCGATTCGGACTAAGAACAACGCGGGCACATCTCTTCTTCTACTCTTTTTTCTCTCTTAACCAAAACCACGAAATCAGCGCGATGGACAGCGAAGCCGTGAAGGCCATCAGCGGCAGCGTGATGTAGCCATACGACGTGAAATAGTTAATCAAACAGGACGGCCCGCCGCTGATGGAACACACGCCCGTGCTGCCCAGTGAGAGCAGGTAGGTGGAGTAGTGGTAGGCCGAAATAGAGCCGCCGAGGATGGAGAGGGCGAGCGTATAGGGCCAGATGGAGCGCTCTTTTCGCCAGAGGGCCAGCAGCAGGATGGCGGCCTGCGGGTACATGAAGATGCGCTGGAACCAGCACAATTTGCACGGCTCCCAGCCGGCCACTTCGGAAAAGAACAGGCTTCCAAGCGTGGCCGCAAGCGCGATGAGGGCGGCCAGAGGAAGGGCGTGAGATTGGAGGAAAGAGAACACGCGGGAGGCCAAGTCGCGGGCCGGGCGCAGGAAGGCGGGCCAGGACTCCTTTTTCGAAACCCCGGCTTTGCGCAACACCCAGCGCGCGGCAAAGGCCAGCAGGGCGGCATGGACCATAAGGGTGAGGCTGGAGAGCAGTTGGGTGCAAAAATCGACCAAATCCGCCATATGCAGATAGTTTCCCCGTCATCATTTTATAGTTTCGGTTCGAGGCAAGCATGAGAAGCAAATCATACGAGGTGAGATACCATGGTGTCTGTTCCGGAGAAAATCATAAAACCGCTCAAATACACATCCTTGGACGGCCTGTCTGAAAAGCAGATTGGCCAGCACCATGACGTGCTCTACGCAGGATACGTGAAAAAGACCAATGAAATCAGAAAGGCGCTTGAAACCGTGGACAAAAGCACCACCAACGCGACTTTCTCTTCCTTGCGCGAGCTGAAGGTGGAGGAGACCTTTGCGCTCAACGGCGTGAAACTGCACGAGTTCTATTTCGACAACTTGGGCGGCAAGACGCCCGAGCCCGCCGGCACGATTGCCCAGTGGATTAACGAGGACTTCGGCTCGTTTGCGGCTTGGGCCGAGGAGTTCAAGGCCGAGGGCACCGCCTCGCGCGGCTGGGTGGTGATGGCGCTGGACTTGGAAGAGGGCCGGCTGCACAACTTCGTGTGCGACATCCACAATCAGGGCGGCATCTGGGGCGCAGTCCCGGTGCTGGTGCTGGACGTCTATGAGCACGCCTACTTCCTCGACTACGCCACCAACCGCAAGGGCTACATCGAGGCGTTCATGAAAAACATCAAGTGGGACGAGTGCAACGACGTCATCAAGAGATACCACTTGGACCTGTTCCGCAAAAACAGGAAGGCTTAGGGGATTCGACGCCCCTATTTCCTTTATTCTTCTTTTTCTTCTTTGTTTTTGGCGCGTTAGCTGTTTCTCCGCTTATTTGTTTTCAGGTTCCTTGTTTTTTCCCTCGCTTTCTTCCGCCACCGGCTCCGGCCGGTCGAAATCGGGATATTTGCTGAAATATTTCCACAGCGTGCGCAAATCGCGGTTGTAGAATTCCAGCGCGCGCGGATGGGTGAGCAGGACGGCCTGACCGCAGTCGATGATGTAGGGCCCCTTGTCGGTCATCAGGATGTTGAATTCCGACAAATCGCCGTGCACCAGCCCTGCCTCGCGCATTTTCTTCACGTCGGCGCGGATGAGGTCGTAATCGCGGTTCGGGTCTTCGCTGCCCACTTCGACCAGACGGGAGTAGGGCAGGCCATCGACGCCCAAGAATTCCATGGCCAGAATGTTGGCCTTGAACGCGATGGGGTCGGGCACGCGCACACCGGCGTCATGCAGCAGTTCCAGGTTGCGGTATTCCTTTTGCGTCCATGCAAAGATGAGGCCCTGCGAATTGCCCTTGATTTTGGAGAAGCGCCTATCGCCCTCGATGTACTGGCCCATGTGCACAAAGGAGGGCGAGCGCAGGCGGTACATCTTGACGGCCACGAAGCTGCCGTCCTCTTTCGTGGCGCGATAGACGTTGGCCTCCTTGCCTTCGGCGATGCAGTAGTCGAGGGTGCGCACGATACCCTTGCCGCGGAAGCGGTCGAGGGCGATGAGGGAATTGCGGTCGAAAACGCCCTCCTCCAGCGGCCAAGATTCCTTGTCCTGCTTGTCCTCGCGGCGAGGGCGCTTTTTCTTGGATTGGCGGAGGGCCATACATGCACCAGACGGCGGGAGGATAAAAGGAGGATGGTCGGGCCCGGCTCAATCACAGCGGGGCGGGTCGATTCTCATGGTCAGGGCAAGCACTTGAAGGGTTTGCGCGTGCAGGTTGTCCGCCGTGAAATCGGTGGCTTTGAAGCTGAAGAGGGTGCCGTCTGAGGAAGAGACGTGGATTTCCGGAACTTCGAACGGCAAGGAGCCGACAAACTTGGAGTTCTGGAGCATGGAAAAGAACAAGGCCACGTTCAGATGCTCGAGGCCCACAAAGGCGTTTTCGGTGTCGCCCAGTTGCAGCCACAGGCGCACGGCCTGCTGGGCGTTGAGAATCTGCTGCGCGCCGACAGGGCGGATGGCGCTGCCGTTGAAATCCGGCCCGCCGGACTCCAGCTCGGGGAAGCGGCAGGTTTCGAAAAGGCGCATGGCCTCGTCGTGGATGCTGTTGCGGGGATTGAAACTCCACAACTCGGAGGCCATTCGCTGGGCAGCTTCAACGCCATTGGCCTTCTGGGCGCGGCTGCCCAGATTATGGGCCATCTGAACCGCCAGTGTCGCGTCGCGGACGGCCGCATAAGGAAGGAGGGCGGCCAAATCGCGCAGCAGAGGGGTCATGAAAGGCCAAGTCATGTGATTGGGCGTGAAAACGTCCAGCCAGCGGAAGGCCAGCTGCCAGCGCGCAGGGTCGGCTGGATTGAGAGCCAAATACGCGGTAGCCTTGGAGACATTCTGAGTGTATTCTTTGACAGTCGATACCGTAACGAAACTGGGAGGTGGAGTTTGGTTGGAGACTAGTTTAGGCGGAGTCATTTAACACACGATTATATCTATTATAACTTTATTTATAAGGATTGCGCCCCCGGGGAATCCTAGCGGCTGATGTAACCCTTGTTGCGCAGCCAGTCGGCCTGCAGATGGTTGTAGCGCCAAATCACGTCGCCGCGCTTCTCGCCCTCGATTTTCCAGGGCTCCACCAGCACGATGTCGCCCTGGCGCACCCAGATGTTGCGGCGGATTTTGCCCGGAATGCGGCACAGGCGCTCCTTGCCGTCCTTGCACTGCACCTGCAGGCGGCCTCCGCCCACGTTGCCCACCACCACGCCGAGGATTTCGCCCTCGCGGGGCAGGCGCACGCGCACGAATCCCTCGCCGGGCACGCCGGAGGGGGAAGGGGCGGCGGACGGGGCCGCACCCGGGGAGGCGGAAGAGCCTGCCGGGGGCCGGGAAACGCCGGGAACGGGGGATGAAGACGGAGAAACGACCATAATATGCCTCTACTCACTTGGCGGGCGCGCGGGCGCCGCAGGCCTCGCACACCAGCGTGCGGATGCCATGCGCCCCGTCCACCAGCTTGGTGTCGGGACGCTTGCATTCCTTGCAGACCACATAGGATGAAATGAAGTTGCTGAGCTTCTCGTTGAGCATGCGGTCGTAGACCTTGCCGTGCAGGATGAGTTTTCCGCCGTCAATGGTGGCGGGAACGGCCAGCTCCTTGGACAGGTATTTGGAGAGCAGGGCCGGCTCGCGGCGCAGCTTGGTGCAAATCAGCTCGAAATTGCGCAAAATGGTCTTGGAGCCCTGGATTTGGGTTTCGGGCACGGGCGGCTCGAAACGCTCGTAGGCCAGCGTTTTTTCAGGCAAGGCGGCACGGGCGCGCTTGAGCAAATCCTCGTATGATGACTGGTTGGATGGCAAATAATCCCCGATAATCGACTAGTCGTCGGTAATGCTTCTCTTAACGGGGCAGGACTATAAAAAGGGCACCCCCGCCATCAAACATGTGGCCAAAAACATAGATAAAAAGAAGAAAGGCGCCGGGCGGGCGCTGAACCCGGCTCCCGCGGCAGCCGCGCGCGCCGCGCGCAAGCAAGGCGCGCAGGGCCGGAAGGCCGCGCCGGGCGGGCGGCTCCAAACAAACGGCCCGGCCGGCCCGAGGCTCGCCGCCCAGCTGCCCGGCTCGGACATGCAGAACGTCGAGCCCCTCAAGAAAAGGCCGCCGGCCGTGGTGTCGGTGCCCCTCATCCGCCCGCAGGCGAGCGCCGAGGCCGCGCCCCTGCGCGTGCCGGTGGACGTGGCCTCGATTGAGCAGAGCGCGCGGCGCTGGGGCGTTCACCAGCAGTCGCTGCGGGAAGTGCGCAGCGACATCGACGCCAAGAGCCCGCCCCTGCTGAAAGGGGAGGAAACGGGCAAAGGCCCCAAGCCCAAAGCCGGCTCGAGGGGCGGGAAAGCGAAGCCGGCTTCCGTTTCGGCCGGCCCCATCGTCCCCACCATGTATATCACCGAAATCGCCGAAAAATACCCCACCACCCTCGAAATCCTGATGGAGGCCGGCCTGCACTGCATCGGCTGCCAGCTCTCGGCCTACGACACGCTGGAAACCGGCTGCGCGCTGCACGGCATGGGGCCTGATGAGGTGGCCGAGCTGGTGCGGAGGATGAACCTCAAGCTGGCAGACGAGCGGGAAAAGAAATAGGATTTGCGGTTTCTTACAGGCCCAAATAGTCGCTGGCCTTCTTTCGGGGCGGGAAATATTTGCCGGATGGGGCCATCACCGGCAAATCGGCCTCGGCCGCCACTTTGAGCAGCTGGCCGGCATCCACCCACCGCTCCACTTTGAGGTAGGGCACCTGCCCGTCTCCCAGCTTCTCTCGCACCACCACAAAGGGCAGGCGCTGGCGCATGCCCGAATGGGTGACGGGGATTTCGATTTTGCCCTCGCGCAGAATCTTGGCCCGGTCCAATTTTGTTTCAGCCGTTTCCATCGCTATCCCCGCCCCTCTTCCCATTGCGTCTAAAATCCGCCCTCGAAAATAAATACCGTGTAAACATAGGTGCCGGTGTCGTCCCGCTCCTTCTTGACTTCGGTCTTAAAGCCGCGGTCGCGCTGCTTCTTGGCCTCCTCCTCCGCCGCCTTGGCATAGGGAGTGACGAATACCACGCGCTTGCCGCCGCGCACGCCCCGGCGCATGCCGCCGGAGCGCCCACCGGGCTTCAGAGGGGGGATGGGAGCCATACACCTCTGAATACTGAAAATCATTTAAAGAAACCTCCCGGCGCGGGGCTGCGGGAAAGAGGCCGCTTCGAGGCGCTGAGGCGGCGGTAAGTTATTATAGAACCCATGAGGCAGAAGGTTATGAGAAAAGGCGCGCATTCCCCCAACCCGAAGAGCGAGCACCACCGAACGAACAAGTCCGGGGCTGAACGCGACATCTTCTCCGCTCACCACGACCGGCATCATCGCTCCAGCGCCATCTGGAGAGGAATCCGGTGGGTGACGCTCGGAAGCGCGGTGCTGGTGACCTCCTTTTTCGCGGCCCGGGCGCAGGACACGGCCGTCAAGGGCGGCAAGCCGGCCGGGGATTCGGCCAACACGGCTTGGAACTGGATGACCAAGGACCGCGACAGCCGCCTTTCGGCGCTCGACAGCCTGCTGCAGGTGGATACGGGCAACATGCAGGCGCTCTGGCTCAGGGCCGAGCTTCTCGCCCAAGGCAGCTATGAGGAACGGCTGGACGCGCTGAACAATTTCTCAAGCCTGATCCGGCTCCAGCCCGGCATGGCCGACGCCTATTACGGGCGCGCGCGCGTCCTGTCCTCGATGGGGCGCGACCGGGAAGCGCTGGATGATTACAATCAGGCCCTCAAACTGGGAAACAACCCCGACTCCGTGCGGGATGTCCGCTTTTTCATGGCCGGCTCGCTGATGCGCCTGGGGCGCGCGGACGAGGCCCTCCAGCACTTGGGCTGGATTATTCAGGACCAGCCGGAATGGGAGAATGGGGCGGCTTTCGTGGAGCGCGGCTTCGCCCTTCTGCAGACGGGGCGCTACGAATTGGCGCTCAAGGACTTTGACCAGCTGCTGCGCATGGGCAGCCAGAAAACCGTCTGGCTGCAGGACTTGGACCTTTCCCAAATCCATTACGGGCGCGGGGCGGCATGGTACGGGCTGGACTCCTACGAGCAGGCCGTCCGCGAGTTCGACTTGGCCGTCCAGCTGGGGCCCAAATACGCAGATGCCTATTTCGCCCGGGGCAACGCCAAATACGCGCTCAAGGAATATGCGGGCGCGCTGGCCGACTACAACAAGGCCGTGGAACTGGACCCCAAGAACGCGATGGCCTTCTACAACCGGGGGCACGCGCTTCAGATGCTGGGCCGCACGCAGGATGCGAACGGGTCCTTCAGCCAGGCCCACCAGCTGGACCCCAAGCTCTGAGGAGAGGGGCGGCCGCAAAAAACGCTATTCTTTTTCATGGCCGGATTTGGCCAGCGCTTTTTGCTGCTCCGCGTCGGTGAGGATGACCAGCTCGTCCCCGTCGCGCACCACGCACACGCCCAGCTTTGGGAAGCGGAAGAGATTGTAGCCGTCTTTCTTCTTTTTCTCCATCTCCTCCCAGGACCACTTGATGAGCATCTGCGCCTCGTCCGGGCTTACGATTTTGGCGGCCGCATGCGATAGATGGACGGTCAGCTTGTGATGGGGGGACGAATCCTTCATGTTCTCACTCCTTGTCCAGCGGGCTTTCGTGCACCCGCTTTCTGGCGCGCTTGGGCGCGGCTTTGGCGTCGGTGATGTATTGCAGCGACATGCGGTTCCACTCCACTTCGAAGGGGTCGATGTCCAAAATCAGCACCTGGTCCCCCTCGCCGGCTTGGTGCAGCTTGCGCCCGTCGGGGGCAAACACGGCCGAGCCGCCGCAGTAGCAATTGGATGAAGAATCGGGCCGGGGAGCGGCCGCATCGGCCGGCGCCCCAACCCGCTCCTCCGGCGTGGAGGCGAAATTGCAGCCAATGCAGAACATCTGGTTCTCGACCGCGCGGGCGGCCAGAAGCGCGTCCCACGCCGCGCGCTCGGAGCGCTTGAATGCCCCGGCCACGAAGAGGATGAAGCCGTTGGAGAGGGCGAATTCGCGCGCCAGTTCCGGAAAGCGCAAATCATAGGAATCGATGATGCCGGAACGGAAGGTGAGCAAATCAAAAAAGGGCAGCTTGCCGCCGGCCGAGAAGTGGTCGGGCTCGCCGCGGATGGAGCAGAGGTGGATGGCGTCATAGACGCCGATGACGTTTCCGTTGGGGTCGAATGCGAGGAAGCGGATGAAGGGTTTGGAATTCGATGTTTCGGATTTTTTTGTTTTCTTTATTTTTCCTTTCTTGTTTTCCGCCAAATACGAGCCCAGCACATAGGCCTTCTTCTTCTGGGCCAGCGCTTTCATGAACGCCGGCGTGGGCCCATCCGGCCCCTCGGCCAGGCGCGCCGCCTCCTCCGGCCCGGCCGCGGTGCTGAAGAGGTGGGGAAAGACGAAAATGTCGGCCTTTTTGGAGCCGATGAGGGCTTCGGCCAGCCGCAGGTTGCCGGCGCGGTCCGCCGGCTGGGGGGCGAGCTGCACCAGCGCGAGCCTGAGCTTGGAACCCATGGGCATGGATAGAAAAGGAAGGAAGGAAAAATAAAAGAGATGGACAGACTTGGTTTAGCAACCGCAGCAAGGCTTCTTTCCGGGACCCATATTTTCACCTCGTAGAAGGGATGGGGGCCCAAACTTTAAAAGATGAAAGGAAACTCATGGGCGGGGATTGGTCGGACGGGCGCAGCCATCCGGCTTTTGGTTTTATAAGATGCGCGTGGATGAGGAGAAGCAGGCGTATGTTATGCTTGATATTGCCCCCGCCATTCTCGTATACACCCCAGAGGAGCTGGCCGCGCGCGTGCGCTCGGTCCCCTCGGCCAAAACGCTTCACATCGACATCATGGACGGCAAATTCGTGAACAACACCACCATCGGCACGGCCGAGCTGCAGAACCTGCCCGCCGACAGGCAAGTGGAATACCATTTGATGGTCTCCGACCCGGTGGGCTTTATCCAAGCCCTTCCGGGCGGCAAAAACCGCATTTTTGAGGTGCAGCTGGAGAGCGTGATGGAGGGCGACGAGGGGCGCATCAAGAAGATGGTGGAAGCCAAGGGCTCGAAACTCGCGTGGGTGCTCAACCCCCCCACTCCGCTCTCGCGCCTGCTGCCGCATCTGGAGGGCGTGCACCACGTGCTTTTGATGACCGTCAATCCCGGATGGGCCGGGCAGGCCTATATGGGCGAAGTGGAAGAAAAGATGCGCCAGCTTCGCCAACTCCATCCCAAACTGGTTATCGAAATCGACGGCGGCGTGGGCCCCAAGACCATTCTCCATGCGCTCAAGGCCGGCGCGAACCGCTTTGCGGCCGCCTCGGCCGTGTTCGGACACAAAGAGCCGGACAAGGCGCTCAAAGAGCTGGAGCGGCTGCAAAAAGATTGACAAATGGTCCAAAAACAGGCTAATTTTGCGCCGGCGCAAGGCCTTATAAGCATCGTGCGCTTATGCTCCATTTGGTGTGCGAGGGATTACGATGAGCGCCATCCGGCTGAATTCGATTTCCGATTTGCAACGCAAGGCCAACGACGTGAGAGCAGACATCATCAACATGCTGCTGCCCGCCAAATCCGGCCACACGGCCGGCCCCCTGGGCATGGCCGACATTTTCACGGCCCTCTATTTCCACACGCTTGAGCACGACCCAGCCAAGCCGCAGTGGAGCGGGCGCGACCGTGTGGTGCTCTCCAACGGCCACATCGCGCCGGTGCTGTATGCCGTTTTGG
Source organism: uncultured archaeon (assembly GCA_902384555.1). Taxonomy (GTDB): domain Archaea; phylum Micrarchaeota; class Micrarchaeia; order Anstonellales; family Anstonellaceae; genus CAIXYX01. The sequence continues at coordinate 20,149 of CABMCD010000019.1, read as the reverse complement.
GCGAAGCGGGCTATTTTGACAAGAAATTGTTTTCCACGCTTCGAAAGCTGGGCTCGCCCTTGCAGGGCCACCCCCACCGCGGCGCGCTGGCCGGCATTGAAACCTCGTCCGGTCCGCTGGGGCAGGGATTGTCGCAGGCCTGCGGCATGGCGCTGGCCGCCAAAATGGATGGCCAGAAGCACGTGATTTGGTGCCTGACTTCGGACGGCGAGCATGAGGAAGGCCAGACGTGGGAGGCTGTATTGCTGGCCGCCAAATACAAATTGGGAAACCTGGTTCAAATCATGGACCGCAACTTCATTCAGATTGACGGCCGCACCGAGGACATCATGCCACTGGAGAGCATGGCGGCCAAATACAAGGCGTTCAACTGGAGAGTCATCGAAATCGACGGGAACGACATGAAGGCAGCAGTGAAGGCCTTGGATGAGGCCCGAACCAACGCCGTTTCAAACCCCGACTCGGCCCCCACCATTATCATCGCCAAAACGGTGCCGGGCAGGGGCGTTTCGTTCATGGAAAACAAATACGAATGGCACGGCAAGCCCCCCAACGAGGAGGAAGCCAAACTGGCGCTGGCCGAATTGCAGGCGCAACGGGCCAAAATCAAGGCATAGGGGGCGATGGACATGACGACTTCATTTGCACTCAATCCTTCCATGAAACTGGCCGACCCCTTCGCGCCGGACGCGAAGAAGGCGCCCACCCGCGACGGCTGGGGGCAGGCGCTGGCCGAGATGGGAACAGAAAACAAACAGCTGGTGGTGCTCTCGGCCGACGTGTCGGAATCGGTGCGCACGCACTGGTTTGAGAAGGAATTCCCCTCGCGCTTTGTGCAGTGCGGCGTGGCCGAGCAGAACATGGCCTCGGTCGCGGCCGGCTTGGCGATGGAGGGCAAGATTGCCTTCTTCTCCGCATACGGCGTATTCTCGCCCGGAAGAAACTGGGACCAGATTCGCGTCAATATTGCTTACAACAATTTGAATGTCAAGTTTTCGGGGGCCCATGCCGGCATCACGGTGGGCCCGGACGGGGCGACGCACCAGGCCATGGAGGACATCGCCCTGATGCGCGTGCTGCCCAACGTGTGCGTGCTCTGTCCCTCTGATGAGAAGGAGGCCAACAAGGCGGCCAAGGCGGCCGCGGCGAGAAAAGGGCCGGTTTACATCCGCCTTGGGCGCGAAAAAACACCCGTTTTTACCACCGACGCGACTCCGTTCGAGATTGGAAAAATCAACGTGCTGGCGGACGGCTCCGATGTGGCCATTGTGGCCTGCGGGGTGCCGGTGTTCGAAGCGCTCAAGGCGGCCAAGAATCTGGCCGCTTCCGGCGTTTCGGCCGCCGTGCTCAACTGCCACACCATCAAGCCCATCGACAAAAAGACGCTGGCCCAATACGCCAAAAAGTGCGGCTGCGTCGTGACGGCCGAAGAGCACCAAATCACGGGGGGCTTGGGCGGCGCGGTGTGCGAGGCGCTGGCTGACGAGTGCCCGGTGCCCGTAGTGCGCGTCGGCATGCCCGACCAGTTCGGCGAGTCGGGCGGCGGGCTGGAGCTGATGAAGCACTTTGGGATGGATGCGGCCGGAATTGAGAAGGCGGTTAAGAAGGCGATGGAAAAGAAAGAGAAAAACCGCTAAGAAGAGGGATTGTCCCGCCCGATTTCGGGCCCGGATTCGTTTTTCTTCTCTGGGCCCCCCCGGACCTGTCCAATCGCCTTGATTTTTTTGCGCCAGAACAACGGGCGGTTTGACTCCGAACCGTGGGGGATTTGGGCCCCGGGATCGCAAAAGATGGCACAGTCGCTGCTGACTTGCGTGAAAAGATTGACGTATCCAAGGCTCATCGCATAAAAGATGGGGCCAAAGAGAAATTTGCTGGTCTTGTTCAACGTGCGGCCAAACGTATGGGGCTCGTAGGCGTTGCCCCCCCAAAACCAAATCGCCGCTTCCGGCCCCTGCATGAATCCGCCCAATGTATACGGGGTGTTGCGAATGTCTTCAAAATATCTCAAAGCACACAGCGAGTTAATGGAAAATGCCAAACTCCCCGAATAAGACAGGGTGATTGCAGTCGGGCGCTTGAAAGCGGGGAGCTGTTCGTCCCAGAGGCGGTAGAGGTTGAGCACGTAGTCGTAGGACAGGCAAGACATGAAGATGAGCTTGGCTTTTTGATCTGGATTTTTAAGCTGCCAGTTCTTGAGCGCCGCGAACAGCCTATCGTAGCCTATTTCAAACTGTTCGGAGCGGAAGAGCGATGCGTTCGGGCTCAGCTTCTGCCCGGTCTCGCTTCCATGGTTGTCAAACGCAATCGTAAGCGGCCCGGTGATGTCTCCAATGCTCTGCAGAATGTGTTTGTTGAGTTCAATCTGATTGTCTTGGAAGCCAGACCCTTCGAACTCGATATACTTACAGCCCGTGTTCTTGGCCATGGAACGCATCGACTCTTTTGATTTCTCAAAATACTGGCCTCGTTGCGCCGGATGAACACACAAGACAACCGTCCCATTCGGCTCCACCAGCCGCTCGTTCCGGGATTCCGCATTGATTTTCATCATATCTTCCAGAAGCTCGAAGTCCATGGCCATGCGCTTCCCTGAGGAAAACCGGGCTGCATTCTCGGCCGGATTGCCATTGGGAGCTTGCTCCGCTTCGCCCGGGCCCTCCCCCGCATGCTCATTCTTGAGATGGACATACTCCACCAGCAGGGACAGGGCGCTTGGCAGGGGCATGCCGCCGAAATAGCGAAGCAGAAGCGCATGGAGCCGTTCCAGTTGCGGACTTGCTTGGAGTTCGCCCCCCTCTGCTTCCATGAAAGGGAGGGTCTCGTGCAGAGATTCTTCATAATAATTAACATAATGGCGGATTCGCGGCATGGAATAGCGGGAAAGCGGGCTGAAGGCAAGAACGACGGCGTGGGCAAACCGGCCTCGGAATCCGTCGGCAGATTCCTCCTTCTCGGCTTCATCGACCATGGCTTCCTTCTGCAGGGGGTGGTCGTTGAGGTGGTCCAAGAAAAAATTGCGAAGAGAGCTCTCGGAATCGGCGGCCGCATGATAGGCCTGCCGTGCACCGCTTACCAGTTCCTGCCGGGCGTATTCATATATCCCAACCGGTTTTTTCTGCTGAGCCCACCTTTCCATAAGCCCATAAATCGGACGGAGGTAAGCCCCCCCGGCAGGGAGATAGGCTTCGAGTTCAACCAGACTGACGGCCTCGCCAATCAAAAATTGGGGAGTGAAGGATAGGCCTTGTTTGGAATATGCATTGCTTAACAGTTCCAACATGTCTTGGGTTCGTTTTGGGAGTCCTGATTTCAGCGTTTCTCGAGACAAAACGGGTTGAAGAAGACTCATGGTGTGAGAGGGCAGATGGGAATTATAAGTGTAGCGGCACAGATGAAAAAAGACAAGGGGTGTTTTTGATGAAATTCTTCCTCGACACAGCCGACGTTGACAAAATCAAACAGCTCGCGGCCACCTGAATGGTGGATGGCATCACCACCAACCCGACGCTGATTATGAAGGGCGGGCGGGACCACAAGCAGGCCATTCAAGAGATTTGCAAAATCGTCAAAGGCCCCGTCTCGGTCGAAGGCATCGGGAACACGGCAGATGAGCTGGTGAAGGACGCCCGCGATTTCGCCAAGTGGGCCCCCAACGTGGTGGCCAAGGTGCCGATGACGGCGGAAGGATTGAAGGCCGTCAAGATTTTGGAAAAGGAGGGCATTCCCTGCAATGTCACGCTCGTTTTCTCGGCCGGGCAGGCGCTGATGGTGGCCAAGGCCGGCGCCTCCTACTGCTCGCCATTCGTGGGCCGCCTCGACGACATTTCCGAGGACGGCATGGAGCTGATTGCCGACATTTTACAAATCTACGACCAGTACGAATTCAAGACGCAGGTGCTGGTGGCCTCGGTGCGCCACCCCATGCACGTGGTGGAGGCGGCCAAGATGGGCGCGCATATCGCCACCCTGCCGCCCGAAATTTTCGAGAAGCTCTTCAAGCACCCGCTTACGGACAAGGGCATCAAGCAGTTTGAAGAGGATTACAAAAAGGCGGCAGAAGGAAAGCGGAAGTAGGCCGGGCCGGGATAAAATTAAAACCCGCTTCTGGCTTGTCGCTCGGCCTCTTTTCTCAATTCTTTTTCCCATGAAATGCTGGCCGGGAAAGATTTGTCCTGCTCGAGGCTGGAAACGAATTTTTCGAATTGAGCTAGATTCTGCTCCAGACTCTTTGCCGTGCCGTCCATCTCGAACACGTTCTTTTTGCCGTAATTCTCGAACGCGCGCAGGGTGCAGTAGTCCAGCAGCTCGGCCATCTTGTTTTCGGAGAGTTTGGCGGGCAGATAATGGCGCAGGGAGAGGCGCTGGACCAATTCATCAGGGTGCAGGCGCAGCACCAGCACGCGCCGGACATCGAGCTTGATTTCACAGCCCAGATGGCCCTCGACTAAAATGCCTGGGGCGTGGGCCGATGCTGGCCGACTGCGGGCAGAAAGCGCCTTTATCCGCAGGTTGGCCTCTTTTTCCAATGCCGCGAGTTTGACCACTTTGGCCCCGTCTTTTGGGTCGATGAAGGAATAGAGCTTTTTTTCCTCCACCAGCTCGGTGAGCGAAAGACAAATCCAGCCGCTCTTTTCGCACCAGGCTTTCGCCAGGCTGGTTTTCCCGCTGCCCGGCGTGCCGGTGAGAAGGAGTGCAAAAGGGGAGAGGGAGCGCCGGGCAGATGACGGCGAAGAGGTGGAACGGGCCGGCTTTTTGGACATGCCTTGATTGGATTTCGCCATCTTCTTGAACCTATCGCCGGCCCTCAATCAAACAGCTCGGCCCCGAAGCCGGGCGTCTGATACATCTTGCCTTCCGATGAAACCATCAGAATCTTCACCGGCAGCTTCCACGACATTTCGATGCCCTCCTCGAAACCGGCCGTGAAAATGGCCGTGGAATAGGCATCCGCCTCGATGCCGGTCTGGGCCAGCACGAAGATGGCCTTGACGCCCTGCGCCGGCTTCTTGGTTTTGGCGTTAAGCAGGTGGTGCATCTCGCCCTTTGCGCCCCATTTGCGCCGGTTGGGGGCCGAGCCGGCAATGGCCTGCCCGTCCAGCTCCACTTTCCCTATTGCGCGCTCGGGGTCGTCGGGGTGCTCCAGCAGCACCGGCCAAGGCTCTTCTCCGGGCGCGCGCTTGGCGTAGATATCGCCCCCGCCGTTGAGGTAATAGTGCCCGACGCCGGCCGCCTCAAGCAGCGAGGCCAGCCGGTCGAGGGCATAGCCCTTGCCAAGCCCGCCGAACTCGATGGGCTGGGAGAGGCGGATTTGGCCTTTTTGCATATTGATTTGGGGCCGGGAGGAGGACAGATTGAGGAAAGAGAGGAAATGGCCCGAGTTTTGTTTTCTTTCTTTTTTTATTTTCGGGCCGTAGCCCATTTCTTCCAGCGCGGATTTGAGCGTGATGTCGAAATGGCCGCCGGTTAGTTTGTGGAACTGTTCGGCCTGCTGCACAAGCGAGAGCATTTCCGGCCCGGCATCCTGCCATGGCCCCAAATTGGAGTTCAGGCGCGTCAGCTCGGAATCGGGCAGAAAACGCGAATAGGCGCGCTCGATGCGCGCAATTTCCGAAAAACAAGATGAAAAAAGGGGGGAGTGCCGGGCCGGCAATTTTATCTCGAACACCGAGCCCAGCAGCTCCCGGGATTGGGTTTGCAACTCCATGCTTATGCGGCCCCGCGGCTTTGCACCAGCTCGTCCACATAGCCTGCGAACGCAGCCGTGGTCAGCGAGCTGCCCGCCACGTTGTGGGGGAGGTTCAGCTCGTTGATTTTCTTGCCCACCACCAAACCGGGCAGGGCATCGTTGAAGTTGTTGGCGATGCGCTGCGAGACCGAGTTGGGCGAGCCCACCAGCTTGACCGAGGCGGCCGTGACCACGTCGTCCTTGACGCTGATTTGGATGTCGGCCGTCTCCTCGCCGCTGTGGTAGGCGTAGGTGACGTTCTTCTCGTATGCGCCGTCGGGCAGGATGGAGGCGATGGCCATCTGCGTCTTGTCATAGCCGGTCTTGTTGTCGGCCATTGCGCTGCCGTTGGACACGGCCGCGCCGGAGCCGGACTTGGAGGGCATGGCCCCCGAGCCGCTGGAAGGGGGCGCGACGCCATCGGCCGAAGGCTTGATGGGCATGGAGCCGGGCTTGCCGTCCGAGACGGGAACCGATGCGTTGGCACCCTGCGCCATGGCGCTGCCATTGGACGGGCTGGAGGCGCTCTGCGCGCATCCGGCCAGCACCAGCGAGAGCGCCAGCAGGCCGACGAGCACGATGGCCAGCACGGGGACACCCCGGCCGGACGTTGGAAGCATGGATTCTATCATGAGTTCACCAAGAATAGGCAGGCATGCAGGATATATAAATCATAACTAAAGATTTTGGAATGATTTGGGAAGACGGAAAACACCCGCTTAAAGTTCGCTTCCCCGCTTCTTCAGCAGGCCCTTTCCCTGAGCCAGCGCCTGGCGGCCTTTTGCGGTAATCGAATAATAGCGCCGCCGGCCGTCTTCCGCGGACGTGAGCAGCTCCTCTCCCTCGAGGCGGTAGAGCACCAGATAGACCAGCAGGCGGCTGGGCGTGAAGCCGAAAGCGCGCTGGATTTCCTCCGGCAGGTTGTAGGCGTAGATTTTGCGCCTGCAAGCCAGCGAGAGCACCGAGAGCCAGAGGTTGCCCACCGTAACGGACTGCTCGAGCCGGCGCAGGGCGGGGGACAGGGAAGAAATTTTCGGTTTGGAAGCCACGAGAGGCCTTCGGAACATAGGAATATAAAGGCGGTTTTGCATAAGAAAATACATTAAAGCCGAGCTTAATTGCTCTCTCAAGGCGCAGAATATGACCACCCAAGCCGTTAAACCCTTAACTGGAATACTCCCCAACGCTCGCGGAACCCCCAATGTGATGGAGATTCGCGCAGGCCGGGAGTTCCTGACCGCGCTGGATGGCAACAAAAACATCTTCAAAACGGCCGACAATCTCCTGCTGTCAGTGAGGGAAATTGTCCTGCCGCTGGACGGAACGGCCATCAAGTTCATCGAGCAGACGGCCGAGATGATTGGCCGGCGCAACCAGCTGCACATGCAGCATTTCGAACTGGCCAAGCTCCACCTTGAACACGCCCACAGCCTCGAAGAGAAGGCCGTCTCGGTCCGGATGATGGTGGAAAGCGCCAAGATGGCCAGAAACGACGCCAACCAGCTATTCGTGGCCAAATACGGCAAGGAGGCGGCTAAGACGGCCCTGGAGCTGGCAGCCGAAGCCAGCGACAACCCGGCCGCGTTCCGAAAGCTGTTGGATTTGGCCTTTTCCGCGGCCGGATGGATGGTAGTGGACGGCGAACAATACTGGACGCGGGGATTCTACAGGCCGTTCTCCCAAGCCGCGATTGAAGTCGTCAAGGCCGGCCCGCTCATGGAAGAGGCCAGAGAAAAATATCTGGCGCTCGCCCGGCATTACAGCCAGTTCTGACGGCTGCTTTTTCCAATTTTCCTTTTGCCAATCCTATTTCTTCTTGGCCGGATGCGCCTGCTCCCACACCCGCACGTTGGGGTCGGAGCCGTGCTTTTTGAGCATGGCCGCGATGTCGTTGCCCAATTGGGTGGGGTATTTTCCGTTGACGCAGCCTAAACAGAGGTTGTCTTTCCCCAGCCCAATCGCGCCCACCAAATCGTCGATGGTGGAAAAGGCCAGCGAGTCGGCGCCCACCATCTGGCAGATTTCCTCCACCGAATGGTTGGCGGCCACCAATTCATGATAGGTGGGCAAATCGACGCCATAAAAGCAGGGCGAGATGACGGGCGGGCAGGCGATGCGCAGATGGATTTCCTTCGCGCCCGCGTCGCGCAAGAGCTTGAGGATGGGGCCGGAGGTGGTGCCGCGCACAATCGAGTCGTCAATCAGCACGATGCGCTTGCCGGCCACCAGCGGGCGCACGGCATTGAGCTTGAGTTTCACGGCCTCGAGGCGCTTGGACTGCCCCGCCATGATGAAGGTGCGGCCCACGTAGCGGTTTTTCATCAGCCCCTCCTCGATGGGGATGCCGCTGGCGCGCGAATAGCCCTCGGCGGCCGGGCGGCTGGTGTCGGGCACGGCCACCACGATGTCGGCCGATGCCGGCGCGGCCTTGGCGAGGCGGCGCCCCAGCTCGCGGCGCACGTCGTAGATGAGCTGGCCCTGCGCAATCGAGTCGGGGCGGGAGAAATAGACGTATTCGAACATGCAGTGCCGTTTCTGCGGGTGGGGGATGAGTTGCTTTTTCTGCACCTTGCCCTCAAGGCTGATGACCAGCGCCTCGCCCGGCCCCACGTCGCCCAGCAGGGGCACGTCGTTGATGTCCAGCGCCGTGGATTCGGAGGCGAACATCATGAAGTCCTCGTTCTTTCCCCAACACAGGGGCCGGATGGCGTGCGGGTCGCGATACACGATGAGCTCGCCGGCGGCGGTGATGGCGCACACCGAATAGGAGCCGTCCAGCTCGTCCATGGAGAGGGAAACCGCTTTGAAAATGTCCAATTTTGCAGCTTTCAGGTGCTTGACCAGCACGGCGAGAATCAGGTCCGCATCGCAAGTCGAGCAAAACACGCGCCCCGTCTTCTCGAATTGGGCGCGCACGGTGCCGTAGTTGGCGATGTTGCCGTTGTGGGCCAGCGCCACGCCGCCGAGGGGCTCGTCCTCCAAAAAGGGCTGGGCATCCTCGACATGGCCGGGGCCGATGGTGGGATAGCCCCCGTGCGCCCCGCCCAGAGGGCCGCGAAGGCCGGAAACGGAGGACGCCTCGAACACGTCGGTGACCAGGCCGAGGCCCTTGTGAAGGTTGATTTTCTTGGATTTGGAGTCCCCCACCGCCATGCCGGCCGCATCCTGCCCGCGGTGCTGCAGGGCGATGAGGGCGCGATAAAGAAGAGGGGAGACGTCCTGCTTGGAGAAGGAGATGGCGCCGATTACGCCGCATTCCTCGTGCAGGGCGTGGTCGTCGACAGAAGAAAAGAACGTAAATGATTTAGGAGAGGTTGATTTCTTTCCCATATCCCTTATTCGCGGGTGATAAATAAAAAGATATCAGAACTTGCGCGCGTATTCGACGAGATTGCTGAACAGCACGGTGCAGTTGCCCTCGTCGGCCGGCTCGGAAATGACGGGTTTGGAAACCAGGCCCAGAGCCGAAGCCAGCTTGCCCAGCACGCCTTCGCTTTCCTTCTTTTTTCTCACAACCGGCGGATTGGCCGTCCAATCGGGCGATTGCGTGTAGCGCAAATGGCACTCCGGGTGCGGCATCAGGCCCAGCACGTTGCCGCCGGGGTTGCACACGCCGGCGATGGAATCGGCTGAGCCGTTGGGGTTGAGCGGATAAGCCGAGGCCGCATTGCCCTCCTCGTCAGCATAACGGAAAACGATTTGCATGCCGTCCTGCATCTGTTTGAGGTCGGCTTGGCTGGAAAACACCACCTGACCCTCGCCATGGCGCACCGGCATGGACAGCACGCCCGCGTGGCGGGCGAAGGGGCAGGCCGAATCCTCGCTGCGCAGGCGCACCCAGCGCTCCTCGAAGCGCCCCCGCGCGTTGCGGGCCAGCGTCATCTTGCGCTCCCAATTGTTCCAGCCGGGCAATATGCCCAGCTGAACCAGCACCTGAAAGCCGTTGCAGATGCCCAAGACGGGCTTTTCGGCATCCACGAATTTCTTGAGCGGGGCGTGCAGCTTGTATTTGAATTTGTTGGCCAGCACGCGCCCGGACTGGATGTCGTCTCCGAAGGAGAAGCCGCCCGGCAGCGCGAGGATTTGGAAGTCCTCCAGCGCGGCGCCGCTGCCCTGCTGCAGTTGGTTGAAGTGCATGAATTCGGTTTTGGCGCCGCCCATGCGCAGGGCGTAGGCGGTCTCAAACTCGCAGTTGATTCCAAAGCCGGTCAGGATGAGTGCGCGGGGAGAGGAGGCCATGAAAATCACCACGTGATGGTCCGCTGGTGCGCGGACTTCAAATCGCCGACCGGCACGCTCATCGGCGCGCCGGACCGGGTGCCCTCGATGCGAAGCTCGGCGTTTTCCAGCACTTCGCCGATAACGGCAAAGGCCGTGCCTTCCATCGCCTTCTCGAATTTGGCCTTGTTTTCGGGGCGCACGCTCACCACGAAGCGGCCGGCGGATTCAGAGAAGAGGATTTTGTCGTCCCGCAGGAAGGAGGACGGGCCGGAAGGGGACGCTCCGTCCTCGGCGCGCTGGGGCACTTGGGTGAGCTTGACGCTGGCGCCAAAGCCGGAGCCGATGCAGCATTCGGCCAGCGCCACGCCAAGGCCGCCGTCCGAGCAGTCATGGGCAGATGCGACAAGGCCGTCCGTCATGGCGGCATGCAGCGCATGATAGAGGGCCTTGTTGGCCTTCAAATCCACCTGCGGCACCCTGGCGCCCAGACATTCGTGCAGGGCGTAATATTCCGAGCCGCCCAGCTCGTCCTTGGTGGTGCCCAGCACGTAGATGAGGTCGCCCGCCTTCTTGAAGTCGGACGCCACGGCGCGCTCGACATCGTCGATGCGGCCCACGAGGCTGACGAGCAGGGTGGGCGGGACCGAAATGCGGATGGAGCCGTGCGCGTAGTCGTTTTTCATCGAATCCTTTCCCGACACCAGCGGCAGGGCGTAAGCCTTGCAGGCCTCGGACAAACCTTGGCAGGTTCGCACCAGCGCCGCGAGCTTGCGCTTGCCGTCCGGGTTCTTGGAGGAGACGATGGGGTCAGGCCAGCAGAAGTTGTCCAGCGCGCCCCAGCAGGCCGGGTCGCCGCCGGCGGCCACATAGTTGCGCACCGCCTCGTCCAGCGCCAGCATGGCCATGTGGTAGGGGTCGAGGTCGCTGAAACGGGGGCAGAGGCCGTGGGAGGCCACCACGCCCCAGGAGAGGTCGGGAATGGGCTGCAACACGGCCGCATCGGAAGGCCCGGAGGCCGAGGCGCCGCACAGGGGCTTGATGACGCTCATGCCCTGCACTTCGTGGTCATATTGGCGGATGACCGACTCTTTGGAGCAGATGTTGGGGCGCGCAAGCAGGGCCAGCAGTTCGACCTTGAGGTCGGAGGGCAGTTCGAGGTCCGGCTCTTCCAAGCCCTCATCCTCGCTCCACTCCGCCTCCAGATGCATCTTGGGCACGCCGTTGTGCAAGAACTTGAGGTCAAGATGAGCGACCACCTGTGAATGGTAGCGCACCTGCAAAAAGCCCGAAGATTCGAACTCGCCGATGTCGGTGGCCTCGACGCCGAAGCGCACGGCCAGCGCGGCGAAGTCGCCCGCCTTGTCGGCCGGCACGGCCACCGTCATGCGCTCCTGCGATTCGGAGAGCAGGATTTCCCACGGGTCGAGGCCCGGGTACTTGAGCGGACAGCGCTCCAGATGGATGAGCGCGCCGCCCGCATCGTTCGCCATCTCGCCCACCGAGGAGGAAAGCCCGCCGGCGCCGTCGTCGGTGAGGCCGGAATGCAGGCCCGCGTCGCGGGAGGCGAGCAGGAAGTCGAGCACGTTCTTCTGCGTAATCGGGTCGCCCAATTGCACGGCCGAGGTGGGCGAGCCCTCGTGCAGGCCCTCGGATGAGAAGGTGGCGCCATGGATGCCGTCCTTGCCCACCCGGCCGCCCACCATGAAGATGCGGTCGCCGGCTTTGTGGTATTTGAGATGGGAAACGCAAACCACGCCGCCGGTAGAGGAGCTGGCGTCCAGGTCGCCCTGGCTGGCCCGCTGGTTCGGCGCGCGGGGGTCGGGCACTTTTCGGGGCATCAGGCCGCCCGTGCCGCAGTAGACCAGCGGCTTGCCCAAGTATCGGTTGTCGAAGTAAATGGAGCCGTTGACGGTGGGAATGCCGGATGCGTTGCCGCCGCGCTCGACGCCGGCGCGCACGCCCTCGAACACGCGGCGCGGGTGCAGCAGGCGCGGCGGGATGGTTCCGGCGTAGTTGGGGTCGGCGAAGCAGAAGATGTCGGTGTTGAAGACGGGCTTGGCCCCCATGCCCGCGCCCAGCACGTCGCGGTTGACGCCCAATATGCCGGTGAGCGCGCCGCCGTAGGGGTCAAGCGCGGAGGGCGTGTTGTGGGTTTCCACCTTGATGGCCAGCGCCCAAGTATCATCCATGGCGAGGATGCCGGCATTGTCGGTGAAGACCGAGAGCAGGTAGGGCTGGGCCGCGTGGATGGATTCAGTGGTGGCGCGGATGTAGGTCTTGAAGAGGGAATGAATGACCTTCGGAGATGAGGAGAGAGAATGGGCCGAAGCGCTTGATTTCGATTGCTTGTTTTTCTTTTTGTCTTTTGTTTTTTCTGTTTTTTTCTCCGTTGTCTTCTCGGTTTTGTCCACATAGGCGATGTCGGCATTGAAGATTTTGTGCTTGCAGTGCTCCGACCACGTCTGGGCAATCGCCTCCAGCTCCACATCGGTGGGATGGATGGACAGGCCGAGTTTGGCGCGGGCGGCGCGCACGTCCGGCTCCTGATAGTGGGCGCGAATCGCCTTCATCTCATCGACGGAGAGGGCGAGGAGGCGGCGCTTGGAGATGCGCTCCAGCTCGGCCTCGTCAGCCGGAAGCGGGATTTCGAATACGCTGCCCTTGTTGGACGCGCCGGCGATGGGCAGGTCAAGGGACGCATAGTAGGACGAGATGCCGGCGGCCGCAAAGCCCTTCCAGCGCTGGATGAGCGGGTTGCACAGCACGCCCTCGGCAAGAGCCTGCGCCTTTTCGGGCAAAAATTCGCCGTAGAAGAGAAAGAGCATGGAGGTGAAGACATGGCCTTGCAGCGGCCGGCCCAGCACGTCGCCGGCGGCCGCCTGGGCCGTCTCGCCCACGTTGTCCTTGACTCCGGGGCGCAAGCCGACTTCGATGGCATAGGTGAAATCGGAAACCAGCGGCTCGCCGACCGAATAGTGTTGGTTCACCGGGTCGGAAAGCAGTTCGGCCGCCAGCTTCTGCGCGTCGGAGGGCTCCAAATCCTCCTCAAAGGAATAGACTTCGGCGCGCCGCACGGTTTGCAGGCCGGACATGCCGAAATCGGTTTTGAGCCGTTCCAGCAGGGCATCGGCCGCGGCGTCCTTGAACGACGTGCCCAGGCTGACCTCGATTCGGCGCACCATGAAGATGGGAGGGAATGAAGATTTAAGAAGATGACGACGAGGAGGGTTTGGAAAAAAGGCGGGATAAAATAAATAAAAAAACTCAGTTCTTCTTTTCGTGGGCCGGAGCCGCGTGCGACGCGTGGTGGGGGCCCTCCACCAGATGCTTGACAATCACGCCGTAGGCCGGCCGGGTGATGATGACGCCCAGCAGATAGCCCAGAATGGTCGTGGTCGCAAAGCCGATGATTTGCACCAGGCCGGAGAAGAGCAGGGGCAGCATGGCGCAGATGGCCACCGCCGCGTCCACCATGATGATGTCGAAGGCCTTCTTGAGCCGCTCCTGGTGGTCCTCGTGCGCCTCCTTCTTGAGGATTTCGTCGGTCACCACGATTTGGGCATCGACCGAGACGCCGATGGCCGAGATGATGCCGGCCATGGCCGCCAAGTCAATCGAGAACGAGCCGATGATGGCCACGATGATGATGACTTCGGAGATGGAGATGAAGATGATGGGCAGCACCACTTTCAGGGTGCGGTAGCGCAGGGCCACCATGGCCGAGATGCACAGCATGGCGAAGATGGCGCCAATCACCGACAGGCGCAAAAATTCGGCCCCCAGCGGGGCGGGCACCTGCTCGGTGGAGCCAAGCGAGATGCCGACCGGCAGCGCGCCTCCTTTGAGCACGGCCACCATTTCGCGGCCCTTGCGGTTGGCGTCGGCCGCGCGGGCGGAGCCCGTTCCTTCGGCCGGGCCGGTGATGGAGTAGACGTTGTAGCCCGCCACGCCCTGCGTGACGGCCGCGGTGAGGGTGGGGGCCGACTTGAGGCCCACGGCCGCCCAGCTGTCGATGAGGTAGGTGGAGGACAGGCCGCCGGAGCCGGGCCGGTATTCGGGGCGCATGTCGGCCGGAGCCTTGAGCACCACGTGGAAGCCGGCCGACTTGAGCTTGTTCTGCAGCGCGGCGCTGGAATCGTTGGAGAGGATGGCCTGCGTGCGGTTGCTGGCCGGAATCAGGATGGAAGAGTTGGACTCGGCCGAGAGGATGTCGGCTTCGGTATAGACCGCAACGTCGCCGTTGCGCAGGCGCAGGCAGTCACGGGCGGCCTTGAGCGCGTCGGCCTGCGAGAGGGAGAGCACGCGGGTGCCGGAGAGGTTGGCCTTATAGAGCAAATCGGTTTCCGACAGCACGATGATGGCGTCGGAAGGCCGGTCCACGAACATGTAGATGGGATAATCGGTCTTGCCCTTGGCGGCCTGCACGAAGCGCTGCTGGCCCTGCGGGGTGACGGCAAAGGACACGCCCCAGTCCGCGCCGGTTTCGGCCAGCTGGCTGGAGGGAAGCAGGTAGATGCGCGAGGTGAGCAAATCGTCGCCCTGCACGGCCGGAACGCCGTCCACCACCGAGAGGTAGACGCCCTGCTTGGAGAGCAGGTTCTGGATGTCGCTCACCAGGCCGGGGTTGGCCTGCGGGACTTCGACGTAAATCTGCTGGTCGCCCACCGGGCGCACCCGCACCTCGGTGAGGCCGAAAGCGGAGGCGCGCGTGGAGATGGTTTTCACCATTTCCTGCATCACGGCCGAATCCACCGGCTTTTCAAGCAATACCGGCACGCGAAGACCGCCGGAGAAGTCGATGCCGAACTTGAGGCCGCCGTTCGTGGGGCCACCGTTGGCCATCACCCAGCCGACGGCCAGGGCCACCAGCAGGAGCAGCACCATCACGCGGCGCTCTTGAAGGATTTCGATGATGACAGAGGACATGCAAGGCACCCTTTAGTTCTTGAAGAAATAACTCAGCAGCGGCCGGTCGCTGGGCGGCGCGCCCTTCTTCTGGCGCTCCTCCACATAGTGAAGCACGATGACGGCATTGAAACACCAGGTGGCGACCAAATCGGCGACGAGGCCGGCCAGCACCACGGCCGAAATCTCGTAATAGGTCGGGATGTGGGTGACCATCGCCAGCACGAAGAGGGCCGAGAAGGCCACGATGGCGGAGAGCGACATGGTCATGCCGGTTTCCATGGCGTGGTACGCCCGAATCGCGGGCGTGTCCTCCTTGCGCTTTAGCACGCGCATGGAGAGCAGCACGTCGGTGTCCAGCGAGAAGCCGACCAGCATCAAAAGCGCCGAGAACGAGGCCAGCGTGAGCGGGATGCCGAAAATGGCCATGGCGCCCATGGCCAGCAGCACGTCCGACAGCGCGCCGGTGAGCACGGCAATGGAGGGGGTGATGGTGCGGAAGATGACAAAGACCACGGCTGTGGTGAGCAGGATGGAGAAGATGACCACCATAATCGCGGTCTGGAAGAACTTGGAGGACAGCGAGGCCGTCACTTCCTCAATGGAGGGCTGCACGGGCGTCACGGTCGAGATGATGGCGTGCAGGCGGGCCTGCTCGGCATTGCTCAAATCAGAGTAAGCGCGCGCGACGGCATTGGAGAGCTGGGTGGTGGTGTTGAAGGAAGAGGCCTGAACGGGGGCGGCGGAGCCGGGTGCGTTCGCGGCCAGATTGAAGAGCTGCTCCGCCGGCCGGTTGAGGACGGCGCGCGAGGCGGCGTATTTGGCCTGCGCGGCCGGGTCGATTGAGCCGTCGCTGGAATTGGTGAAGTAGAGGGCGGCCTCGTCGTTGGCGGCCGCATCGAGCTGGTCGTAGAAGTCGGCCTTGAGCGCGTCGGCCTTGACCATGGTCTCGGAGCGCTCCAATTCGGCCTGCGTCACCCAGCCGCCGGGATTGGGCTTGGAAGTGAGGCTGTCCACGTGGTAGCCCCCGTTTTGCAGGGCCGTCTGCAGGGCGGCCGTGTCGAGGGTGGAGTTGGACTGGATGGTGATGTCGATGCCGCCCTTGAAGTCAATGCCCAAACGGATGGGGGAAACAAAGAGCATGGCGATGAGCGAAAGCGCCACCAGCACGACCGGGATGATGAACAGCCGGCGGTAATGAGGATGAGCATAGATATTGGGGATTTTCATAGGCACGACCCACAGTAGAGAATGATGGATTTAGTAGGGGACATAGCCTTAAAAGCCCCGCCCGTCGTATCCAATGCGCCTCGCCATTGAAAAAGGACAAGACGAGCAATCGCTGGTTCTTCGTGAGGCTGGAAAAAATAGGTGAAAAAATGAGTTTTGACGACAACGAGGGCTCTGGCGGCTTCGGCGGCCGGGGCGGACGCGGCGGTTTCGGCGGACGCGGTGGCTTTGGTGGCCCCCGCGAGATGCATGATGCCGTGTGCTCCGACTGTGGCCAGGCGTGCCAGGTGCCGTTCAAGCCCACCGAGGGCCGGCCCGTGTACTGCCGCAACTGCTTCCCCAAGCACCGCAAATTCTAAGAGTAGATAACTTCTATTCACTAGAATAAGCAAAAATGGGTTTTTTGATTTTTCATTTTTCCCAAAATCTGATTTTTTCAAGCCCGCAGGCCTTCAGGCAGTGATATAAAGGCAGCGTGTGGGATAATAACGTCTCACCAATAGAAAAAGGACAAAACGACAAACGCTAGTTCTTCGTGAGGCTGTAAAAACTAGGTGAAAAAATGAGTTATGACGACAACGACAGCGGCGGCCACGGTGGCCGTGGTGGATTCGGCGGACGGGGCGGCTTTGGCGGCCCCCGCGACATGAGCGACGCCGTTTGCTCCGACTGCGGACAAGCCTGCCAGGTGCCCTTCAAACCGACCGAGGGACGCCCGGTGTACTGCCGCAACTGCTTCCCCAAGCACCGCAAATTCTAAGAGTAGATAACTTCTATTCACTAGAATAAGCAAAAATGGGTTTGATTTTTTTATTTTTTTAAACCATTTCGAGCCGGCCCCGACATGGGGGCCAGACATCTGATTTTAAACCTGTTTTCCCCACCCCCAATGGGTGGTGAATTTGGATTTCCAGAACATGGGACAGACGTGGATTAACGTTCTCTCCAAGCCGGTTGAAAACCTCAAGGCCGAGGTTCAGAACAAGAACGGCCTCACCGAGGGCGCCGTGGCCTACACGATTGCGGCCTTGGTGGCGGCGGCCCTGACGCTGGTCACCAGCCTGGTTTCCGGCCTTCTTTCGATTGCATCAAGCGGGCCGCTGGCGGCCTTGGGCATTTTGCTGGCCCCGGCCGTGTTCCTCATCGTGCTGCTGGGCAGTTTCATCGGCGCCGGCATCATCCATTTGGGCGCCAAAATCATGGGCGGCAAGGGTTCGTATTCCAAGTTCTATTACCTGATGTCGACGTTCGCCGCGCCCATCATCATCGCCAACGCCCTGCTGGGCTTTGTGCCCTGTTTAGGCTCGGTGGCGAGCCTGGTTTTGGGCATTTACGAAATCTACCTCACGATTGTGGCCCTGCGCGAGCTGCACGGCTTCGACACCGCCAAGGCCTTCATCGCCTGGCTGCTGCCGATTCTGGTCGTGGGCGCCCTCATGGTCGTGGTGCTGATTGCGGCCATGGGCTCGATTGCGATGCTGGGCTTCTTCCCCGGTGCGAGCTATGACGCCAAGGTGTCGGGTTCGGACGCCTATTGGATGAACACGCGGCCCTTCCAGATTCGGGAGAGCGCGCAATCGGCGGGCTCCAGCAGCCTGACATTGGTGCTGCAAAACGTGGAGAGCGACCAGCTCACCCTCACCCGCATTGACGTGAGCGGGGATGCGAGCGGCACTTACAGCATTCCGACTTACCTCAGCTCGGGCGACAAGCAGGTGGTGCGGGTGCAGCTTTCGCGCGCCTGCACGGCCGGGGAAATCTATACCTACATGGTGAACTTCGCCTATACCGACGGCACGCCGGGCGGCGTGGAGCGCCACCAGTACGGAGCCAAGCCGGTCTTGGGCAAGTGCGCCTGAGGGAAAAAGAGTGTTTTCTTTGTTTTTCTGATTTTTTTATTTCCTGTTTTTTCTAGCTAATCTAACCCGTCTATTTCTTGCAGTACGGCTCGGATGGATGATAGCGGCAGCGGTAGTTCTGGTATTGCAAAAAGCGCGAGACGGCGCGCAGGGCGGAAGAAGGCGAAGGATAGGTCGGAATGCCGTAGCCGTCGAGAATGCGGCGGTGCAACTCGGTGTATTCGCCGCCCGTGCTGACCACCACGACGGGCTTGGTTTTCTGCTGGGCCGCCTTGACCAGCACATTGACCACGCTGGAATCAAGCGCCGCGGTCTGGAAAAGAACAATCACGACCAAGACATCGATGTTCGGGTCCTTCATCATCACCGAGAGCGCCTGCTCGTACCGTGCCGAATCGGCGTCGCCGATGATGTCCATGGGGTTGTGGGCAGTGGCGTAGGCCGGCAGCATGGATTTGAGCGCCGAGAGCGTGGCGGGCGAGAATTCGGCCAGCTTCAGCCCTTCCGCCTCGGTCGAATCGACCGCCAGCACGCCGTTTCCGCCCCCGTTGGTAAGGATGCCCACGCGCGCGCCAGCGGCCGGGGGCAGGGCGAAGATTTTGGCGAAATCGAACAGCTCCTCCAGCGTCTGCGCCTCCACGGCGCCGGCTTGCGCGAAGGCGGCGGAATACACTTCGGCCGAGCCGGCCAGCGAGCCGGTGTGCGAGGCGGCCGCGGCGGCACCCTGTTTGGATTTGCCGGCCTTGAGCACCACCAGCGGCTTGTTTTTGGTGAGCAGGCGCGCCGATTCCATGAAATGGGGCCCGTCTTTGACGCCTTCCATATAGGAAACGACGGCCTGCGTCGAGGGGTCGGCGGCGAGATAGGAGAGCAGATGGCTCTCGTTAATCACGGTGGCGTTGCCGTAGGAGACGAACTTGGACATGCCCACGCCCGCGCGGGCGGCCAAGTCCACGATGCAGCCGCCCACCGCGCCGGACTGGGAGATGAAGGAGATGCCGCCCGCATGGGGGCGGCCCATCTTGTAGATGGGCAGGAAGACCGAGTCCACGCGCGCGGACGGGTTGAGCACGCCCATGCAGTTGGGGCCGATGAGGGCGAGGTCATGCTCGATGGCGAGCTTGCGGATGCGCTCCTCGCCGGACTTGTTGCCGACCTCGGAAAATCCGCCCGTAATCACCACGGCGGCGCGCGCGCCGGCGTGAATGGAGTCCTCAAGCGCGTCTTGCACATATTTTTCAGGAACCGCCACCAGCGCGCAGTCGATTTTGCCCGGCGCGTCGGAGGCGCGCTTGAGGGTTTTCACCCCCAGCACGTCTGGCGTGTGGGGGTTGACGGCATAGACCTTGCCGCCGTAGCCGCCCTCGAGGAAATTGCGCAAAATGACGTGCCCGATTTTGGTGGGCTCGTGGCTGGCCCCAATCACGGCCACGCTGGAGGGCTTGAAGACGGCGTCCAAATTGCGAACCAGACGGGGCAGGGAAGTCATTTTATCACTCTTACATCGGCCGCCCACAGGCCGTCGTCGCGCACCAGCACCGGATTGAGGTCCAGCTCGGCCGGCTTCTCCTTTTCCATCAGTTTGGAGACCTGAAGCAGGATGCGCACCAGCGCCGCCTCGTCCACCGGCTTGCGCCCGCGCGCGCCGGCGAGAATGGGATGGGACTTGAGCGAGCGAATCATCGAGCGCGCCTCGCGCTCGTCCAGAGGACAGACGCGGATGGCCATGTCGCGCAGCACTTCGGTGTAGATGCCGCCCGTGCCCAGAAGCACGATGGGGCCGAACTGCGGGTCGGTGCGCCCGCCGACGATAAGCTCGAAGCGGCCGGGCCGATACGCTTGAACCAGAATGGAAGCCGCTTTGTCGCCTCCAGCCATTTTCATCAGGCGGCCATATTCCACGCGCAGGTAATGCTCGTTGCCGATGTTGAGCGCCAGCGCGCCCGAATCGGTCTTGTGCAAAAATTGGGAGGAGATGAGCTTGAGGGCGACGGGATAGCCGAGGCGCTTGGCGCAGGAAAGGGCCGCCTCGACGCCATCCACCTTGCAGGCCGGCAGCACGGGAATGCCGTAGCGGCGAAGCAAATCAAAGTCCATGGTGGAAGAAGGGACCGAAGGGCGTTTTGCCGGAGTTTTTGATTTGGAGGCTTGCATAAACCCGCCTCCTCCTTCAAGCCACGGGGGGCTTGCTCAGCCCGCTGACCAT
>CABMCD010000018.1 GCA_902384555.1 uncultured archaeon | reverse complement strand
GGTCCCTTAAAATAGGTGACGCCTATTACGCCATCTTCTTACACGGAGCGCTACCACGCCATACCATCCGAATGTTTGGACGATTTGTCGCTGCATCAGTGCTGGAGGAGAGATTTGAACTCTCAAGCCCTTGCGGGCACACGCTTACGGGAGCACATTCAAGGCTCTTCCAGGCGTGCGCACTACCAGGTTATGCGATCCCGGCTTGAATGCAATTTCCCAATCATTTTCGGGCATCACCATTCTATTTTGCGCCCAGCACCACTCTTGGGCGGAGCTTTCCGCCCTCGACTTGCGCCATGGCGAGCAGCCGGCCCTGTTCGCCGGCTATCTGCACCCACTCCCCTTTTTCCAAGGCCTCGGCGCCGGCCACATCGGATATCGCCAGAGGCGACCCCCGACCGAGCGCTTCGGCGGCCTCGCCCGCGATTCGCAGGCAGGGAAGCGTCAGCAGTTCTTGCGCCGGCACCAGCATCTGTTGCAGGGCCGTCGCATCTCCGTGCTCTTTCCATTCCCACGCCGCATCCGTAAGGTCGGGCAGGCGCCGGCATCGGGATTCGCTGAACGAGCCGACGGAGGTCCGTCTTAGCTCAATCATCTTTCCCTCGCCAAACGCCTTGCCGACCTCGGTGCACAGCACCCGGATATAGGTGCCGGCCTCGACGCGGGCTGTAAATAGCGCGGTATTGCTCACTAGTTCAAGCGCCCTAAATTCATAAACCTTTCGCTGCCTCGGCCTTTTGGCCACGGCGGATTGTTTGGGCGGGGTTTGGGTGATTTGGCCCAAACAGCGGTTGAAAACGGCCTGCAGCCCGTCGATGTTTTGGGGCGCCTGCCGCGTGCGCAGCACGCCCACATACACCTTTTCCCTCATGTCCACGAATCGCAGCAGCCGCACGGCCTTCCCGATTCCGATGACCAGCACGCCGGAGGCCTGCGGGTCGAGGGTGCCCATCTGGCCCACTTTTTTCACGCCCAATAATTTCCGGATATAGGCCGTCACCTCGTGCGTGCTGGGGCCCCTCGGTTTGTCGAGGATGAGGAAGGAGGCGTCCAGCAGCTCCTCGATGGATGGATGGGCGGGCGGTTTCATCTCGTCATCCTCCAATCATCCACGCGCCGGCCAGCGCCAGGAGCGCCCCGGCGATTTTCTGCTTCCAAGAATCATGCTCGCCCAAGAGCAGCATGCCGCCCACGGCGGTGAGCACGATGTTGGTGTTCATCAGCGGCCCCAGCACCGAGATGGGCATGGCCTTGAGGGCCAGCAGGAACAGCACGTAGGGCGCCACTGAAATCAGGGCCAGCACCGGCATCCAGAAGCGGTGGCGCTTCCAAATCGTTTTCATGCGCGGCACGGCCTGCCGGCCCAGCAGGACCAGCGCGGCGAGGGCCGGCCCCAGGAAGGAGACGGGGGCATAGAGGGCCACGGGGAAATACTGCATCGCCACCTTGTCCGACATCCCGCCCACGCCGAAGCAGAGCGCGCTGAGCAGGAAGAGGCGCACGCCCTCGACTTTCCAGCGCGCGTGGTCGGGCCGGTAGGTGCAGATGACCGCGCCGGCGGTAATCAGGAGGACGCCCGCCACCTTGGGGCCGGTGAGCGGCTCGGCGAGCAGGGCCGCCGCCACCAGCAGGGTGAAGATGTTCTGCACCTGATTGATGACCGCGCGCTCGTTGGCCTCGCCGCTCTGGAATCCCTTGTAGGAGCTCAGCACGGCGGCCATGTAGGCGAAGAAAGATACGGCCAGCGCCGCCCAGCCGACGGGCGGGACCGACGCGGGGTCGAAGTCCGCGCCGCCCAGCGCGCCGTTGAGCGAGAGGAAGAAGAGCAGCAGGATGCCCAGCGAGAGCATCTCCGTCGCCGCGCCGACGCCGATGAAGTCCTTCTCGCCGCGCAGAATCTTGCGCGAAAGCAGGCTCCAGGCGCTCACTCCGACGGTGGCGAAAATGGCGAAAAGAATGGGGGGAATGGAAAAGAAGGTTTCGAGCATGGGCGGCACTCTTGTGCTCACGCGCCGAACTGCTCGGGCGAGCTCACCACGACCTCGGTGGGCTCCAGGTGGCGGATGGCGCACTTGCGCGCCTTCTTGCGGGCCGGGCTCTTGATTTCGACGAAGTTGGCGTCAATCACTTTGGTAATCACGCACTTTTCGCCCGCATCGCGGCCGGCGGTCTTGACGCACACGCGTCCAACGGAAATGGCGCTCATTCAAATCAACCTCTTGTGGTAAGCTTGGATAATTTCATCGGCCAGCTCCGAGGGGGACTTTGCCTCCGCGCGGATGACCAAATCAAATCCTGCATGACTGCTAATATCTATTCCATACACTTTTTTATACCGCACGCGGTTGTCCGCGTCGCGCTGGCGGATGTGGCTTGCGGCCTGCGGCAAATCCATGCCGTCGCGCCCCGTGAGCCGCTTGGCCCGCACCTCTTCCTTCACATCCAGCCAGACGCGAAAAGGCTTGCCGGGGGCCATCCACGGCCCCAGCCAGGTGCTCACGACGCATTTTCCGCCCGCGCACTCCTCTTGGAGCGCCGCATCGAACTTTTTGTCGATGTCGGGGTCCTGTTTGGCCTTTTGCTGGAATTGCATCAGCGAAATGCCCTCGCGCGCGGCGAGGGTTTTGAAGGTGGGCTCCACCATGCGCCAGCCCAGGCGTTTGGCCACCTGCCCGCCCACGGTGTTTTTTCCCGAGCCGGCAAAGCCCGAAATCGCAATGATGTCGGCTGGGCCTGCTATTTTGGAGCCGGGAAACAACGCCGAATCGGGCATTTTTTCACTTATTTCTTGGCCTGATTCTTGACGTAGGGCAGCATGGCGAGCGGCACCTGCTCAAGCGTAATCTGGCCCGACGCGAGGCGCGCGCGGTAGATGATGACGCGGCGCGTCATGGCCGGGGTGAGCCGTCCGCCAAAGGGGCGGTTGGGCTTGCGCTTGCCGGCCGCCATGCCGCGCTGGGAGTGCACGCCGGTGAGCTTTTCGCCCGACAGCGCGCAGCGGTGGGTCTTGCCCGTGACGCGGCGGCGGAAGCGCACGCGGCTCTCGCCGGAAGGAACGCGGTACTTGATTTTGCGCACAGATGGAGCGCGGTTTTTAGGGACTGGCATTTGGACACCTCAATAGGAATGTTGAATCACTCTTTTTTGCCTGAAGACGGACCTTGAAACTCCGCCTTCTTTTCAGGGGTTTTATTCCCCTTGTACTTCTCCCACTGCCCCTTTATAAGTGATATGGCCAAGCCGGCAAAAATGACGCAAATCCAGAACCAGCCATAAGCGCCGAACGTGTCGCGCCAGTTGGGGAACTTCTCAAAGTGCTGGATGAAGATGGGCAGCGAGACGGGCAGGGTGATGACGAATTCGCCAAAAAAGCCGCGCACGGCCGGCGTGAGGATGAAGAGCAGCGGCAGGATGACAATCATCGGCTTCATCTGAATCACCATCATTTCGGTGATTTTGGGCATGAACTGCTCGTATTCCTTGTTCAGCGCCTCGATGCGCCGCTCGTCCTTGGATTTGGCCGCCTCCTGCATTTCCTTGGAGAGGCGCGTGCTCTCGGCCTGTATTTCCTTGATGCGCTTGGGGTTGCCGATTTTGGCGATGATGAACTGGGAGAGCAGGGCATAGCCGACGGCCAGCGCGCCGATGGCCCACATGGCGGTGTAATTGTCCATAGTCCTCATGCTCTCCGTTTTCCTGCCGTCTACGCCAGCAGGGCCTTGAATTCGGTCTGTGTTTTTTCCACTTTCCCGTCCGCATTGATGATGATTTTGGCCGGCGCGCCGGTCAGCACCGAATAAGCGGCCATATACGCGCGGTTGATTTGGTCATGCTCCATCAGCTGGTGCAAATCCTGGTCATTGCGCTTGCGGGTGGGGTCCTTCTCGCGGCGCTTCATGATTTCTTTCGGCTCCGCCGTAATATACACGAGGCGCTCCACCGACCAGCGCGAAAGGAAGGAAAAGGGCAGGCCGGGCAGGTAGCCGCCGGGCGTGTTGACCGAGCAGTGGGTGTCCAGAATGACGGTGCGCCGCTTTTCTTTCGCCAAGCGCTCGCCGACCTCTTTCTGGATTTCCTTCTGAAACTCGGCCGGCTGCTTGCGCAAGGCGTCGCGGTCGGCAATGCCTTTTCCTTTGGCGATTTCCATCATCAAATCGCCGTAGTTGAGCACGGTCCAGCCGGCCGCCTGCGCGATGGAGAGCACGGTGCTTTTGCCCGCGCCCGGAACACCCATGACGATAATCATGTCATTGCCCCCTTTAGCGGCCCTTGCCGAACAGCCCGCTCATCAGCGCGCTGGTCTCGAACACCTGCTGGCGCTCGATGTCCTGATAGAACTTGTAGACAATGGCCACGGTGAGCAGAATGCCGGTTCCGGTTCCCAGCGCTCCCGTCAGGTCGGCCACGGCGGCCAGAAGGCCGACGAAAGCCGAGCCGATGACTACGATGGGCGGGATGTATTTCTCAAGCAGGGCCGTCACCACGCGCGGGTCGCGGCGGAAGCCCGGAATCTGCAACCCGGCCGAATCCAGCTGCTCGGCCACCTCCTTGGGGCCCATGCCGGTGGTCTCCACCCAGAACTGGCCGAACACCACGCACACCACCATCAGGAAGACGGTATATACGAGGATGTGCACCGGTTCGGGTATGTTCCATACTGGCGTCGTAGCCGTCAGCATGTAACTTAGGTAGCCGCCATAATCCAGCCCGTTGGCGGGCCGGTAGGTCGGCGAGACCAGATAGAGCAGGCCGTCCACAAAGCGCGCCTGTCCGGCCGCGCCGCCGCCCTGCGCCAAGCCCAGCACCGCGACCAAGTCGATGCCGCCCTGACAATAGTTGAGCGGGTCGGCGCCGGGGCTTAGGTTGGCGGTGCCGGTGATGCACCAGTGCGCGCCCGACATGGCGATGGCCAGGAACTGGAAGTTCGCAATCAGCGCCAGCGCCAGAATGACGGGGATGTTGCTCACGTAAGTCAATTTGATGGGAAATCCGGTGACAAAGCCGCGGCCCCGGTCAAACGAGAGGGGCACCTCGACCTTGACGCCCTCCATGTAGGCCACCACCAAGAAGACGATGACGGTGAAGAGCAGCGGCAGCATGGCCATGAGCGCGGTGGCAATCACTTCGGCGCCGCCCCCCCGGAGGATGTCGATGATGCCGCCCTGCGCGGTGAAGAGGTTGATGGCCCCGCCCACGATGGCGAGGGATACGCCGGCCGCGATAAAGAGCGAAATGCCGGAGCCCAACCCGTGCTTGGCCACCACTTCATCCAAGAACAGAAGGACGATGGAGCCCAGCGCGATTTGCAGCAATACCAGAATGGCGGTGTAGGGCGCATAGGTGGTTCCCACCGCGGCCGCCGCATTGGACATGGGCACGCTGATGTAGCTGCCGGCGAGGGTTTGCACCGTCGCCAGCCCGTCGCCGGCCACGCCCACCACGTTGCCCTCCATGGTCGGGAAGAGGGGCTGCAGGGGCAGGTGGCCAATCATCACATAGACATAGGCCTCGAAAATGCACAGCAGAATGGCCAGAAGCTTTTGCGTCCCGTAAAACTGCGAGCGCTGCTCGGGGTCCTTGAGGTCGACATTGAGCAGTTTGGCGCCCACGAACAGCTGGAGGAAGATGGAGGCCAGCACGATGGGGCCGATACCGGTGGTGAGCAGGGAGCCCATTTTGGAGGCCGTCACGACCTGCAAGAAGTCGCTGGAACCGGCCAGCCGGGAACTGACTCCCACCGCCGCCACGTTGTACATGGCAAAGAAGATGACCAGCGCCAGCACGGTCCAGACCACCTTCTGGTTGAAGCCGGGCGGCGTGCTGGGGGCTTTCACCTCGGGCAGAAGATGGAAGACGGGCTCTAGGAATTTGAGTGGACTGGACATATTCCTCCCTCGATAAATATGACGGATGACCCTTTAGCGGCGCGAGGTTTTTAAAGCTGGGCGAACGGCCCGTTTATTCCATCACGCCGATAAAGATTTGCACAAATCTTTGGCGCGCCGATTTGAGCGACGTGCGGCCCTGCGCGGTGAGCGAATACACGATGGTTTTGCCCTCCTTCTCCTCCTGTATCCATCCGGCCTCTTTCAGGCTCTTGAGGGCCGGGTAGATGGTGCCGCAGGAGGGCTTCTCGCCTTTTCTTTTTCCGATTTCCTCGGCCAAGGCCTGCCCGTGCATGGATTTTTTGGACAAGAGAAAGAGGATGAGGAAAGAGAGCATGCCGCGCATGTCGCAGCAGGGCGCGCAGTCTTTCTCCATGGATATATCGTATGTCCGATATGATTAAATACCTGCGCCTGTTAATATCGGACGCCCGATATAATCGGGAGGTGTTGGAAATGGGATACGGATACAATGGCCCGGGCTGCTGCGGCAGCGCCAACCGCTCGTTCCTCACGCGCGAGGAAAAGGTCGAGATGCTCAAGGAATACGCCTCCGACCTTGAAATGGAAGCCAAAGGCGTGCGCGAGCGCATCAGCGAGCTTGAGAAAAACGCGTGATGACATGGTGAAATTCGGACCCGGCATTTTGCCTCCGCCCGCTTTCCCGGACTCCGGTCCGGGCCGGCTGGCTTCTTGATTTTCTTTTTCTTTTCTTCTCTTTTTCTGTGGTAATCGGCGGGCTTTGGCCTTCCTCTAGGCTTTTATACCTCCCCTCTGAGGCCCTTTATTGAGGTATCTTATGGAATGGCACTATCTCTCGATTGCCGGCCTGACGCTGATTGCGTTCGGCTGGTTCTACCAGTTCGGCATGCTCTCCAACAAGGGCCGGGAGCTGACGCCCCTGCTGCCCCTCGCCAGCGCGGCGGGCATCGTGCTGCTGGTGCTGGACGCGTTCGCGGCCGGCATGATTGACGTGGCGATGTTCAACGCCCTGACCTTCATCGGCTCGGCGCTGGTGTTCATGGCCGTCTACTCGCCCTCGGCCATGAAGATGCCGGCGGTCAAAATGGCGGCCAAGAAGAAGCGCCGCCGCTGATTTTTTACCCCTTTTTTCGGCCTTTTTTCGGCCAAAACTCTCTCGGGCTTCTCTTTTTTAATGTTGTCATCTATATAATATCATGGATAATAGAGCGATTAGCCTCATCCAGCGGCCCTCGATGCGGGCGGCCTACACTCCTCTCTTTCGCTCCCTCCTCAAACAGCATCCCGACGCCCTGCGCCAGTTCATGAAGGTGCACGCGCGCGGCCTGAAATCTTGGGAATCCGGCGGGTTTCAAATCGAGGCCTTGAGCAGGCCGGGCATGGCCCATTGCGGCCTGTGGAAGCTCACTCTCGACGGCCAGGCCTATTTTGTCAAGGAAACCGCCCCCACTTCCCGCCTTTACGACCATGGCGGAGTGGGGGAGATGCTGGCCCTCTCCAAACTTGTTCCGCTGGAGAACGAGCACGTCCGGGCGGTCGAGTATCTGGCGGCCGTTGATTTGTCCAGCTGCAACCTCATCCTGACGCGCTATTATCCGCACGAGCGTATGCTGGACTCCAAAAAAGAGGTGCCAACAAAGCTCAAGTTCCATGTCTTCAAATTCGCCATCCGGGCCCTGCTCAATGGGGTGTACGAAATCAATATGGGCAATGTTTTCCATGACAAGGCGGAGGGAAAAGCGCTGGTCTTTGACGTGGTGGAAATGCAGCCCGACGGGCGGATGCGCAAGTTCATTAACGGCGTCAATTTGGCGCTGTCTTTTGTTGACAAGCTGCGGAAGAAGCGCGAGCCGGCGGTCTAAATCTCGATTTTCTAATCCACCGGCGAGGACAGGTAAAAGAATCCATAATCTGAGGCCGGTTTGGTCTGGATGGGGGGCTTGGGCGGCGTGATTTCAAGCCCGTTTTCGGTCTGTTTGACATGGACAGTCTCGCCGCTGCTCAGCAGCCAGCGGTAAGCGGCTTTCGGGCTCTGCGGCGCCTGAATCACTTCCATGGCGAAATCGTCATACGCTTTCTCCCGCCCGGGCCCAAGTTTGAAGGGCACGTTAAGGTATTCGTTTATCATGGCAATATACACGGCCTCCTGTATGGGGTAATCCACCATCCAGCGCAGCCGGTAGAGCGTGCGAAGGCCCTGCGTCTCGCCGTCCCAGTATTGCAGCATCTTCTTGAGCTTGAGCGGATGGACGTTCATATGGTCCGTGTCCATGAACTCCTGCACAATCATCTTCTGGCGGGAGGTGCCGCGGTTATACAGATACCGTTGTCTCATCCGGGTTTGAATGGCCATGGTCTGGCGCATGCGGCGCAGGTTGTCGTATTCCCAGCGGCTGACTTCGAACGGGTCGCCGCTCCGGATGTCTTTGCGCACCTCTTCCTCCAGCTCATAAATGCGCAGCTCGCGCCGGATGTTCAGGCCGTTGATTTCAACCATCGCGTTCTCATCCAGATAATCTTCTGCAAAATACCTCTTGACTTCCTTGAGCAGGCCGAGGATTCGCAGATGCCGGCGGTTCTCGGTCTGGTCGGTGATGGCCTTGCCCCGCATGATTTCCAGCATTTTCTCAAGCACCTGCATGTCGGCCATGAGCAGGCTGTCCATCGTCCATTTCATTTGCATGAAAAACTCATCCAACGGCAGGTTTTTTGCCGGCTTTCCATTTTTCGCGTCGCTGCGCTCCCGTTTGCGCAAATCTGACACGATTTCGGAGAGCGTCAGGATTTCGACGTTGCTGCAACCCAGTTTTTTCACGATTTCCGCGGCCACATTCGAACTATGCAGGTTCATGTTGCCGAGCGCATGGCGGATTGCCCGCCGATTGTCCGGCTCCGGGTCGTATTTGGTCCAGATTGGCTCTTTGTCCACCATGGTCTGGTAGAAGGGCACCCCTCCGCTGGCATTGAGGTTGAGGAGGGCCAGCTCGTCCGGCAGCACGATATAGAATTTCTTGAAATAAGTGCTTCCAAAGGCCGTGATGGCCTCAACCTTGTTTTTGGTGTAAAGCGGGTCATATCCTAGTGCAAACCAGGCTTTGAAATCTTTGAGCGCCTCCAGCGTCTTGTCGCTGTAATTCTTGGCCCGGCCTCCCGGTATGAAGCTGAATTTTTGAGGCGGGGGGCCATGCACTTTCATAGGTGCTATTTATGGATAAAAATGAATAAATAGGCTTCTAAATTTCGATTTTCTGCCCTTTTGATTTCCTGATTTTTCATCCGCCCTTTATTCCGTCACGATGATTTTGGCCAGCCGGCTTTCGTACATGGGGTTGTTGGCCGCGTTCATGACCAGGAAATAGGCGCCCGGCATGAGATTGAGCCGGCTCAGGTCCACCGCCACGCTCATGTCCGTTCCGGCGAACAGGTTCCCTATCCTCACGCTCCCGACCGGTCGGGCCGTCAAATCGTAGATTCCGATGTCCACGATGCCCGGCGTGCCGGGCACGATGCCCGGAATGCCGTTCTGCAAGTCAATGGTCAGCGCGCCCCGGCGGCTCACCGGATTGGGATAGACCTTGAGATAGCTGGCGAGCGAGGGAACCACGGGCCAGCCCGCCATCGGGTCGCCCTCCTTGTATGGGATGAGCCGGTGCTCGTCCATATTCCAGTAGTAGGGATAGGCCTCCTTTGGCCGGGTTCCGTCCAATTTCAAATTGGAATGGAAGAACACCTCAAATCCGCTCCTCTGTCCCGTGAGGCCGAATGGGAACAACTGGGTGCCGTTTTCCATGCTGAATGGCGAATCCAAGTTTGGCGTCTGCTGGTCGAAGCTCGCTCTCTTGTTTGTGGTCAAGCCCAAATCCTCCAAGCCATAGGTTTGGGCCGCGTTGTCGATTCCGCTCAGGCCGTTGTAGGTATACGAACCGTCCGCATTTTGGGTCAGGTTCGAGAGGACTTTCATGGACGTCCGGTTGCTCAGCTCGATGGACTGCGCGCCCACATCGAAGAAGCCCTCGTTCATTTCAACCGTGACGGCATCCCCGCTCGCTCCGGGTTTAACCGTCATATTCAGGCCGCCGGCCGACACCACGAAGCCGCCAGAGGCTATCGCGCCCGAACCCAGCACGCCTCCGCTGGCATCGAAAATGGTTCCCTGCAGCATGCCGTCCGCCCCCAGGCTTTGGGGCTGGAGGTACAGGTCGCGGTGTCCCTTGAGCAGCAGAACTCCGGCCGAAACCACCATGCCCTCGTCCGGCATGGCCGTCCCGCCGGGCGCGTAGGTGAAGTGGTACATGTCTGCCGGCTGGCTCATGCCGGCAAACTGCTTGCTCACGATTTCCACCCTCATTTCGTCCTTCGTCTTCTCGTGGAGGGCGGCGTCCGCGCCGCCCGGGAACCGCATGGCCTCGCCCGGGGCATAGGTGGTTCCGAACAAATCGAGGGGCAGCATCCACAGGGCCGGTTTGCTCTTGTCCAGGCGGTCGCCGGTGACGTCCCGCAGGTCCCGTCCCTCGCCCAGCACCGCCACGTAGCGGCAGAGCGGGTCGTCTTTGGCGGCCTCGTCCGGGTCGACCACCTTCCAGTCCTTCATCTTGAGCACCGGCAGGCCGTCGGCCAGCAGATAGATGTTCCGGTCGTCCTGCACGGCCCAGACCTTGATGGCGGGCGGGATGACGTAATCCCGATTGAGCTTGTCCCACGCGCCGGCATCCAAGCTGTTCTTCAAATCCTCGGCCTTGATGGCGTCGCTGCCCAGCACGCCGTAAATCTTGGTGCCCCGTTCCTTCTCTTCCATGCGGTTGCCTGGCAGCGGAACGAATTCGGTGATGGTGGGGGGCTGCTCCAGCAGTTTCCCGACTCCGTTGAAGAGGAAGGCCAGGCTCCGTTTTGGCGGCTCGTTTTCCAAGCCCAGATGGTAGGCCGCTCCCAGCACGGTGTTGGAAACCGCATTCGCGTTCGGGTCGTGTTGGGTGCCCAGGGGGCTGAAGATGTGGAATTCCGATTTGAGCACGTTAGGCTGGAACTGGGCCGCATAATCGGAGGGCTTGATGACATAGTTGGGATAGGTCAACCACGGCATGCCCGCGTAATTGAGGTAGCCGGTTTTGGTGCCGCCGTCGGTGTATTCCAGCGGCGCGGTGATGGGCCGGGCGACGAACTTCTCGTAGGGCGCGTATTCTTCCTCAACCGAGTAGCGGGTGGGGTATAGGTTGTTGTCGAACAGGCTGAAGGCAACGTGGGTGGCCTCGCTGTTGGTTTCCATCTCCGTCCCCTTGGCGTTGTAATGGGTATCGGGCAGGCTGGCGGACCGGGATTCAATGACGGTTCGGGTCTGTTTTTGGTTCTGGCTGTCCCACCGGTATTTGACCAGCTCATACAGTCCATCGCTCCACATGCCGGAAAGCTCGAACTGGTCCCCTTTCGCTCCCGCTCCGGTTATGGCTCCAACCGTCATCGTGGTGTGCGCATGCAGCGAAGAATCCGGGCTGTCGCTGCCCACATATTCTTTGGCCACCAGTTGCACCACGCCGGTGCCTTGCTTGTGCGACAAGCTCCACCGGACGTTTGCGTCCTTGTCCAGTATGGTCAGCCCATGGTCCGCTCCGATGGAAGGATTGGACACGCTGCGCGCAAGGTAATACCGGCCATCAGTCTTGTCCTTGTAGATGATGGCCGCCTCCGCATAGTTATCTTCGGGCTTTTTGTTCATGGTCGGGACGTAATACAACTCGTCAATCTTTTCAGCATCCAGATTCACATTCATGGTATTGTCTGTTATGCGGCCGACGTTCCCGAATTTGGAGATGTCTATCCGTATCGCGTCCATGGTGCCCAAGAGGCCGAAATCCCTGTTTTTCACAATATCCAGTCCCACGCTCATCGTGCGCGGCTCCTGGTCGAGGCGCATCCGGGCCGAATTGGGGCTGACGGTCTGCGTTCCCATATTGGCCACGAACGTTTCCAAATCCTTCTTGAGCCAGAGCACGTCCTGCCCGCTCCTCAGGCTGGGGTTGGTGATGTCCTCCACTTGAGCCGCATCGCCGATGTAGGCATTGAAGCCGTAGAGGGGGTCGGCCGAGTTGATGTCCACCCACGCGCCATTCTTGTCATAACGGCTGACGCTCACGTCGCCCCGCACGCCCAGCAGGTAATAATCGTCGTTCACCGGGTCGCGGACTTTCCAGATGCCGGCCATTCTCTCCTCCAGCACGTATTCTTTGCCGAAAATCGGCACCACGCTCGTGCCCTCCACCCATCCTGTTTTCGGCCTGACCTTGTAGGCGAAATAATCGAGCCTGTTCTTGAACTCCTGCTCGGTGAAATTGAACACCGTGCCCTGCTGGCTCACGGCCCAGTACTCGGCGATGCCGTCCTGATAGTTGCCGTTGTTGGGCGAGGGGATGACATAGCGCTCGGGGTAACGCCATACTCCGTCGATGCCGTTCTTGGTCAGTCCGGGCGTGGTTTCCCACGGGTTTTCGAACTGCGGCGCGTTGGAGAGGTCCAGCACCGTCCATTTGAAGCGCGCCATCCCGTCATTAACCAAGCCCGGCTCGTTGCCGCCCACATTGAAGCGGAACACGGCATCGGTGGTGCCGAGCATGCGCCATTCCGAGCCGCGCTCGGTGGTGAGCGGGGCATCGTATCCCGTGGTGCCCATGCTGTTGGCCAGGCCCTGATAGCGGATTCCGCTGAGCGCACCATAGCCGGGGTTGAACCGGTAGGCCCCGTTTCCATCCGCCACCAAATTGACGATGGCGCGGTCGGTGAGCGTGGTGAAGCCCGGCGTGCCCAGCGGGCGCGCCGCCTCCTCGAACCCAATCCAGTCCTTGGAGAACACCAGCTTGTTTTCAGGATAGGTGTGGTCGCCCAATATGATGTCGCCGTCCAGTATCCGGCGCCCATTCACCCCCATCACGGTTCCATACACTTTCCCGTTCAGGGGGTCGACGAAAATTTCGCTGGCGCGGGACTGGGTGCCGGTGTCATAGAAGAACCCGCTTTTTTCGGCGCTCAGCTTGATGAAGTTTCCCTGCACCGTGCTGCCGTCTTCGAGCCGAATGCTCGTGTAATTCGCCGTCCCGATTGCGATGTCCGTCTTCCAGTCGTTCACCATCCCGTCGCAGCGCAGGACATAGTCCAGCGGCATCTGGATGGATTTTCCTTTCACGAAGCGGCTTTCGCCCCCGCTCGCATTGGCCACGTCATCCACATAAATCGAAATCGTGTTGCTGGAGAAGTCAATGGTGCTGTATCCCATTATTGTGTTTTTTTTCATCCCGCCCGTGCCGGCCGCCACATACCATTCCTTCCAATTGAGGTCATTGCTGTCCACATTATCGAAGCGGTGCCCGTCCTCCAGCACGTGCTCTTCCTGCAAAATGGCCACTTCAGCCCATTTCTCGCTGGAGCTGGTTCCGTCTCCGGCCGTGTATACATGGAATTTGAGGGTTTTTCCGCTGTTTGCATCCACATAGGTGTAGGTCTGGCCGGGCTTCACCGATATCTGGCCGATGGCCTTTCCCAGATATTGGACGTCCAAAACGGCCGCTCCAGTGCCGGGGTCCACATCGGCCAGCGCGTAGCCGTAGCCGTCCCCGCCTTGGGTAATATCCCCCTGCCTCACGATGCGGTAATCCTTTTCTTTCGCAATCTTGACTTTCACCAATCCGGCCGCTTCGTCTATTTCGACCGCCGTCACTATCCAGCTCCCGGCATGGTAGTTGCGGCCGGCCTTGAGGTCGCGCAGCGAGATTTCCGGCGCCAGCGGAAAGTCGGTTTCATTCCTGAATTGCAGGGTGACGGCCATCTGCCGGGGCCGCTGCACCATCCCATATCCCCTGTATATGGAATTCGAGTCATACGCCGGGGGCGCGGTTTTGAGTTCCACCGCCGTTCCGTCTCCGTTGCCGCTTGGCCAGAAGCGCGCGACCGATTTTTCGCCGTTACCCCCGTTGTCAAATCCGGGTCCAAGCGGCTGCAGGATGCTGGAAACCGCCTCGTATTGGGGGGGTTCATCCAAGGAAAGAAGCCCGTCCTTCTTCTTGCCGCCCCCGCCCATCAGCCGGTCTTGGGTTTTCTTTTTCGCTCCGCCCGCCAGCCGGTCCTTGTTCTTTTTCGAGTCTTCCGAAAGCCGGCCCTCTGCCTTGTTTTCACTTTGCGCGCCGGCCGCGCTCTTGGGGGCGTACGATGCGGCTTTTTTGGGCCTTGTTTTGAGCGGCTTTTCCTCCCGGCTGGGTTTCACTCCCTCCAAGCGCCGTGCGGGCTGTTTTTTCTCCGGCTCTTTTTCCAGCATCACCATGTCGGCTCTCCCGCTGCTTTGGGTTCCTCCAGAATGCCGCGCCACGAAATCCCGAATTCAATGTTGGTGGCATGCTCGGCATCGAACCGGTCGCTGGTCTTGGGATAGAGGGTGGCCCCGCCCTTGACATAGACGCCCAAGCTCGAGTTCTCCCCCAGCTTGAAGCTCTCTTCCAGCTTGGCCCAGATGTTGTTCAGGTCGCCCTTGAGCGGCCGCGTCCGGCTCGCGCCGGCGCTGAAAACGGGCAGGCTCCTGTTTTTTGGCGTGAGCTGCAAATAGCCGGACAGCTCCTCCATTTCCATGGCCGGGACGTTCCAGCCGAGGCGCACGCCCCCGTCCAGCGCCGCGAAGGAGTTGTCCATGATTTTCTTCAGGCCCGCCTCGCCCTCGAGCAGGGTGGCCGGCCAGCCGCCGCTCACCATGCTGCCCACCGCGCTGAAGGTGAGGCTGCCCTTGAGCGAGATTTTTTGGCTCACGTCCTGCTTGTAGATGATTCGGGCGTCCAGCATGCCCAAGGGCGTGAATTCGGGCAGGTTGTCGACGGTCCGAAAATCGTCCATCAGCTTGAGGCCGAAGGCGGCCGGCTTCTGGCGCTCATCCGTCGCACCGCTCATCGAGCGGTAGCTGTAGAGAACGCCCAGGCGGATATCGGTCTGGGCATATACCTGCTCCCAGCCCGGCACAAACCAGTCCCGCGTCCAGGCCGCGCTCAGCATGCCGCAGTGGTAAAGGCTGAAGGCCACCCCGTCCATGAGCGGCAGGGTGCCGCGAATCGGCAGCATGGGAATCGAGCTGGACACATAGAGTTTTTCGTCCTTTTCCAGCTTGCCGATTTTGATTTGGGAGCCGAAATCAAAGAGGCTTTTCATCAGCCGCGAGGCGTAGCTGGCGGGCTTGTAGCGCAGGCCGTCGAAATAGGCCTGGTCAAAAAGCGAGCCAATGCCGCTCTGCTGCAGCGTCTGCTGGTCTTTCTTGAGCTGCTCCAAACTTTGCAGGGGCGTGTGGATGCCCAGCAGGTTGTTGAGGGAATAAATCTTGTTCACTTCCCCCAAGCCGCCGTCCGCCGCCAGCGGCGGGTTTTGCATCGAGCCGGGCCGGTAGGTGGACATCGGCGTGCCGCCCTGATACTGGACGCTGGCATCCAGCCAGTCGGGCGCCGGAGGCGGTTCGGGAATTTCCAGCGGCCGGACGGGCTCCCGTCCGGCTTTCGGCGCCTTGACCGGCTGGAAACTGGTGATGTCGATGATTTTGGGGGCCGCGGGCTCCTTTTGGGGGGGCGGCTGCTCCTTTTCGCGCTCGCGGCGGATGGTGGCCTTGCGCATCTCGTCATACAGCCCGGTTATCGTCTGGTCCTTGGTCATTTCTGGGAAAAATACCTCGGTGTCGCCCAGGCTTTGCAGCGCGATGACGAATTTCTCCTGCGTGTCGGCACTTATGATGGCCTGCGCCTGCCACTTTTCGATGTATTTTGAATTCAGCAGAGGCTTGCCGTCCCGGTCCACGGCATAGGGCATGCGCTGGCGCACGCTCTCCCAATTCTGTCCGTTGACGAAGGAGGCCAGCATTCCAAAATCCATGGCCTCCACGATGACGCGGACTTTTTCCCGGACCATGCCCCGCTCCACCAGCGCGTCTTCCAGCGCCTGCCCGATTTGGCGGTTGAGGTTCTCTTCCTTGGGATTTTCCAGCGTCACGGGGACGATGATTTTCGCCTTCTGCGCATCGCCCCCGGCTTCCTTGAGGGCTTCGCGGGCGGCCTTGTCGGCCCACGGGCCGATGCCGGGGTCGTCGGGCCTTTTGAACAGGGTGCGCGTCAGCACTCCCGATTCCTGCCAGTTGGGGTCCGTGCTTTCGCGGGCCCTCGCGCCCCCCTCATGCCTTTCAACCAGCGTTGCCATAGTCTGCGGCCCCTATTTCACGACCAGTATTTGGGCGGCGGCCTCTCCTTGCGGGCTTTTCACCACCACGAAGTAAGTGCCATTGGACAGGCCGGCATCGAGGCCGTATTCCAGATTTTCCTGCGGCTGGCTGACCGTGCCGGTGCCCAGCTGGCGCACCCGCCGGCCCTGCAGGTCATAGAGCTCGATGTCCACGGGCGTTCCCACCGGCGCCTCGATGGAGAGGCGCAGACGCTCGCCCGCGGCCATGGCGCTCATCAGCAGGCCCTGCGTGCGCACGGGCGTCGCGGCTTCCACGCCGGTCTCGCCCGGAATGCGGTAAAAGCTGACGGAGCCGGTGCCGGAGAGGATGTCGCGCGTCAGGGTTTCGCCCTCGTCCATGGTGGCGTTGAACCGGTCGTTGTCGGTATAGAGCTTGTTGGCCACCACGGTATATTGGACCAGCCCGTGGCGCGTGATGCTGGCCGGCTCCCCGCCCTGCGTGTCCCACACCACGGTGTTGGAGTCCAGCTGGGGGATGTTCAAGGTCAGGCGGAAATGGACATGGCTGCTGTCGCCCTGTATTCTGGTGAGCTTGATGGTCATGGTGCCGGTGTAGGTGGTGCCGTCCTGCTCGAAGCTGAAGGGCGAGCTGATGCCGCTGGTGTAGGCGTTCGGCGTCACCGGGCCGGTGTAGGTCACCTGATAGCCCACCTTGGTGGTCTGGAGTTCGTCTCCGCCCTTTTTGGCCAGCGCGATGGGCTGGGTCCAGCCCGAATACGCCTGTTCCTCTTGTCTTGGTTTGGCTTGGTAATAGACGGGTCCGCCGGGCATGCACTCACCAAGGAGCCGCTAGGGGGGCAAGAGTTATAAATAAAGGTGGATTTGCACGGCGTCAGATTTCGATTTTCTGCCCTTTTTCGATTTTCAAGTGCCTTGGAAACAGTTCCGGGTGATGGGTGTGCACCGGGGCCACCTTCTTTGCATCGATTTCCTCTATCATTTGGAATATTTCCTCCTTAGAGGCATGGCCGGAGGCATGGAGCTGGTGGTGGGCCAGCTTGAAGTGGTTCAACCACTGGAAAAGCACTTTTTCGCCCATCTGACTGACGGGGTCTTCCTCAAAGGGCTCGCTCATGGAATGGATGCAGGCTCCCATTTGGGGCTGGATGTCGACTAATTCATTCAAATAGTAGAAATCCAGCTCCAGCAGCACGTCCTCCTGGTTTTGCCTGACATCTGCCGCCTCAATGCACTTGTCCAAATACTCCTTTTGCCAAGCCGGGTATTTGGTGAGCTTGCGCTCATACACCTGAATATGTTCATTGTGAAAGGGGTCGGGCATTTGCAGGCCCTCGTCTTGTTTTAGCGTTTGGACCAAGTGGGCGGTCTTTAGGGAGATGACGAGTTTTTTGCCGGTTTCCTTGGCGATTTGATAAAAGGTCATAAAGCGGTCCAAATCCTTGGGATAGCGCATGGCCAGAATAAGGCCTTGGGTGCTTTGGGCCACTTTCTTGGACTGCTCATAGACATAGGGCTCAGTGTGGTTTTTCCTTGTTTCATTTTCGGCCACTCTGGTTCCCTCGATGATAAGCAATTTGGGGTCGCTTGATTGGGCTTTTTTTATGAAATCTTTTGTGAGCTGGGGCTTTCTTCCATGAGACCTCAAATCCCCGCTGTAGGCGATATTTCCCTCTTTGGTTTCGATTATGAATCCGTAGGCGCCGGGCACCGAATGGTCGACATGAACGGGGGTGATGTTGAACTCGCCGATTTGCATTTCCTTGTTGGTTCTAAAGGTCTTGATTTCGCTCTCATCTGTCCAGAACTTCTGCCTTGTGGTTTCGGCGGTGGATTCCAGTATCTTTTTTGTGGTTTCGCCCATGTAGATGGGGATATTTGGATGAAGGTACTTGAGGTGGGCCACGTGGTCCATGTGGGCGTGGGTGATGAAGATGCCGTCGCATTCGGGCTCCTGATAGGCCAGATTGGTGTGTTCCAACGCTTCCTTGCTGTAGAGGCCCGGGAGCTTGGGCATGAGATTGAACTCGAAATAGTCTTTGAGCCCGAACCGCTCTCTTGGGCTTAGGTAGCTCTCTTGAAGGAAGAAGTCGTCCAATAGAGAGAAGGATTGGCCGAAGTCAAGGAAGATTTTGGAATTATTTTGCTCTAGGAGTATCTTGTTGCCGCCGATTTCATTGATGCCGCCGAAGAAGGTGAGGGAGGACATGGAATCACCTAATCATTTCATGAATCAACTCTTCGTACTCGGGGACTTTCAACAGTTCATCAAAAACTTTTTCTATTGCAATATACTCTAGCTCTAAGTTTAAGCCCTCAACAAAAACCGATTTCTCTTGAGGTCCAAAGAAATATTTTTTGCCCCCAAATTCTGAAAGTCTCTCTGCCTTTACTTTTATCTTTTTTCTGTCATTCTGACATGTAACTTGTGCAACTACTTTTATTGTGGACTTAGGTTCGGCCCGTATCCCAATAATATCTACTGCTTCCATACTTCTGCCTATTGGGAGTAGTAGTCCATCTACCAAATTTTTATGTGCCATATATTCATAACACAAAACTTCTATTTGACTAGGGTGTAAACTGTTCACTTTCATCGGTAATGTTTCGCGCTTAAAGAGTTTTACAATGTAGTCCCTATCTTGGTCTCTATATCTACAAATAGTCTGGCGGCCTGGTGAAAAAATGAGTCGTTGATGGTCAATGAATTTTTCATTTCTGGCGTTTTCTAGATGCACGATTTTTAGTGTTACAGAACCGCACGGTTCAAATTCTTTGTTTACTCCATCTGATTTAATTTCACCGATAATGGCCCCATCTTTTTTATTTTCATAACGTGCCACAACAATTGCGCCGTGTTCGAAACACTTTTTTAGAAGACCAAATTGTGATTTAGCATAGCGGTTATCGTAATCTTTCGGGTCAAAACTTCTTGTTTCTCCCCAAAAAAGCGCGATCTGTTTTTTTTCAAAAAGACCACCTATTCTATCAGAAATTATACTCTTATTTTCCTGTTTCTCCTCAGTTACATTGTGGCGTACAAAAACTACCTCTCCCTCGTACGTGCTTGAAGTAGGGGTATCTCCGTTTTCATCAACCTCTTTACTAAGTGTGGCCATGGGGTGCTAACTCAGAGGTGGAATAAAAGGGAATCGGAGATTGGGACGCTCCGGTAAGGGCAGGTATGTCCGAATCTCATCAGTTCGCACCCAACCAAGTCGCTATCCTGATCTAGAGGAATAGTCAAATAAGAAACGAAATTTAGACTCATGAAACGCTAAACAACCCTTGCGATGCGAATTTATTATACAACTCAGTTATCCTGATTTGACCTTGGCCAATTTTGTTGCCGAGCACCAAGAGAGCTTCAACGCTAATCGCACAACCTTTAATGGCTGTGTCTCGTTCGATTTCATCCAAGTGTGGGGAAATATCATCGACAAATTTAGAACTGACAAATGAAAATGCATGATGGGGTATTCTCTCAACCATTAGTTGCGGGCCATGCAACGAAATATACTCTTTCATTTTTCTTTTATCTGAAGCGGGGAAACCATACCTGCCTGATGTTGCTTTCGCATCTATGATCAGACCATACGAACGAGCGTATGTCTGATCGATATATTTTGCGAGTATGTCTGTAACGCGTCCTCTTCCCTGCCCAAGATATTCTGTGTCGAAGCCTAAAAATCTAAAATATTCTGCTACAATGCCTTCGAACTCGGTTCCCATCTCGCCATCGTATCCAAATCGAATAAGATGGTCAACAAGTCGAGGTGGGACCATATCGAACTTCACAACCGACGTTTGAATTAACGATTCGATAGTGTTCAATGAATCATTTTCAACTACGACCTGTGCAGGGCTATCTAATTCGATCCGGTCAGTTAGTTTATAATATCCTCCATCGTATGTAATACTAAATCCTGCATTCTGCAAGTTCAAAATATCAAATTTACAAATTTCTTCATTAGCATTAATGTTCTCCGCGCGAAGGCGTTCAATTAACTTTTGTATTGTGCAAACATCTTGTCCCAACTCCTGTAGGATTAACGAACGCCGTTTCTGAATCAGCTTTGGGAATGCATGGTGGTTCGAACAAAGCATTTCAGCAGGCACATTTCTGGTGATGCGCACTGCCTTGTAGCGGAGAACCGTGGCAACTTCTCCAGTAGCCGCATACAGTTTAATTTTTTGACCACTAAAATCTCTCTCTCCCGCATCTATCGCCCAGCCTATCTGAACGAGCCAACTTAATATTGTCCGCGCCCACTTATCTGCATCTCCTTCTTGGTTGTTGAATGAACGCCCTAACTGGGCGATTATGGACGGGTCTTTATGAGTGAAACCAACGTCACCTACAAAACCTAGTCTTTGTCCAATGTCGTATTTGGATAATCCTGGTTTACCCACTGCTTCATTAAGCAGAGATAAAACTCTAATGACTGGTGGATTTGTCAGTAGTCCATCCTTAAGTATTATTTTTTCTTCTTCCGTCAGAGCAACATTTTCTCCTCTCAAACCAGAGGCTTCATATTCTTTTAGTTTTTGGCCGATGCCTGTAAGTTCATAGCCCTGAATATATCTGTTTAACTTTACTAGCCCCAAAGCGTGTATCGCCTTTATTCTACAGCGTGCGTCCCATTCCCATCTTCTCGGAAGATCATGCGCTTCAATTCGTTGTTGTTTGATTTTATCTCTTAACTCTAAGTGGCGTATCCCGTGGTCAGGAACAAGGATGAGGGTCCTAATGATGGTCCTTAGGTTAGATGTATTCTGCACCCAACCATAATTGCCCAATAATTTATTTCTTGCCACCATTTTGCACCTTTCTGAAAATTAAGATGTATTGGTGTATTTGGTTCATAACAAACGCATACGGGTATCC
Organism: uncultured archaeon; assembly: GCA_902384555.1. Lineage (GTDB taxonomy): Archaea > Micrarchaeota > Micrarchaeia > Anstonellales > Anstonellaceae > CAIXYX01. Next base: position 48,214 of record CABMCD010000018.1, on the reverse strand, counting down.
GAATGGATATAAAGACATGGCTTGGTCGTGCCATATCCGCATTCCTTTATACTCCAAGCCGTCTATTTTGTTTAGTTCATTTATGATTTTACAATGAAGTAGATTTGTTTGTTTGCCTTTAGGTTGGAAATCCTTACAAAATATTATCAGGTATTTTTCGTTTTTTAGAAGTCGAGCGGAGTCCTCGATAATCTCTCGAAGGGAAGCTAAGAAGCGTTCTTCGTTCATATTGCCCAAATCCGCTTCTTTATCGCTGTAGGGGGTCGCTCCAGGCGAATCATATAGTTTTACTCGCTGACCAGTGCGTGTTTTGGACATCATATCTGAATATGGGGGGTCTGCGATTATCAAGTCGTATTTTTTTTCAGTTATGCTATTTTTTTCTCCCATAATTTTTTTTGAGTCGCCAATAACATACTGCATTTTTTTCAGATTTTCTGTTTCACAAACCTTGTTGTAGGCTTGCATGTACTTTTCTTCAAGATCTATCCCTATTGCAGTTCTACCTCCCCCTGCCATCGCTGCGCCCAAGAGAGTTCCGCCGACCCCAACGAATGGGTCAAGAATCAACGCGTCAGATTTTGTGAAGAATTTTATTATGTCCCGTATTAGTCCAGGTGGTTTTGGGGACGGGTGAATTTTTCGATACTTCAGGCCTACATTTTCTGTCGCAGTTGGACTATATCCCGTTATCCACACACTGTTTGTAAAATAAACCCATTCCTCTCCAGTTAATTCGTTTAATTTGTTTCTTCTATCGTACACTCCACGTCCTTCAACAACAACCCCATTTTTTCCTATTTCTTTTTTTCTGGAGACTTTTTTACCTTCTTCGGTTGACATATAACAAAACCTCTTGAACTTTTTTATCTCCAGACCCATTCCCATTTGATTTATACCTTCGATATTCACGCGTGAATATCTTTACGCTTCCGTAATTTAAAAGTAGATTTTGTAGTTCGGGCACGCTTAATATGCCCTCTGTGTTATAACTCAAAAATATCTTGTCGATGGGCGTCTTTTCAATAATATTCTCAAACGCCGCGGCCGCTTTAGTTCGAACGCAGAATGGCGATAGTTTTTCTTTGTAAGGTCTTCGCCCAGTTTTGCCATAGATATCTGGTTCGTCTCCTAAACTTATTGTCTCTAAAATGTGATAGTATGGTGGGTATTGTCTTTGATTATATGGGGGGTCGAGATACAGCACATCTCCTTCAACTTTTTCTATTATGTCTTTTATGTCTTGGTTAAAGCATTTGTGTTCTTTATCTGAAGGGATAAAATTAATTGGTTGTAATTGTAGTGTATTAAACTTCCGGGGGTCATCTTTTTTTAGAAATGCTCCAAACGTTCCAGAAATATTAGATACATTATTAACTGCTTCAATTAGGCTTGCACGAAGAACAGCGTCCTCGCAATCAATCGTTATTCCATCTTCCTTCCATGTCTTTAATTGATGTAAAATTGCGTCTATTTTCATCGCGTTGGGTCCCGAAAAATAATTCCGTGAAAATGGTTTATTGTGAGTGCCTTCATAACAATAGTTTTTGTAAAAAAAACCCTTAACTGGTTTCAGTGTGTTGAAGAAATCCAAGACCTTCACATACTGCGAATAAGGTGTGCTCTCAAAATCAGGTGGCGCGTTCGTTAGGATGTACGCTTGCTGTAGAACGTACGAAAATGTCATATAGTCATTGGATACTATCCTATATCCAAGTTTCTTGAAATGTTTGGATACTGCGGTAGTCCCTGAAAATAAATCTGCAAACAGCAAATTATCTTTTTTGCTCATAGCCGACCTGATGTGACGCCCCAAGAAATCCAACAGGTTTTGTTTTGAGCCGATATATCTCATAGGTATGCCCCGCAGCGTATACTGAACAAGAGGGTTGAATTTAAAAGTGCTGAGGGTGGATTTCCAATGGAGGTAAGGCTTATAAACAATTTATGAGTTCGGGCATTATGGGCTTTTTTGAAGCTGCGGAACGAGTCCTCAACAAAACAAAACGACCTATGCGCCCAAACGAAATCACGGATATCGCCTTAAAAAACGGTTTTCTAGAAACGTCTGGAAAAACGCCTCGACAAACAATGGCTTCACGGCTTTACACCGATGTTCTTCGGAAAGGCAGAATGTCTAGATTTGTTCAACTCGATAAAGGACTCTTTGGTTTGCGTCGTATAAACTACACTTCTGGGCGCAGCATAGCTCCAACTGTTATGGAAAGAAGGCCCGTTGGAATAGTGACTGAGTATAGCGATCTAATGTCAGCGGCTTATTTGGATGATGTGATCGAATATCTTGCAGATAAACCTGGGATCTACGCTCTTTATGGTGAAAATGAAGAACTTTGGTATGTGGGGTTGGCCACAAACCTAAAAACAAGACTTCGCCAGCACCAGAGCGACCGACATCGTGGGAGATGGACCAAATTCAGAATTTTTGTGGTGCCAAACAATCGTCTCGACGCGGTAGAAACGATATTAATACAAATCGCTTGCCCAAAAGGAAACAGAACAAAAGGGAATATTCGTGGTGCAAAAAATATAACCGATGAAATTCGAAGGGATTTTATTGCGCGAATACGAAAGTACGAGCGCTTTTAACGATTCATTTTGCATCTGCCGTTTCAACCCATCTTAAACTCCGGCTCGGAACGATATAATGCCAGCAGCGGTCTGAACGAACGAAGATAGCTTTCTCCTTTCTTGGTGAGTTCGTATCGGGTTGAGCGGGTGCGGCCCTCTGCTTGCACAAAGCCCTTCTCAATAAGCGGACCGATAAGACGATTTAAACGGGCGGCTTTTGCAGAGGTTGTATCTTTCAGCTCACTTCCCTCAACCAGTTTTCGAAGATCTTTAATTCGGACGCGGGTATTGCAGGTCAGTTTTTCCAAAAGCTCCAACTCCTTGATATCGGGTTTCTCTGTCGGGAAAAGCGGCGGGGTGATTATGAATCCCTCATTAGTTTCGTTTAGTTCCGGGACTATGGCCGAACCCCTAAGCTTGAAATCTTTGGAATTCTGGGGTCTATAGCCATCCGCACGGACATAATATGGGAATGCCTTCTGCTGATTATTATAGAACCCGAACATCTGGGCAACCGTGAGTCCTATCGTGCCATGTAGTTTGCTTCCGGACGAGAGATTAATCCAAATCATATTGTCTTTTTTGTGGATTTCATTGTAAACCAAACTGCAAAACAGCCCCATATTCTCCTCATAATCCCAGAAGTCTTCAACGCTTTTTACCTCGAACTCTATGTCCTTGAGTTGGGCCTGAATGTTTTCCATAAAACTATTTGAGGCATTCTTCTTCTCAATGACCAGATAGACTTTTTCCGCAGCTAGATACTGGATCGCTCGGCAAATTCGTTCAACCTCAAAGCCAACGGCTACGATATGAACTTTTCTCGGAACAGACATTCGGCGGCTCATATTCTCACATTTAATACATATTATACGTCGAAAACATTTTAAATAAGTTGGCTCGCATCGTAATACTAAATGAAGTAATTGGAGTTGATTCAGATGTCGAACAGAGGGGAGCATATGCTCGCAGGATTTTTGGTCGGTTCCATTGGTTACGCTCTTGTAAAGACGATTCAGAAAGAGGAAGTTGATCTCGGAAATGCTGTTTGTTGGGGCGTGGTTGGTGCTGGAGTTGCGCTGCTGCCGGATATAATCGAACCCGCCACAGGTCCGTTGCACCGAGCCACAGCGCACAGCCTTGCAGCTGGCGGGCTGCTCGCATTCGCCACCAAATCGGTTTATGACAACCCGAATCTGACATCGGAAGAGAAGGCCGTCTTCTGTTCAATGGCAGCGGCTTACGGGAGCCATCTGCTCCTCGATGCAGGTACCTCCGCAGGTCTTCCACCAATTTGAAGGTGAGATTATGCAGACCAAGCTAACTGATGATCGGTTCTATGTGGAGCCGAAAAACTTCGACGAAGCCAAGGTTTTGATCATTGCCATGAGAAAACGACTCGAGGAAGCAGACAAGATTATCAAGAAGCCGGATTATGAGGTCGTCGAACTCTTGGGCAAGATTGACTTCAGCGAACCTATCCAAGCCAAAGAAGAACTGGATAAAATTATCGCTGAATTGAAAGGCCGCCCCATTTCAGAGCGCAAGCCTCGTAGAATGGCTCTCTATGTGGTCCCCTATCATCATGGGAAATCCAAGACCTACGAGCGACGCAAGCTGACTGAAGATTTGTCAAGGAAGGCAGAACTTGAAAAGTATGCAAAGAAGGGCACGCGTAGGGAAGCGTCCATCGTCTATAGAACTCAATTCCCGGAAGGTCTTAAGGATAAAGGCCAGAATTGCCAGTGGCCTTTCGAGCCAGATAAGCTTGAAATCGTAGAGGACACGTAAAGGAAGGTGAAGAAATGGCACGGGGAAACGAAAGCGATCTGCACCAAAATCTGGTTAGCCTAAGGGGTCCAGCTCAATATCATCGTTTCAAAAGATAAGGTAAGTGGAATTAGAGCAAGTCCTGCGTGAACTTGGAATCGGAAACCACGTTCAAATCTGGTCGCCGCGCATTGGGTAGTTTTTTTTTACATCTGAGGTAAGCTTTTAAGCCAGAAAAATTACTGTGTGGCATGCCCAACAATCAATTTCAAGAGTATCTCGATCTTTATGATCGGTCAGTAATCGACCATCCCTATGCTCGTCGAGCTACTTTCAAATATTTGGATGACTTTTATCGTAATATATTAATCGGGGTCGGGACTCGCCTATGCAAAATTTCCCCTGGTGACTTTCATTATGTCGGTGGCGCTGGAGCTTGGAAGGTTATAGGATACTACTTTGTTAGCGAACCGAGCCACTCCGATTGGGAAAAGTTATTTGGTATGCTTGACTACGCAAGAAACAAGATTGAACATGGTCAGCCTCAGTTTAACTTACCTGCAAATCAAATGAAGGAGCTTCGTGAAAAAGCCCCTCTATTTCGAGATTGGGTTATCTCTGCGGGAAATAAATTTCATGAGAATAGTAATAATTTCACATTCAAATCTGTTTTTTTCCGAACGTTAAAAAATTATGTCAATGACGTTGAACGCCTAATTCCAATAATGAAGAAACAATCAAAATACCCCATCATTGAAGATCACCTTCTCTCGCCGATCTCTGATGCTTTAGAGACTTCAAAGAAAAGACTGGCCGAATTCGACTCCGAGTCCGAAATAACTACCGAAGACCTCCATAACCTTGAACAGCTTATTCGCTATTCTGGTGCATATTCGGGCAGAGAAGATGTTCTGCTGTCTTCCTCTATATGTCCAGAATGTGGTGGAAAAATTACTACCACTTCTCACTCTTTCGGTAGTCGCGGGGAGGACGGAGAACCCGTTGGGGAATACTGGCGAATTGGCTGTGATAAGTGTGATTATATCGTAGAACAAGACACAGAGCATTACTAGTTTTTGCATCTTCCAAGTAAGTTTTATCGAACGCATTTTGCTACCGCTAACTTGTTTAAAAAATAATTTTTGGGGTGTTTGCCCCATTCTTCTTTTTTATTCCTTCTTCTCTTTCTTGGGCTTCTTCTCCCGCGTAGCTTCAAAAGAGCCGCCGGCGGCTTTAATCCGCTCCACGGCCTTTTCCGAAGCATACCACGCCTTGACATGAACAGCCGAAGTCAGCTTGCCGGTGCCGAGGATTTTGCCCTCAAACACCATCACTTTCTTGCCGCCTTCAGCCTTCAAATCAGGGGCCATCTGCTCCAAATCCCACAGGTTAAGGGTAGGGTATTCCACGCGGTTGGGGTTGGTGAAGCCGTAGTGGCCGCCCTTGTGCATCCACTCGCGCTCGTGCGTGGTGATGTAGGAGAAGCGGTGCTTGTGCATGCCGGCGCGTCCCCAGCCGCCCTTCCCGCCCTTTCCTCTGCGGTTCTTGGCGTTGCCCTTGCCGTGGGAGCGACTTCCAAAGAATTTGCGGTTGCGCTTGCCCGGTCGTGTGGTCATCAGAATCAACTCTAAATCATGGCCTTGAGCGCGTCATCCATCGAGGGGCGCACGCCCAAGTCGCCATAGGGGTAGTTCTTCTTGCGGTCCTTGAAGCCGCGCGAGGGTGGGGTCAGCCTGAACGTGCGGCACACGCCCAACGACTTGAGCGTCTTGCCGGCCTGCACTTCCTTGGCCATGGCCTTGATTTCCTCCGGCTTCTTGGCCGAGGAGAGCTTGACGCCGTCCAGCGTCTCGCCGCGCTTGAGCAGCATGGCTTCCATCACCTCGGTGCTGGCGGGGCCCCAGGAGATGTAGTCCTTGGCCTGGCGCAGCATGCCCATGATGATGGGCGTGGCCTGCACCAGCGTCGCGTAATGGGATTTGTGGATGCCCAGCAGCTCCAGCGTCATCTGGCGCTTGGGGTTCATGCCTGTCACGCCGCGGATGCGCACCACCGCGATGGTGGAGCCGGGGGCGAACTTCATGCGGCCCATGGCCGTGCCGGCGGTGGTGGTCTTGGGGGCCGCGCCCGTCTTCTGGGCGGGGGCCGCCGTCTTCTTGGCCGGGGCGGCAGGGGCCGCCTTCACCGGGCTTGGTTTGGTTTGTTCAGCCATGAGTGTTCACCTTATTGGGTGGCCGGCTCTTCCACGGCCTTGGCCTTCTTCTCCACATCCGCAGAGGCCATCTCCTTCCAGTCGCCGCGGTAGCGCATCTTGTTGAGCGAGTCCAGCGCCGAGATGGTGGCCATGGCCATGTTGTAGACATTCTCGGTGTGGCCGCGCGAGAACGACCAGCCGTCCTTGACGCCGGCGGCCATCAGCACTTTGCGCACCACCGGGTTGGCGGCCACTCCAAGGCCGCGCGGGGCGGGCTTGATGGTCACTTCAACCGAGCCGTTCTTGCCAATCACGCGGATGGGCAGGGAGTGGCGGGTCTTGCAGCCGCATTCCCACGAGCCGCAGCCCAAGGGGACGCAGATGATGTTGCACTTGGCGGCGCGCGCGGCCGCTTCAATGGCCGGGCGCACTTCTTCGGACTTGCCGGCGCCGATGCCGACGTGGCCGTTCTTGTCGCCCACCAGCACAATCGCGCGGAACTGCGCCTTGCGGCCGTTCTGCGTCATGCGCTGGGTGTTCATGATATCGAGCGTGTCCTCGGACAGGCCGGGCAGCAGGTGGTCGGCGATGCCGTCTTCCAAAAGCGGCTTGCCCATGGCGTAAATGTCCTCAATGGAGGTGATTTCGCCCATCTTGACGCGGCGGCCAATCGAGGTCTTGGGAATCCACTCCGGCTTGGGCTGGTCCTCGCGCGGACGGCGGCTTCGGCGTTCTTTTCTCATCATGAAAATCACCCGCTGGCGATGCGCGCCTTGGTCTTGTCAAACAGGGCGGGCAGCGCCGTCACGTCGATGTTCTTCGCCGCGTAGCGGGCGAAGTGCTGGCCAAACTTGGAAGGATTGGAAGACTTGAGCTCCTTGGCGTAGGCGGCGATGTGCTCGCCCTTGACGCGCTTGGCGTCAATCAGCTCGTCGCCCAGCTCGGTCTGCAGACCGGCATCCCGCGCGCCCATGCCGGCGGCAAAGAGGATGCGGCCCTTGGAGGCGGTCGAGAGGCCGATGTCGATGTGGAAGGACTTGAGGCCCGCCTTTTTGGCGCGCGTGCCGGCCATCAGGCCCACCAAATAGGCGGTGGGCGCGTTGGCCTGCGGCATCCAGCCCAAGGGTTCGAGCTCCCACGAGCCGGCCTGGGCCTGCGTCATGTCGCCCGCCTGCTCGAAGCGGACGAACTGGGCGCGGATGCCCTTGTTGGAGGCGCGCACCACGAGGCGAGGCGCATCGGAGCGGATTTGCCCCAAACGCTTGCGGTAGTCGGTGCGGTTCTCGCGCCGGCGGCGGAACGCCACCTTATACAGAGGACCTTTGGCAGTTGGCATAAGTCTTCACACTCACTTGGATTTCTGCCCCGTTGGGGCCGACGGATTCTGACCCGTCTTGGGTTTGGCGGCCGGCTTGGCCGGCGCGCTCTTGGGCGCGTTCATTTGGGCGAGGCCCGACGCGGTCAGCAGCCCGTTCTCCTTGAGATAGGTCTTGAGAACGGCCTTGCCGCGGAAGGCGTTGCCCTTGATCATGGTGTAGATTTTGCGCACCGCCTCGGGCTGGATGGCGCCGCCCTCCTTGAGCGAGCGCAGCAGCGAGCGCTGGCTGCGCACCTTGGCCATCCACGTCTCCTTGGGGTCGGCGCGGGCCTGGTAGGTGCCCTTGCGGTTGCCGTGGCCGGACTGGCGGCCCTTGCGGCGCGCGCGGGCGCGGGCCCGCGAGCCCGCCTTGCTCACGCCGCGCGCGGGCAGGGCGTAGATGATGCCCTCCTTGATGAGCACGCGGATGTCGTCGCGCGTCAGGGCCTCGTTGATGCGGGCCATCTGGTCGGGCTGGAAGCGGACGCGGCTGGTGCCGATGCCCATGATGTCGGCCGACAGGCGGCGGATGGTGTTTTGTGCCATGAATATCACATCAAATTTACGGGTTCAGAACCCGCAGCTTCATTTCCTGCGCCTTGGCCACGAGCTTGGACTTGAGCTTGGCGCCCACGCCGCCGGCGATGCGCACCAGCACGTTGGACGCGCCGGCGAGCTGCTTCATGTTCTCCACCAGCAGCTCGTGCTGTCCGGTGGGGTGCATGCCGCGGATGCGCTTGTCCTGGCGGTAGCCCACGGCAGGCGAGCATCCCATGAACTTCTTGTGGATGCGCTTTTTGTTGTCAATGCCGCGGGGCTTGCGCCAGTTGCCCTTGATGGAGCCGCATTTGGTGCGCCCGTAGTTGGGCCGCTTGAATTGAGGGATTTTCTTCTTGGTTACCATGAGCATCATCCTCTAGCCCTCGACGGGGTAAATGCCGTCCTGGAACACGCGCGAATCGCGGTTGCGAATCTTGGTGGCGGTGCGCAGGTTGGCGATGGTCTGGCCCACGTCATCGCGGTCGGGGCCGGACACGTTCACTTCCGCGCCCTTGGACTCCACTTTCGTGGCGCCCACGATGTCGGCGTGGCGCGGCTGCTTCTCGCCCAGGAAGTTCTTGATGACCACCTGCTTGCCCTTGATTTCAAGGGCGATGGGGAAGTGGGCATAGACAATCTTGAGCTTCTGCGTGTAGCCCTTCTCCGCGCCGTTGAGGGCGTTGCGGATGTGGGCGCTGAGGGTGTTGGCCTCGCGTAAGGGCCCGACCACCTCGATGTTGGAGCCGCTCATTTTGGCCGAGACGCCGTGCATCTTGTAGGTGCGGTCGATTGCGCCCGCCTTGCCCTTGGCCGTGAGGTGCAGGCCGTCGAGCTTGACGGTGACCCCGGACGGGATGGAAATGGTGTTGGTGACGTCGCTCATGTCCATCCCTCTAGTACACAAAGGCGATGAGACGGCCGCCGGTCTGCGCCGTCTTCGCCTCCTCGTTGGTCATGAGCCCCTTGGGGGTGCTCACAATCAGCAGTCCGAATCCCACGCCGGGAATGAATTTCTGCTCCCACTCGGCCCACTCCATCTTCTTGGCCGGGTAGCGGGGCTTGATGGCGCCGCACTGGTTGATGCGCCCCACCAGCTTCACGCGGAAGTGGCCGTTGGAGCCCTCATCCACGTACTCGAAGTCGCCGATGTAGCCCTTGGCCTGCAGGATGCGCAGCGTCTCACGCACCATCTTAGACGGCCTCACGTCACAGTCCGGCTTGCCGGCCATTTCGTGCGTCTTGAGGGTGTTGAGGGCATCGGCGAGTAAATCTTTGGATACCATATCATCAATCCTCTAGAACTTCCTGAATCCGATTCGCTCGCCCATGTCGCGGAAGCACCGGCGGCAGATGCGCAGCCCATAGGAGCGAATCATGCCGCGCGAGGAGCCGCAGAAGCGGCACTTGCGCATGAGTTTGCCCTTGAGGCGGTATTGCAGGGGAAGCGGTTTTTCGTCCTTTTTGCTCATGAATATCACCAAATCTTAGGCGGGCTACACCAGCTTTACGCCTAATACCTCCTGGGCAAACGCCTGCGCGTCCTCCTTGCGGATGCGGTGCGCCGCGGCGATGGGGGCACGCACGGCGCGCCGGCGCGCGACGCGCCAGCCGCCCTTGCGGCGCAGCGTCACGCACACGTCGAATCCGATGATGCCGATTTTGGGGTCGTATTTCGCCCCCGGGAACTCGATGTATTCGGGAACTCCGAACGAGAAATGGCCCTCCTTGTCGAACGAGCGCTTGGGCAGGGTGAACTGGCGCACGTGCAGGGCCTTCTTGACAAACTCCACGGCATGGGTGCCGCGCAGGGTGGTCTTGGCGCCGATGGGGTCTCCCTTCTTGATGTGGAAGACGGGGTTGCGGACCTTCGCCAGCGTCTCCACGGCCTTGCGCTCGGAGAGGCGCTCCAAGAGCGTCTTGGCGTTCTCCAAGTCCGCGCCGGAGTGGCCGACGCCGATGTTGAGGGTGACCTTGTCGATGACGATTTGGCGCATCGGGTTGGTGGTTGTTTTTTCCATTTGCATCTACTCCACAATCATCTCAGGCGAACTGGTCATCCACCACGAAGAGGTATTTGGTCACGGTGACGAAACTCTCGCCGCCGGCCTTGAGGCTGGCCTCGGAGTCCATCGAACCGACGCGCTCGATGATTTTCTCCAAAGAGGCGATGTCGCCGGCGTGCTTGCCGGCCGTGACGAGGCAGCGCACGCCCGACTTGAGGGGCAGCTGCTCCTCCAGCTTGAAGCCGGGCACGCCCACGCGCAGGGTGGCGCCCACCTGCACGGCGTTGTCGGCCAGCAGGGTGCGTCCGTCATGCAGGGTGATTTGGACCTTGCCGCCGCGCACGGTGCGCTTGCCGACCACCTTGGCCAGCTTGTGCGCCGCCGTCTTCGCGTCGATGGCCACGGGGTTGAGGCGGCCCATGGAATCAATCTGCATGCGCCAGGCCTTGGCGCCGGAGGAAAGCTCGATGACGTCCATCAGGCCGACGGGGCGGCGCACGTCGCGCACCACCTGTCCGTCCACCTTGACGGAGCCGGCGTTGAGGGCGCGCTTGATTTCGCGCAAATCATCGCCCAGGTCAAGCTGGTCGCGCAGCAGGGTGCCCAACGTTATGGTCAGGCGCTTGGGGTGCGGTCCCGGGCGGGGCGTCAGCATCCAGCGGATGCGCTTGCGGCCGATGACGGGCACGCTCATGGGCGTGGTCAGCCGCTTGGAATGGTGAGTTCCTCCTCGTTTGGCCATAATCATCACATCAGGTTATGAATATCCTCACTGCGTCTTCGCCGGGGCGGCCGCCTTGGGGGCCGGCGCGCTTGCGGTCTTGACATTGGCGAACGTCTTCTTCTTGCCGCGCGCCAAAATCGCGGCACGGTCCTTCTTGGCGAAGTCCCCGTCCACGATTTCCAGGTTGGCGGGCTGCAGGGCCTTGAGCTTCTCCACGCCGCGGGCCGTTTTGTTGACGAACCCCTCGGCATAGACCACGCGGTGCTTGCAGTCCACTTCCATCACCGCGCCCATCTTGCCGGCCTCGTCGCCGCGGCGCAGGCGGACCTTGTCGCCCTTGTGCAGCTGAATCGAGCGGCGGCTGACGCCAAGCTTGGCGCGCAGCTCGGTCGCGATGTGCACGTGCATGTGCTTGGCGCGCACGTGCATGGGCGCGTCATAGCGGCTTTTCCGCTGTTTTCGGGGTTGGATGGACGATGACATGAGTATCCCTCTACACGACGGCCGGGGCGATGGCCGCTACTTTCGGGTAGCGGTCCGCGACTTCGCGCGCCACCGCGCCCTTGATTTCAGTTCCCGTGGGCAGGCCGGCGTCATCGATGATGACCACGGCGTTGTCCTCGAACATCAGCCGCATCCCGTTGGGGCGGCGGAAAGGCATTTTCTGGCGGACCACCAGCGCCTTGAGCACCTTCTTGCGCATGGCCTGGTTGCCCTTCTTGACCGAGACGATGACCACGTCGCCGACGCCGACTTTGGGGTACATGGCCTTCTTGGCCTTGGTGCCCTTGACGCCGATGATTTGCACGATCTTGGCGCCCGAGTTGTCGTTGCAGACAATCTTGGAGCCGACCTGCAATCCCTTGCTGACGGATGAACCCAAACCCTTCATGGATAACACCTAGTTGGAGGCCTCGGCCTTCTCCTTTGCTTCGGGCTTGCCCTTGGCCTCGTGCGTGTACTGCTTCTCATCGTGGGGCTTGACGGTGCCCATCTCGATGCGGCCCTTGCCCCGCGTGACGATTTTGGTCACCACCCAGGCCTTGGTCTTGGAGACCTTGCGGCACTCGGCAATCTGGACGATGTCGCCCACCTTCGCGGCGATTTCGTCGGGGTTGTGGGCGGGAATCTTGGAGATGGAGCGCGCGTAGCGGCGGTAGCGGGGGATGTAGGTCACCACGTCGCGCTGCACGATCACCGTGCGCTTGGCGCGGTCGGAGACCACGATGCCGCTGACGATGTGTCCGCGCGTGGACAGGGGCCGGGATTTATCGGAGGAACTCATAATTTTCACGCTCATTTGGTTTGTACTCGGCGGTAGAGGCGCTTGCTCCTGTCCTCAGGACGCATCAGCGCCTCGCCCGCTTCGATGATTGCAAGCCGGCCGTCCGCGCATTTCGCGCCGAGCCGGGTTTGGGATTTGGGCAGCCGGACCTCTTTTCCCGCCGCGGTGCGCAGGAGCAGGGTGCGCGCGCCCTCGTCCACCACGACGCCCGCCAGCCCCACATGCGCGGGGTTGGCCGCATCGAGGACGGTGACGGTCAGTCCCATCCACTCCTCCACCATGACCGGGTCCAGTGCTTCCATCGCTTTCCATTCACCTCGTTCTCTAATTCAGCCCGTAGATGACGGTGATGCTCTCTTCCGGATAATTCTGGGCTTTGAGCATGGCCTTCATCTTCTGGGTGTGGTTGCCCTGCAGGATGATGACACCGTCTTTCACGGTGCCCCCGCAGGCCAGTTTCTGCTTGAGTTCCTTGGCGGTCTGCTCCAGGCGCTCGCCGTCGAGGCCTTCGATGATGGTGACCAGTTTGCGGAACCTTTTCTTGGTCGCATACACCTTGATTTTGCGCACCTCCTCCTTGTCGAGGATGTCACAGGCGCAAATCTCCTTGGGCAGGCCGCATTTGGGGCAAATCTCAGGCACTAATTTTCACCTCGTTCTTTTTCGGAGCGGCGCCGGCCGGCTTGGCCGGGGCCGCATGAGCGGTCTTGGCGGCGGCGCCCGTCATCTTCTTTCCGGGCAGCATCGACGCCTTCTGCCCCAGCTTGGTGAGGATGCGCGCAATGGTGCGGCGCAGCTCCTTGATCTTGCCGGGGTTGGACGAGCGTCCGCCCGACTTGATGAGGCCGCGCTCGGTGTTGAGCTCGCGGCGCACGTCCACCAGCTTCGCTGACAGGGCGGCCGGCGCGAGGCCGTTGAGTTCTTTTTTGCGGATAATGGCCATGAACATCAACCTCTAGCGGCGCCTCATGGGCCGGCGCGGGGGCGCGCGGCGCTTGGGCGGGGCGGTCATTCCCTTCAGCGGATCCACCGTCTCATCGCGGGCGCGCTCGGTGTTTTCCACGCTCTCGGCGTGCGCGATGAGGTTGGGGATTTCGACCTTGGTCACCACGCCCTTGTCGGGGAACACGGTGCCGGGCATCACCAGGCGGACCAGCACGCCGATCGCGCCCGACTTGGGGTAGGCGGTGACGTAGCCGATTTTCACCAGGCGCGCGGGCTCGCCGGCCTTGGGCACGTATCCGGCCATCACGCGCAGCGCCTTGGAGCGGCCTCCTTTGGCGGCCAGCTTGCCGGCGGCGATGATTTCGGCGCCCAGCGCGCCGTTCGCCATGATGTCGCGCAGCGCCGAGTGCAGGATGGCGCGGGGCTTCTTGCCCATTTCGATGAAGCGGCAGATTTTCTTGGCCACCAGGCGGGGCTCCAGCTCCGGCTTGGCCGTCTCGACCAACGAAATCTGCGGTTTGTCCATGTGGAAATCGCTGGAAATGGCGTCGGTGAGGTCGCGGATGGTGCGGCCCTTCTTTCCAATCACGCGGCCCGGGGTGGTCACCTCGACGGCGATGCGCGTCACCATGGGGGTGCGCTGGATGTCGACGTGGGTGAAGCCGGCGCGGTCCAGCTCCTTCTCCAGAAAGTTGGAGACCTGGTAGCGCACGATGGATTCCTCGACAAATTTGCGTTCAATGCCCAAAGGATCACCTAATCAAGATTTGGCCTGCGCCGGGGCCGCGACCGGCTTGGCCGGCGCGCCGCTCGAAGGCTTGACTTCGCTCTTTTTCTCTTCGGTCTTGGGAGCGGGGGTGGAGGGCTTGGTCTCGGCCTTGGGAGTGGAGACGGATTTGTTCTCCATCTTCTTCTCTTCGGCCTTCTTCTCCTGTCCCGCAATCTCCTTCAGCACGATTTCCACGAACGCGGTCTCGAGGTCCTGGCGGGTGCGCCGGCCCTTGGCCGACATGCGCCCATAGACCAGCTTCTTGTTGGCCTGGATGTGGGCGATTTTGCACGCGCCCATGCCCTTGCTCTCGGCGTTCGCGATGGCGTTCGCCAGCACGTCGCGCACGATTTTGCACGACTTGACCGGCCAGCCGCCCTTGACGCCTCCGATGCGCCCGACGTGGCCGCGGTGCTTGTTGAACTTGTAGAGGCGGATGGGCCGATCGCCGCGGGCCGCCTCATTGAGGAACTCCAGCGCCTTCTCGGCGTTGCGGCCGCGCACGTTGGAGCACACGTTGGCGAGGTCCTTGTAGGAGGCGTTGACGCCGTCCACGCGGGCCATGGCCGTGCGCTCGTTGGGGATGGATTGGTAGGCGTAGGTCATGTTCTCACTTCAGGGGGATGAACTTCGAGCCGCGAGTGGCGCCGATACCGGGGCCGGAGTGCAGCACGCGTCCGGTGGAGTGCACGAAGTCGCCGAGGCGGTAGCCGATTTTGTCGGGCGTAATCACCACGGGCTTGAACTCCTTGCCGCTGTACACGCCGAACGTCAGGCCCACCCAGGATGGCAGGATGACGGCGGCGCGCACGTGCGTGCGAATCGCCTTGGGCGCGGCGCCCGGCTTGCTCACCGGGGGCTTGGCCTGCCAGGCGGCCACCTTCTTGATGAGCTTCTTGTACACCAAGTTGCGGCCGTCCATGGCGCGCTTGAGCGCGCGGCGCGCGCGGCTGGTGAGCAGCGGGAGCGCGTCTTCCATGGTGATGGACTCCAGCTCTTTCTTGCCGGAGCCGCGGTATTTGTCAATGCGTACCATAAGCATTCACCTTTAGTTCTCCTCGCGCTTGACCTTGCGCCGTCCCGTCGAGCGGGCGGCGATGTGGCCGACCTTGCGTCCCGGAGGCGCGCCGCGCGAAGTCGCGGAGCCGCGTCCCTTGTGGTGCTGCTTGCCGCCGAACGGATGGGTGTAGGCGGACATGTGCACACCGCGGTTGACGGGCCACTTGCGGTTCTGGGCGTGTTTCTTGTAGTGGTTCAGTCCGGCCTTGAGCAGCGGGCGCTCGAGGCGGCCGCCTCCGCAGGCGATGCCGATTTGCGCCCGGCAGGTGGACTGCAGCTCCAAGACCTGCTTGGAGGGCATTTTAACGTAAACGATGTCGCGCTCGCGGGCCGACACCACGGCGTAGGCGCCGGGCGCGTGCACCAGCTTCCCGCCGTCGCCGGGGGAGCGCTCCAGATTGTAGATGTAGCCGCCTTCCGGAATGCGGGAGAGCGGCAGGATGGCGCCGCGCGCAATGGGGGCCATCGCGCCGGCATAAATCTCGTCGCCCACCGCGATTCCCTCGGCAGCCGGGAGATAAATCTCGTCATTGTTGGTGAAGCGCACGCGCATCACCGGCGTCTGGTGCGCCGGGTCGTCGATGAATTCCATCACCGCGCCGCGCAGAGCGCCGGTCTTCTCGACGTCGTCGAGCGCCCGGAAGGCGGACTTCGAGTGGTAGCGGTGCGAGGGCGCCCGGTATGCGCCGGAGCCTTTGCCGC
Organism: uncultured archaeon; assembly: GCA_902384555.1. Lineage (GTDB taxonomy): Archaea > Micrarchaeota > Micrarchaeia > Anstonellales > Anstonellaceae > CAIXYX01. Next base: position 32,277 of record CABMCD010000018.1, on the reverse strand, counting down.
GCCTCTGTTGTTTGAGTAGCTTACCCATGAATATCCCTCAGACAATCTTGAGCTGGGTGGCGATGTCGTCCGCCTTGCCCTCCTTGAGCCGGATGAAGGCGTGCTTGGCCCCGTGCGGGGTGATTTTGGTGTTGACGGAGCCGACCTTGACCTTGAAGAGGCGCTCGATTTCCTCCTTGATCTGGGCCTTGGTGGCGCGCATCTCGACCACGAAGAGCAGCTTGTTCTCCAGCTCGATCATCCCGATCGCCTTTTCGGTGGTGATGGGGTAGAGCAGCACGCTGCCCATGTCGACCGCAGCGGGGGCGGATTTGTTGGAAGGGGATTTGGTTTGGTTTGCCATGAGAATCATTCCCTTACTCCTTCTTCTTGCCCTCGCCCGCAATCGCGGTCAGGGCGGACTGGGTGTAGGCGGTGAGCCGTCCGGCCTTGGCGCCCGGCGCCAGGTCGAGCACGCGCAGGTGCTTGGCGCTCACCACGTCCACGCCGGCGATGTTGCGCGCGGCGCGCGCGAGGGGCGCGTCCTTGGCGCCCACCACGAGCAGCAGCGTCTTGGCGCGAATGGCGCCTCCCTTGCGGGAGCCCACGCCGGAGCGGCGCTTGGACTTGTCGGCGCGCGCCAGCTCGGCCTCGAAGCCCAAGCGGAGCAGAAGCTCGTTCATGAGGGCGGTCTTGGAGACTTTCTCCTCGACCGAAGAGTCGAAAACGATGGGCAGCAGCAGCTTCTGCGGGACCTTGTGTCCGCGCGCGGTCACGGCCTGCATGGAGGCCGAGGCCGCCATGGCCGAGTGCAGCGCCTTGGCGTACTCGCGCTTGTTCATCTTCTCAATCAGCACTTCCTCGATTTTGGGCGGGTGCGCGCGGCGGCCCTTGAACGAGCCGGGGATGATACGCGCCTTGCCCCACTTGCCCTTCGCCAGCACTTCGTGCGCGCGCATGGCAATGCCGTGGTTCTTGATGGAGCCGAAGTCGTCCTTGCGGCCGCGGTAGCGGGCCGAGGTGGCCATACCGGCGCGGGGCTTGGTGCCCTTGGGCTGGTAATACCACGTCTGGTCGGAAATGGCGGCGCGCTTGATGAGGTCGGCGCGCACGGGCTCGTCAAAAGCGGCCGGCAGGGCCGCCTCGCCGGACGCTTTCGCGTCGGCGCCATAGATGGGGACTTTGGATGGCATAATCATCACTCTAGTTCTTGGACAGGCGCGAAATCATGCGCACGTCCGGGGTTTTGGGCGCGGCCGAGGTGCGGGCCGCCTTGCGCAGGCGCACCAGGCGCTTCTGCGGGCCGCCCAGAGAGCCGACCATGAGCAGGCACTCGTTCTTCACCAGGCCGTAGTGGGGGAATCCGCCCGAGGGGTTGACCTCCTCGGGCGTCACGAACTTGAGAATGCGCTTGTTGATTTCGGTGCGCTTGTGGTAGCCCATCTGGCCGGGGTGCGGAACGGTGTAGAACACGTATCCGGGGTGCCACGGACCCAAGGTGCCGATGTGGCGGCGCTTGCCGGTCGCCTTGCGGCGCTGCTGGTGGGTGTTGAAGCGCTTCACGGTGCCCTGCCAGCCCTTGCCCTTGGTGATGGAAACGGCGTCCACGAACTCGCCGGGCTTGAAGGCGTCGGAGGCCTTCACTTCCTTGCCCAAGAGCGTGCGGGCGTATTCGAGCTTGTCGGCCGCATCCTTGCCGCCGACCGCAATCATCATCTTGTCGGCCTTCTTCTTCCCAAAGCCCGTCTTGTCGGGGTGGGTGAAGGCGAGGATAAAGACGTCGCTTATGTCTTTGGATTCCAATTTGTTCTTTTTCTTCAGTTTCAAGGAGATGTCGTTCAAAAGTTTCTGGTCATCCACGATTTCGTCGGCCACCACTTGGCCGAATTTCATGCCCCGGATGCCGTACACGGTCATCGCCGGGACTTCGAGGATGGTGGCCGCGCCGACAATCTCGTTGCCGGCGTTGGGCGACGTCGAGTCGTCGATATAGGCCACCGAGGTCATGCCGGCCTTGTAGGCGGCAAAACCAAGGAGGCGACGCTCGGTCGAGGTCGGCCAATGGCCGATGCGCGGCATCTGAGTCTCGGCGCGCTTGCGCGGCCGGAATGCAAGGGATCCTTTTCGGGAGGAGCGTCTGGCGCCCATAATATCACACAGCGTTGTGGTTGAACCTAAATCCAAAGGTTGCCCATTTGGATGATTCCCGGTGCCAGGAATGTGACCGGGAGTGTCATCTTACGCGCTAGTCGTAAGAAGTAGGATAGCTATGGGGACAAGGGTTTAAAAAGATTGGCCCGACGGCGCTTCGAGGGCAATTTCAACTGTAAGGCCGAATCCACCCCGGCGGGGCGCGGCCGAAGGGCAGGGTGCGGTTGTTCTGCTCGGTCACGTTGAAGGTGGTGACATAGGGGTTCTCGGTGCTGAAGGCCGGGTCGACGGAATAGTCGAATCCGTCGGCCGCGCGCACCGACACGCGGATGCGGTCGTCCTGCACCGCGCACACGGTCAGGTTGGCCCGCGGCGAGGTGTAATTCTTGGCCTGGTTTCCCGTCAGCGTGATTTCCTCGGCCATTTTGCCTCCCGCCCCGCTGGCCAGCACCTGGGCCGTGCCGTCGCCGGGCAGCTTTTGCAGCGTCCAAACCGCTTCCCCGTTCGCGTCGAGAACGTGCAGGGTGTCGCCCAAAAAGACCGAGAAGCAGTCTGTGGTGTAGGGCTGCTGCGCAAGCAGCGCCCAGCGCTTGCCCAACACCGGCTCGTAGTTGGAATCCGCAACCGTGATGTTGAGATATTGGTCGTTGAAGAATTTGGCCGCCAGACTGCCGTTGGAGGGAACGAAGTCGTTCTCGGTCTGGCGCGTGCCGCGCAGGGTGGTCATCGTCAGATAGGTCCGGACGCCATCGCTGGAGACCTGCAGCACTTTGACGCCGATGCTCTGTCCGAACGTGCCTTGCATCCCTTCCAGCACCGCCGCAGCGGGGCGGTCGTTGCGCACTTGGCATTTCCCGTCCGCCTCGCAGGGCACGTTGTTTTGGCATCCACACAAGTCGCAGCGGGGCACCAGTTCCATCGTCGATGGGTTGCAGTAGGGTGGCGTGTAGGTCTGCCGGTCGGGCAGGCGCGAGCAGGCGGCCGGGGGCACCAGCGCGTTGGTCCGCCCGACGCCGGAATCGAGGCAGTAGCTTTTCACGCAGCTGTTGTTGAGCAGCAGGTAGGTTTCATCCGGACAGGCGCAGGTGCCGTTTTGCAGTTTTCCGCCGCTGCAAAATAAGAGGGAGGAATTCATCGCCGAAGAATTTGGAGCTGAAGAATTGGAAGAAAGATTTTGTCCCGTCTTGTTCGGGGTGAAATTCGAGTCCATTGTTGTATTTTTTTCAGCGCCTTTTGATTGCGGGGCGGGAGTAGGGCTCGGAGTTGTTTTTGTGGCGGGGGTGTTGGGGTTTGGCGAAGGCGTGTTTGCATTCGTCTGCGCCGGATTGACGGCCTTCTCCATGCCGGACGGCGCGCCCTGCGCGCAGCCGCTGAGCCAAATGGCGCTTATGAGCAAAAGGCAGGTCAGGAGAAGCGAAACTTTCACGCCGTGCCCACAACTCGAAGCATTTTAAGGCCGCCGCTGGGGGGCGGAGGGCGGGAAACAAAAAAAGAGAATTGAAAAAAGAAATCGGGCGGGCGTCGGGCGCCCGACCCGGTCCTTGTTTTTTTCTTAATACACCTTCATGCCGCCGCTCGCTGCCGCGTCCAGCGTGACGTTCTGCACCGAGTGCAAATCGTCGAGGGCGTTGATGCGCAGCAGGTGCGGCGACTTGGTATAGAGGTCGCTGTCGATGTAGAGCGAGCGCTCCACGGCGGGCGAATAGTAATAGTCGCTCGAAATGGCCTTGGAGTGGTCCACCAAGCCCCGCAGGGTGATGGCGTTGGCCTCGATGTCGAACACCAGCGCGCCGTTGAAGTTGTTGGCGCGGTTCTGGTAGTCGTAGTTGTAGGCCGGAATCACCAGCAGGTTCTTCTCTTTCGAGAAGAGGAAGGCGCGGTGCTCCCACTCGGCCGTCGACTGCACGTAGCGGCCCGAGGCGACGTATTTGGCCACCTCCTTCGGGTGCGCCACGTCGGAGACGTCGAAGAGCGAAATCTTCAGGCCCGTCGTGCGGCCGCTGCTGGTCGCGTCCTGCCCGATGCCGATGATGGTGTGGTTGTCATAGGGGTGCAGATAGCGCGAGAAGCCCGGCACCTTGAGCGCGCCCAGCTCGCGAATGTCGCGCGGGTTGGACAAGTCATAGGCAAAGAACGGGTCGACTTGGCGGTAGGTGACGAGATAGAGCCTATCTCCCATGAAGCGCGTCGAGTAAATCGACTCGCCGGAGGCGATGCCCATCTTCGCGTCCATCTGCGCGAGGGTGGAGGCGTTGAGGGTGTAGATGTTGCTGCTGGAGTTCTGCGGGCCCATGTCGTCGATGCCGTAGTAGCTCCAGGTCTGGCTCAGGGTGGTGGCGAGGCGCAGCACGCCCCCGTATTCGTCGAGAGAGAACTGGTTGTTGATGTGCCCCGGCACCTGTCCGTTGGCCAGCGGCACGATGCGCGGCCCGTCCACGCCCACCTCGTTGAGCACGGTGTATTCGCGGTAGGCATAGGCGGCCAGCTTTTCTTTGAGCAGCGCCTTGCTGTCGTCCTGATAGCGGCTCTGCTCGTCGGCAGGCAGCAGGTTGAGGTACTGGTTGTAAATGTCCATGATGCGCGAGCGCTTCTCGGCCGGCGAGACGACCTCGTCATCCGTTGCGTTGATTTTCGCCATCAGGCTCTTGTCGCCTTCCGAGAGGTTGACGTATTTGGGCGCCAGCTCGTAGGTGACGTCCTGCATCAGCTCGTAGGGGTTGATGGTGTCGGTGTAGGTGAAGTAGAGGTGGTTCTCGTTCATGTAGAGTTCCTGGCTGTCCTCCACCACCAGCGCCTTGGAGCTGGGCGCCTCGCCCACGTCGGCGAGGTTGATGGCGTGGATGTTGACCATGGCCGGGTTTTGGTAGGGCACGTTGTAGTAGTATATATCCGAGGGCTGCATGGCCATCGGCTTCTCGCCGTCGTAGCGCAGGGGGATGGGGTTGGGGCGCACGGCCAGTTGACTCTTGGTGATGAAGTAGGTGTAGTTGCCCACCATGCGCGCGCGGAAGTAGTTGCCCTCCATCTTGTATTCCTTTACCAATTTGGGCTGGCTGCGGTCGGAGATGTCGTAGATGTTGAAGAACGACAGGCCGTAGCGGGGCGAGAGGCCGGTGTCGGCATAGAAGCGGCTGTTGCGGTAGGTTCCAAAGACCGCCAAGTGGTTGCCGAGCACGAAGAGCTCCTGCGGCTGGTAGCCCGTTTGATAGACGGGGGGCAGGCAGCCTTCGGGCAAAAGGCAGCGGATGGCGGAAGCGGAAGAGCCGGAAGAATCGGCCAGCGGATTTTCGCTGCCGGCGAACTGAATCGTGGAAACCACGTTCGCGTTCTCGCCGGGGTAGGCTTTCACGATGTAGAGCGTGTTTTCCGTAACCGTGTAGATGTAATTGCCGTCGGTCTTGAGCAAATCGGCCTCATCCACGTTCTCGACTTGGTTGTTGGTGCCGGAATAGCCGGGCGCCTGGGCCGAGCCCGTCGCGCCGTTGGAGGGGGCCGCCGCGGGCGTCGGGGCGGAGGCCGTGGTGGGCATGGCACCCTCGGCGCTCTTCACGCCAACGGCCAAGTCATACATGACGCCGCCGCGGTAGGGGTAGTAATAGGTTGTTCCAGACGAGCCGTAGTGGGCGGCGAAAGCGTGCAAATCATCCATGGAAGCAAAGCTCTGGGTGCGCACGGCACGCGCGGGGTCAAATGAGGCGGGCATGAATTCGCTGGCATTGTAGGCCACGCCCACCACTTGGGCGGGCGGCACACCCTGCGGCACATAGACGGTGCCCGGGGAAGAGGGCGGGGCCGTCATGCCCGCGCCCGTCTGCGTGCCGGAGCCGGGCTTGGCGCTGGTGTTCATGCTCTTGTTTTGTCCGGGTGTCGCGTTTTGCGCGCAGCCGGCCAGCAGCAGCATCAGGCTCAGGGCCAGAATCGTGAATATTGCAGCTTTGTTCATTTCATCCACCCCACACTTGGCCTGCATTTTGCAGGCCCGCGGAATGAATGGCTTAACGAGGGGCTGTTTATATGCATTTGGCTTTTGTGCGGCTTTTGCTCATCCGCTCTTGAGCGCCGCCTGCATCTGCTCCAAGAAGTATTCATGCATTTTGCTGCTCACCATCTCCGGATGACACGCCGCGCCCAAATAATATTTGCCCGGCAATTTCTGCTCCACCACGACCGGCTCGCCGGTGGTGGGGTGCTTGGCCAGCACGGCCACGCCCTCGCCCACCCTCGTTATCTTGGGTGCGCGGATGAAGGGGATTCGTGTCTTGCCCAAATCCATCTGGCCCGTCATTTCCAGCGGACTCTCAAAGGAATCCACCTGTGAGCCGTAGGCGTTGCGGTCCACCTGCACGTCCATCAACTCGAGGCCCTCCTGGTCCGGCCCTTTGCCTTCCACGTGCTTGGCCATGAGAATAAGGCCGGCGCAGGTGCCCAAAAGTGCGGGAATTTCCTTCATGGGCTCCAGCATGCCCTCTTTTTGGAGGAGAAGGGAGAGCGTGGTGGATTCGCCGCCCGGCAGGAGAATGGCTTGGAGGCCTTGCAGTTCGGCTGCCGTGCGCACGGTGCGCAGGCGGATTTGGATTTTCTTTTTCTCGGCCGCCCTGCGCGCGGCTTCGATGTGCTCGGCCACGTCGCCTTGCAGGGCCAAAACTCCGACTTCAAGCATAATCTCCCTTCATCCATTTCACTTAAATATCCTTATGGCCGCGCGGCCAGCGCCAGCCCGATGCTGAACGAGGCCAGATTGGCCAAAAACACCGCCCATGCAACCGAATGCTTGGGCCCCATCACCTGCCTCCAGATGGCGATTTCCAAAAGCGTGATAAACACCTCCGAAACAGCCAGGCTGGCGTAGTAAGAATGGATGACATTTGGAAACACAAACCAAACAAACGGAAGGGTGAAGAGGTTGATAGCCAGCGTCCAGCCGGCCAGCATCTCAAGTCGGGTGTGCCTCCGCCAGGCGGCCCAGAGAACGGCCCCTTCAATGGCGCAGGTCAGTAGAAAAGATGAAAAGAAATCGAGCACAGGCTCACTTTTTGCGACGGCTTAGCAGCAACACGCCGCCTGCCACTACGACCAGCGCCAGAATGCCCAGTGCCCAGAGCGGAATGGCATCCTGGAGCGGCACCGGACCGCTTTGGCCGGATGCCAGGTCCACCCGCATCTGGTAGGGGCCCGCGTCCTTGAGGTCCATCTCGGGCGTGCTCACGGTTTTTCCGGCCGCGCTCACTTCAACAAATCCCTGGCTGTAATAGCAGGGATTGAACTTGTAGTACCAGTTGGAGTTGGTGCATGTGCCCTGTTTGCAGGTCAGGTTCACGTTATACGGGGAGACCGTGCCTTGCTCCTCGCCGGCGTTCGGGCAGTGATAAACCGCCCGGATTTCCCCCATATAGGGCGTGCCGTTTTCCGTCACTTGGACCATGATTTGCGGCCTTGGGGGAGGGGGCCCGATGTCGGCCAGCAGGACCGGCGCCATAAGCAGCAGGGCGAGCAACAGGATTTGCATGTCGCGCATCTCACAACCTCCTATATTCCCCGAGTCGCCATCCTATTTTCGGGCGCCAAGGTCCGCAAGTCAATCGAGGCCATCGCATCTCCAAGGCCTTCGCTGGCTTTGGCAATGGCGTCCGGGTCGTTGTAGTGGGCCACGGCTTGTACAATGGCTTTCGCGCGCAGGAGCGGGTCGGCCGACTTGAAGATGCCGGAACCGACAAATACGCCGTCGCAGCCCATCTGCATGCACAGGGCCGCATCGGCCGGCGTGGCGATGCCGCCGGCCGCGAAGTTCACCACCGGCAGGCGGCCGGCTTCGGCCACTTTTTCAACCAGCGAAACATCAACGCGCATTTCCTTGGCCAGGCGGGCCAGCTCCTTGCTGTTCTTGGCCTTCATGGCCGCGCGCGCCTCATCCACGCCGCGCTGCACGGCGCGCAAATGCCTCATCGCTTCCACGATGTTGCCGGTGCCGGCCTCGCCTTTGGTGCGCATCATGGCCGCGCCCTCGGAAATTCGGCGCAGGGCCTCGCCCAAATCGCGGCAGCCGCACACGAACGGAACCTTGAAGGCCCACTTGTCCACGTGCTTTTCCTCGTCCGCCGGCGTGAGCACTTCGGACTCGTCAATGAAATCGACTTGGAGTGATTGGAGCACTTGCGCCTCGACAAAGTGGCCGATGCGGCATTTGGCCATCACCGGAATGGTGACGGCCTGCTTGATTTCTTTTACTTTCAGCGGGTCGGCCATGCGCGCCACGCCGCCCTCTCTGCGAATGTCGGCCGGCACCCGTTCCAATGCCATGACCGCAACTGCGCCGGCCTCTTGCGCGATTTTGGCCTGCTCGGGCGTGGTGACGTCCATGATGACGCCGCCCTTGAGCATCTGGGCGAGGCCGGACTTGACTGAGAATGTGCCGTGAATGGGTGCCGAAGTTTGCATGGGAAAACCTCCACGAGATGCAAAGGGTTGGAAATGACGATTATTAATACTAACGACGGCTGCCCGCGCCGGACTTATCCTGTTTTTCCTTCTCGACTGCCGCCCACCAAGTTTTGAGCGCTATCCACTTCTGGTAACTCCAATATTCAAAGGCAATCACAACCAAGGATACTATCCCGGCTTCAATCCACATGCCCCGAAGCAAGGCGCTGGCCACCACCAAAAATCCAATCACCAAAAATAGTGACATCGCCACCAAATTCTCGCTCGGGTTCAGACGTCCCAACCCCCCACGTATGTTCGAAAACGTTGTGGGATAAAGCCGGAACCAGCACTCGTCATGATAATAGGACTGGCCTTTGGTCAGGCTCCAGCTAGGCATGGAATCTTTGTAAGTTTTAATCGGTTTTCCGCAAGCCGGACAGGTCGGTTTTTCCACGCTCTCCCCCTGTTTCGTGCTGTTTTTATCCGTATTGCTCCACCACTTTCACGAACCCGTGCCGCACCCGGTACAGGTCGCCCTTGTACACCAGCTCGTCGATATAGCGCCGGCAGTCGGCTTCCGAAATCTGGTAGTTGGACGCCTCGCCCACCACCTTGTTGATTTCGACCTCGTCAAACTCCTTCTGCAGCTGCTGCACCACCGAGAGCACGGTGTTGATTTTGTCCACCTGCGACTTGGGCCGTCCCGTGGCCATGATGTCCACGTCGAAGTTGCCGGTCTCCTTGTCGCGCAAAATCTCGTTCATCATGAACGTGTGCAGGTTGATGGAGCGCTCGGCATCGACGGCTTCCACCTTGTCGGAGAGGCGGATGCGCGCCGCGGCCTCGGCCATGCGCACCAATCCCTCGATTTGACGGGCCGTAATGGGCACGGTGCCGGTCTGCTGGCCTTTGGAGCGCAGTTCCACGTAATAGTCCTTGATTTTCTCGGCCGCCTCGTCCGAGAGCAGCGGGTTGCAGCTGCGCCGGGCGTAGGCGATGTATTTGGTGAGCAGCGAGCGCGGCAGCGGGCCGCTCTCGGAGGGGTCGTCCCGCATCTGGGACGACTCCCCGTCGCCGAAGGTGAACTGGTGGTTGGCCAATATCTTGGACGCCAGCTCGGCATCCCTCGTCTTGTCCATGGTGTCGAAAATCACGAAGATGAGGTCGAAACGCGAAAGCAGGGTGGGCGGAATCTCGAACTGCTCGGCCGGCAATTTGTTGCGGTCAAACCTTCCGAATTTCGGGTTGGCGGCCGCGAGGATGGCGCACTTGGCCTTGAATTGGGCCACAATGCCGGCTTTCGCAATCGAGACGGTCTGCGATTCCATCACTTCGTGCATGGCGGCGCGGTCTTCCTCGTCAATCTTGTCGAATTCGTCGACCGCGGCCATGCCGCCGGAGGCCAGCACCAAGGCACCGGCCTTGAGCGTCCAGCCGCCTTCGCCCAAATCGTCTTTTTCGGCCGCAGCCGTCAAGCCGACGCCGGTCACCGATTTGCCGGACACGTAGATGCCTTTGGGCACCAAGTCTTTCGCATAGTGCAGCAAGCGCGATTTGGCCGCGCCCGGGTCGCCGATGAGGAGCAGGTGGATATCGTCGCGAATCGGCTCGCCGCCGGGCAGCATCTTGTTCTTGGTGCCGCCGAACATCTGCAGCGAGATGGCCTCCTTCACTTCCTTGTGCCCGTAAATGCCCGGCGCGATGGCATCGTTGATTAAATCGTAAATCTTGGTGTCGCGCGCAAGCAGGCGGATTCGGTCCTCCTCCTCCTTGGTGATGGGGACTTCCTCGAAGTCCTTTTTCATGAAGGTGATGGAATTGACTTCCAGAAAGCGGCCGTAGATGCCGGTAATCTCCTGCTTTCCCTTCTGCTTGGCGGGCGGGCGCAGGCGCACCATGCCCGTCACCTCGACGCTCTGGCCCGGAATGAGCGAATTGACCAAATCGTCCTCCATATAGAGTTCGAGGCGCGCGGCCGGCGTGCCGCCTTTGAGGCGCTCCAACAGCTCCTGGGCTTCGGCGCGCTGGATGTCGACGAAATAGCAGCCCTCCTCATCCAATTTCAGCGAGCGGCGCTTGCATTCGGGGCAGATTTGCGGGGCCGCCTCCTTGCGCGTCATGGGCACGCGCAGCACGTGGTCGCACATCAGGCAGCGGTAAAGCGCCACTTTCACCTTGTGCAGCACGTCCGCGCGCTTGGTGATGGTGGCCTTGATGGTAATCAGTTTGTCGATGTGCTTGGAGGAGATGTTCTGAATCAGCAAGTTCTTTTCCGGCAGGCCCTTGACGCGCACGTGCGGCTCGAAGGGCACGCCCTCCAGCACGCCGGCGGAGGGTTTTTTGACGACTTTTTCCAGCGCCGGAATGGCGAAATCGGGCCGCTCCACCAGATATTCGGCCAGCTCGTCATCGAACTGCTGCACCTGGCCGTATTGCACTTCCAGCGAGCGTTTGGAGGGATATTGCGCCTCCAGCGCCCTCAAATCGTTGCGGCCGTATGCCTCGACGAACTCCTCCCAAAGCCTCGTTAGGTGAGAATCGTCGATTTGGACCATGTTCTAGCTGCCTCCCACAAGGGAGGCGTTTATGGTTGATTAGGGTTTAAGAGAGTTTGGGGGCTGCTTTTCCAAAAACCGGGGTAAAAAGAGCGAAAAAGGAAAATAGCCAAAGAAAGGAAAAGGGCCGAAGGCCTTACATCTTCTTCATCATCATGGTCATCAGCGCGCCCAAGGCCATGAACACACCCAAAATGGTCCAGCCGTTGAACCACATCGGCGCGCCCACCCAGACGCCCGTGCCTGCAATCAGGAACAGCAGGCCGAACACGAACACCGGCAGGGCGCACTTGTTGCACCAGTGCACGCCGCAGCATCCGCCTTCGCATTTCATTGCCATCTTGGTCGCCATATATCCACCCCGTTTATGTTTCACGCCGGCCCGCTTCGCGGCCTTCTTTGCCGCCCTTTCTACGGTCCGTCTTATCGCAATAGAGCCATTTTTGCACGCCTAATAAAACTATCGTCGGGGATACGACTATTGCCGTAAAAAATGGGTCTAAGCGGAGGAAATCGGGCAAAAAGAACAAAAAATGGCAAAAAAATTAGGGCCGTTTGCGCTTGCTTGCACGCCCACCACTCAAACGTAGGGGAGCAGAATCCCCTGCAAATCCGCATGGCTGAAGCGGTAGGCGTGGTTCAGGCACGGTTTGCCCTTCTCAATCGTCATCTCGTAGCGCACATTGGCCACCGGGTCGTAGGTGATGGGATAGGTGAACCACGGGAAATTTCCGGCGTCGTCCCAAACACCTTTGATGAACACGGTTTTCTCATCCAAGCCCACGCGCAGCGTGGTGCGAATGAGGCTGCCGTTTTCAAACGATTTCTTAATCAGCGATTTGGTGCTGGCGCAGCTGCCCAAACTGGCGATGGTGAGGTCCTGCAATACCTCGATGGGCAGAAAGAGGTGCGGCTCCTGCAGTTTTGTGATTACAAAATCGAGGCGCTCGCCGATGCGGCCCTCGTCCATGTCCGGATTCGAGCCCACCAGCGGGACCACGCCGTATCGGAAAAAGCCCAGCCATCTTTTGCTTTCCAGCTTTTCCATGCTCTGGTCAATGCGCTGCAGCTTCCCATCGTCCACGCCGCGAATCCATATGGCGTAGTCGCTCAGAAAGTCGGAAATGTTCTTGTTCTGGCCCTCAAAGGCCGGATGCAGGCCCGGCTCGTCTGCGCCGGGCTTTTGGAGCAGTTTGCTGAAGATGCTAATCGCCGGCAGGCTCATCTTTTCGAGCTGGGCGCAGGTCTCGGTTTTGAGCGGCCGCTTCAGTCCGTTTTGGACCTGGGTTTGAATAAGGAAGATTTTTCCGCTATTCCCGTTGTTCATGTTGTAATTTATGAAAAAATGAATATAAAAAAGCAAAGGTTGCCGGCAAGGCCTGCGGCTTTGCCCAAAACGGCCTGCGGCGGCGTAGGGAGAGATTTTTATATCATATTAGTCATAAAATTATAACTGATACTATGGGCGAACTCATCTCTCCCCTCAAGCTGAGCATCGCTAAATTCCAAAGCCGCCGAAGCGCTGAGCGGCCCGTCGTCATCGCCAAGCGTTCGGACGGAGGCCTGCTTCTCAGCACGCCGCTGGGAGAGCAGCTGCTGAATGAGAATCCCGGCATTGTGAAATTTTTTCTGAATGCCCGTACCACGAAGGCCGCAGCGGCCAACTTCGGGGATTTTCAAATAGAGCGCATGGACGGCTCTAGCGACCATCACCGCGGGCTGTGGAAACTGACCATCCATCAGCAGCATTTTTTCGTCAAAGAAAGCATTTCCAGCTTGTCGTTCAACGCGGCCTTGCAGTTCAACGCTCTACTGGCCGTCGATAGCATGGGCCACCCGCAAGTCGCTGCGATCCGTCCGTATCTGGCCTTCAGCACCCGCCGCACCAGCTTCGTGGTCGTGGACTATGCGGATATCCCCTCCTCATGGTCCGGTCAAATGCCCTATATCGCCCGATGGGCGCTTGACTATGTTTATTCCCAGGTGAAAAACATTTTCAATATCTCGGATATCGGTCTCGCCGCCAATTATTACTACGACTCCAAATCCAGCCGGGCGGTCGTGCTAGACCCCTGCGTGTCGGCTTCCCTCTTTCCGGACGCGCCATACGATGGCGTGGAAGGGGTGTGGAAAATAACAAAAGAATTCGAAAACCGGGGGGCTTTTCGAATCGTGGAGTCGGGTGCGCCCCAACCTGCACAATCCCGGCTTTCGGCCTAAATCGTGATCCTCTCGGCCAGTTTCGGCGCATAGGCGTCGAAGCCCTCGACTTTGAGCTCTTCGGCGAATTGGGTGCAATTCGCGGAATCGCCGTGGATGCAGAACACCTTGCCGGGGTTCACCTTTTCCACGTACTCGAAGAGCTCGGAGCGCGAAGCGTGCGCCGAGAAGTCGAGGTAGCGGATGGGAATCGAGGGCCGCACCTGCTCGCCGTCCACTTCGACATAGCCGTTTTGCAGCAAATTGTAGCCGTTGGTGCCCTCGACGCAGTAGCCGGTGAAGATGATTTCCGACTGCTCAGACAGCGAGAGCAAATAGCCCATGGCCGGGCCGCCCTGCAGCATGCCGGCGGTGGAGACGATGACGCTGGGCTCTTTGAGCACGCGGGAGCGGTCGCGCGGCTCGCGCACGATGTTGACCGACTCCATGCTTTGGCGGAAGTGGCGCGCGTCCTTGATGTAGGAGGGGTAGCCCGCCACGATGCGCGAAGCCTCGACGCCCATGCCGTCCACCCAAATGGGCAGCTCGGGGTCCTGGCTTTTGAGAATCGAAATCAGCTCCTGCGTGCGGCCGACCGCAAACGCCGGCAGCAGCAGATGCCCGCCGTTGGAAATCACTTCCTTGGCGCGCTGGGCCAGCTGCACTTCCAAATCCTGGCGGTTGGGGTGGTCGCGGTTCGCATAGGTGCTCTCGGTGATGAGCACGTCCACGTCCGGCACAATCTCGGCCGCCTTGTGCATGCGCGTCTCAGAGAGCTTGAAGTCGCCGGAGTAGAGCACTTTTTTGCCCTCGTATTCCACCAGCACCTGCGCCGAGCCGGGAATGTGGCCGGCATCAAAGAGGGTGAGGGCGCTGTCCCCCAGCATGGTCTTCTGGTGGTAGCCCTGCACGCGGAAGGACTCCATCGCTTTCTTGTGCGAGGAGCGCTTGTAGGGAAGTGTGCCGTATTCCTCGATGATGATTTTGGCCGAGTCCAGCAGCAGCAGCTCCCCGATTTCCTTGGTGGGCGGGGTGGCGATGACCTGCGGGTTGCCGTGCTCAAAGACCGAGGGCAGGTAGCCCACGTGGTCCAAATGCGGGTGCGACACCACCACGGCGTCCACCGGCAGGGGGGAGGGCGTGGGGTAGAGATGCGGGTCGCTCTTGTTGTGGATTTTGAGCCCGCAGTCGAACATGATGTTCTGGTCGGTGCTCAAAAGCACGGAGGAGCGCCCGACTTCGCCGGCGGCTCCCAAGAAATCCAATTCCATGTGTTTTACCTCGTAGAGGCTCGCGCTGGCAGGGCATGGGGTCCGCAGGCGAAAACAAAGAAGCAGGCCAGCCGGTTCCGATGGGACCTCGAAACCGGTTGGGGGGTGAAGCGGCCCCTTTGGGGGGCAGTCCAGTTTCTCTTTTCGTCAGGGTGCTTCTTTTGCTTTTCCACCTGTTCAATGGCCCTGCCATGAGCCATTTTTCATTTAATGGTATGGCGCGGGCCGAGTTTATAAGGTTTCGTCGCGCAGGCGAATAGGCGGCATTGTTTCTGCAATTGGTGACACTTATGGAATGCGAAGTCTGCGGCTCCCCCGACGCCCCTTTCCTCACGCTTATCGAGGGGGCCAAACTGCACACCTGCTCGCGCTGCGCGCGCATGGGCCAGATGCTGATGCGCCCCTCATCGTCCGCTCCCGGCGAATCGGTGCCGGCGCGCTCCTCCCTGCGCTCGGCCGCGCCCGAATACGAGCTGAGCGAGGGCTTTGGCGAGACCATGCGGCATGCCCGCCTGGCCATGAAACTGCCGCTCTCGGTGCTGGCCGAGCGCCTGGCCGAGAAGGAGTCGTTTTTGGAGCGCGTGGAATCCGAGAAAACGCATCCTTCCGTGGAGCTGGCGCGCAAGATTGAGAAAGAGCTCAATGTCGAGCTGCTGGAGCAGGCCGAAACCCTTTCGGGCGCGGCCCTCATCGAGTCCACCAAGCGCTCCGGCTCCGGCGGGCGGACGCTGGGCGACATCGTGGAGTTCCAGAAAAAGGACAAGAAGAAGTAAGAGGTGTCTGCATGGGCGTTGCCGGAGCAAAAATTTTCTCCCCCACCTCGCATCCCGCATTCTGGCCCATCCTCTTCGCGCTTATTTTCACGGCCTTGAGGCTGGACTTCGTCTTCTTCCATGGCTATTTCGATGCCAATAACTGCAACTCCCCGTTCTTGTGGTCCTTCGGCCGCATCGCCCTGTGGGCGATTCTCCTTGTCTCGGCGGCATGTTTTGGCTGGGTTTTTGCCGCTCGCGGACAGGCCGGCGTTCTTTCCACGGCCAAGCGCGTTGTTCGGCCCGTTCTCATCGGCGCTGTCCTTGCCATGGCTCTGTCGATTCTGATTTCCTACGCGCTTTCCAGCACCATGTTCCACCAGACTTACGACTCGTACTCGCCTGGGGGGCCCAAGGCAGCGGTCTGTGCTGCATGCATTTCTCTGTATGGTTACGCCCACGGTTGCTGTTCTCTCTATTTCTGCTTCTGTTCTATCGTCCACTTCTTGCCTGACCTGTTTGTTGCTGTTTTGGGCAGCCTCATCGGGGCTTGGCTGGCAGGCCTGCAAAAATCGCGGTCTGCGTAATTCTGGGGTTTTTTCCATGGGCGTCAATCTGGGGGATTTGGCCGAAAGCCGCACCCTGCAATGGTCCGAGATGGCCGGCAAAGTGCTGGCCGTGGACGCCTACAACACCCTCTACCAGTTCCTCTCCTCCATCCGCGGCGCGGACGGCTCGCTGCTCACCGACACCAAAGGGCGCGTCACCAGCCACCTTACCGGCCTGTTCTACCGCTCGGTGAAATGGCTGGAAGCCGGCGTCAAGCCCGTGTTCGTGTTTGACGGAAAGCCGCCGGATTTGAAAAGAAAGACGCTGGACGAGCGGCGGGAGCGCAAGGCGGAGGCCGAGAAAGCCCGCGCCTTGGCCCTCGATTCCGGCGACCTCGAATCGGCCCGCATGTATTCGCAGGCCACCTCCAAGCTCACGCCCGAGATGGCGGCGCAGGCCAAGGAGCTGCTGGCCGCGCTGGGCATCCCCTCCCTGCAAGCCCCGTCGGAGGGGGAGGCGCAGGCGGCCGAGCTGGTGCGCCAAGGGCTGGCTTGGGCGTCGGCCTCGCAGGACTACGACTCTCTCTTGTTCGGCTGCCCCCGTTTGGTGCGCAACCTGTCCACTTCCGGGCGGCGCAAACTGCCGCGAAGAAACGATTACGTCAATGTCGAGCCCGAACTCTTTGAGCTGGAATCCATTCTGTCCCACGCCTCCCTGACGCGCGAGCAGCTGGTGTGGATGGGCATGCTGGTGGGCACCGATTTCAACGGCGGCGTGATGGGCATCGGCCCCAAGAAGGCGCACAAGCTGGTGGCCGGGGCCAAGTCGTTCAAGGAAGTCATCGCCCGAATGGATGCCGGAAGCAAAAAGCCGACCTCGGCCTCGCCAAAAGAAAATCCGGACGAGGAAAACCTCGACCGCCAAACGATGGCCGCCCTCTCGGCCTCTCCCGCCTCTTCCTCCGCTCCGGCCGGGCTTGAAAACTGGGAGGAAATCGAGCAGTTCTTTTTGCACCCGCCGCTGGCCCAAACCCCCCAAATCACGTTCGGCAAGCCTGACAAGCGGGCCGTCGAGGCCCTGCTGTGCGGGCAGTTCGATTTTTCCGCCGAGCGGGTGGGGCGCACGCTGGACGCGCTGGTTGAGCAGCAAAAGGAGAGGGGGGCGCAGAAAACGCTGGGCGAGTGGTGAGCGCCGGGCTTTGGCGCGCGGGGCCGCTTTCTCCATGTAAAAGGCTTATTCTTCTATCCCGACTTCCACTTCCTCTCCGTCCTGCAATCCGAATTTTTTGCGCATATTTTTGGCCGCCACGAATTCCAGCACCCCGGGCGGGTGGTGGTTGAAGAACGGAAACACCAGCGCGCCCTCCTCGCCGAGGATGCGGGCGCGCACGAGGCCCAGCTGGAAATATTCCCGGCCCTCCGCCTTGAAGCCCGGCACGTGCAGGGCCGGATTTTTGCGCAGGCGCTCGACCTGCGCCACGTCCTTTTCCGCCACCCGCACATTGAGCGTGCCGGCAAAGGGGGCAAAGCCCAGCACCTGCTCAAACCCCTGCCGGTAGGGGGGCAGCGAGAGAAAGAACTGGCCCTCCCCCAATCCGCTTTGAACAAGTCCTTTGAGCTTCATGCGTCCGACCTCCTACCATAAAAAGGCCCCTGCTTTTAATTAAGATTGGCCGATGACGATATGAACAACCGCGGATTTCGAAATGATGATTGCTAACAGCGACCGAGGCCACTCATACTCATTTTTTCAATCAAATACGGGTATCTTTGAGTCGGATAAGGGGGAGGGTCAGGATTAACCCTAAAACTGGGGAGGGGGACTTAGGAAATTCATGTGTTCCCCCTCCGCGGGTTAGGGGCTAACAGCGACCGAGGCCACTCAAAACATCTGCAGGCTATTTTTTCCCGTTCTCTTCAGCAGCTCTCGCCATTCACCATGACGTGCGCCGGCACGGTGCGGTTGGCGGTGCCGTTGTAGGTGAAGTTGACCATGTATTTGCCGGATTTGGCCGGCCATGCCCCGCACACCGGCGCGCGGCTGACGCCGAATACGTCGCCGGTGGAGCGCACGTAGATGGAAATGAGCTTGCGGTCCGACCAGCCGGTGGTGTTGGTCTGGTTGCCGATGAAGGAGCGGGCCGGGTCCCAGATGTCGGGAATTTCCAGCCAAACCGTCTGGCTGGCGCCCTCGCCGGACAGATAGACGTTGTCTGCCGCGGTTGCGGCCGCCTGCACGGTGCGCTTGGCCGTCTGCTCCTGGCGCAGCACCTCGCCGGACTGGATGCTGTTGGGCAGCACCAGCAAAATCACCATCAGCACCACCAAAATTCCGGCAAAAATGGCGATGGTCTCCAAGCCCGCCTGTCCTCGGCATCGTTTGTCTGCATCCGGCATGATGTCCCCATCCACTCGCGCTTTTTAATGATTGGGGGCTTGGAAACTCCATGAGCCGGGTGATTTTGGGCGGAACGTTTTCCATCCTCCATGCCGGGCACGAGGCGCTGCTGCGTGCGGCCATGGGCTCAAAATCCATCCTCATCGGGCTCACTGGTGATGAGTGGATGAAGAAGCACAAGCTTCATCCGCTCGTGCCCTATTCCACCCGCGAGAAAAACCTCGCCCGCCTGCTCGCGCGCCTCGGCCTGCGCCCCCGCTCCTGCATCGTGGAAATCAACGACGCGTTCGGGCCGGCCGTGCTGGACTGCGGCGCGGACACGCTGGTCGTGAGCCGGGAGACCGAGAAAACCGCCGGCCAAATCAATCTCATCCGCCGGCGCAAGGGCTTGCCCGCGCTTCATGTCATTTCCGTTCCCCTCGTGCTGGCCGAGGACGGTTTTCCCATCTCCTCTTCGCGCATCTCGTCCGGCCTTATCAACTCCAAGGGCCGCCGGCTCGCGCCCCTGCGCGTGGCCGTGGGCTCCAACAACCCCTCCAAACTCAAGGGCGCGCGTTCGGCCCTGCGCCGGGCTTTCCCGGGCCTGCGTCTTCATCTTCGCGGCTTTGCTGTTTCTTCCGGCGTGCACGAGCAGCCGGTGGGTTTCGGGAAAACCAGCCAAGGGGCGCTCAACCGCGCCAAATCAGCCGCCCGCAAATGGCCGCAGGCCGACTATGCCATCGGTCTGGAGAGCGGGCTCATTCCCTTTGACGGCCGCTTTTTTGACATGCAGCTGTGCGTTCTGCTCAGCCCGGCCGACGGCCGCGCCAGCACGGGCTGCTCGATGGGCTTTGCGCTTCCCCAAAAAGTGCAGGAAAACGTGTTTGGGGGGAGCGGCACCGGCGCGCGGCATTCGGCCCGGCCGCTTCTTTCGCTTGGCGATGCCGTGGATTCGCTTTCAGGCCAAAAAAACATCGGGCGCAGGAAGGGCGCGCTCTATTTCCTCTCGCGCGGGCTGATGGAGCGCAAGGAAATGACCGTGCAGGCCGTGCTGTGCGCGATGGTGGAGCGAAGAAGTCCGGTCTGACGCCGACCGGCTGTTTATTGAACTTTTGCAAGCGTGATGGAACCATGCTCTTCCAAATCACGTATCGGAAGAACACCTTCAAACACCTCCCCGAGCAGCTCAAGAACCTGAAGAATCTGCCCGCCCAAAATCCGCCCGCCCCGGCTCTCGACAAAAAGACCACGCCCTCGAAGTCCCCGGCCAAGTCCTCCTCCACGGACCTGTTCTCGGCTCCGCCGAACTATTTCAAGAGTTTGGAGGACGCCCAAGCTTTTCTGATTACGCGCGGCTTCAAGAAAGAGGACTTCAAAAACATGCCTGACATCTCCCCCCAATTGCAAACGGTACTCTCGCTGCTCACTCCCCAATATCTGGGGCCGGAACTCTACGACTTTTTCTCCAAGTTTCCAGCCCAGTGCGTGTGCGCCGAGCCCCGCGCCGACGACCGGGTGTATCCCTCTCAAATTCCGCGCTGGCAGGCCGGCCATGTGGTCTCCTATACCAATGGCGATTACTTCCCCACCACCAATCTCATCACCATTGACGCTTACGACCTTTCCAAACTGGACTTTCAGAACGTCATTCCCTCCAGCGTCGATGGCGCCGACTTCCGCATCTCCAACCTTTGCCACGAGATGCACCACTATCTCTCCGATTTGCAGAAAAACCGGCCCAACCTCAAGAAATGGCTGGACGAGGGCCTCACCGAATTCCTGTCCGTGCGCCTGCAGCTGTCCAACGGCCTCGCCCATCTTTACTCTTCCGCAACCGCGGAGGTGTCTTATCCGGCGGAAGTGACGGTGGCGGATTTGCTGGCGCAGGTGGCCGGGGAGGATGCCCTGCGGCGGGCCTATCTGGGCGGGGAGTGGGGCGGCCTGTCGAATGCGCTGGATTCCGCGCTTGGGAAGGGTTCGTTTTCCCGGCTTCTGGCCTGCAAGGGCCCGGCCGAGGCGCAGGCCTTCCTGCTCAAAAAATGCAAGGCGGCCAAAAAGGCTTACGTGTTGTGGGACGCCCAAGCCCGGACTTTGGGCCAGTATTCCAAGAGAGGGGAGATGACCTATGGCCGGCCCTAACCGCATCCAATCCGTGCTCTCTCATCCCGCCTACCGCGAGGCCCGCTTCTGCATCCGCGAATGGGGGCAAGCCATCCCGGACCTCAAGCGCGAGGACATGGGCTGGCTGCGCGCGCAAATCGAAAGCTATTTTGCCCAGTTCTCCAGCGCGCACGCGGGCCTCTATCCTTATCTGCGCTCCGACCATCTGGAGCTGCTTGAGATGGCGTTTGAAAAAGAGAACGGCCTGCGCATCACGCTCGGCTGAGCGGCCGGCACGGGAAATAAAGGAAAAATAA
The DNA here is from genome assembly GCA_902384555.1 of uncultured archaeon. Taxonomy (GTDB): domain Archaea; phylum Micrarchaeota; class Micrarchaeia; order Anstonellales; family Anstonellaceae; genus CAIXYX01. The sequence continues at coordinate 11,608 of CABMCD010000018.1, read as the reverse complement.
AAAAGAAATTATTTCTTCTTCTTGGCCGGCGTTCCGCTCCCCTTCCCGGCCGATGCCGGGGCCGGTTTCGCCGGCCCGGCCTTGTCGAAGAAGAGGAAGATGTCGGCCGTTATCGCCATGTTGAAGCCCTGGGTGAAGAAGCTGAACGCCAGGTTGATCACCAGGTCGATGACGGGGCCGATGCAGGGCACGAGGCGAATCAGGATGCGCACGATTCCCACGACTGCCGCCAGCAGGCCGAACACGATGCCGAAGATGAAGTAGGCCAGGAACACCTCCAGCGTCTGGCCGTGCACCAGCTTGTAGGAGGTGTAGGGCATCTTGCCCTCCGCCCCGTCCCCGCGCAGGAACATCCAGGCGGCGAATTTGGTGCGGATGCCATGGATGATGATTCCGACCATCCAGCAGAAGAGGGCCAGCGCGCCGAAAATGGCCGCGCCCACGAAGGCGGCCGGGGCGGCGAATCCAATTACGGCGCACATCACGGCCAGTGCCAGCACCACGGCGGCCGGCATGAGCAGGCGCTTGTCATACCAGCAGGATATGTTGATGAAAAACAGCCGCAGGTGCAGCATGAACCAGTCCACCATGGAGGGGAGCTTGGCCGGCACCTTGGCTCCGTTCACCGCCAGCGCCGCGCGCATGATGCGCGGGGTGAGGAAGAAGAAGCAAACCAGCCCGTAGACGAGGAAGGCCAGCACCGCAATGCCGAAGAAGGGCAGCAGGATGCCGATGAGCGCCTGCATGGCCGGCGTGTTGGACCTGAGCGAGCCGCCCGCCATGCTCATGAGGTTGTCCACGCCAATCATGGCCACCAGCAGGATGCCCAGCACCACCAGAAGGCCGATGCCTGCGGCGAACTCGATGGCCACCCATTTGAGCAGCTCGGAGTCGCGCCAGTTTTCCCACGCTTTCTTCATGCCTTCGAACACGTCGTAATAGTTGGCCATTGCATACCTCCCATCTGTTTTTTCAGGCCTTGGCGCACTGTTTCCGCGCCGGCCCCTCCATTTTCTCTATTCAACATGATTCGTTTCCCACATCTTGCGGGCCAGCTTGCCCTCGTGCGTCATCTGGCGCAGCGCGTGCGCGGCGTGCTCGCGGCGCTTGGCGTGGGCGGCCAAAAATTCGTTGAGCCGGTCCACCAGCACCTGTTTGAGCTCGCCCGTGAGAAGCGCGCCGGCCTTGTAGTCGTCATGCAGCTTCTTGAGCTTGGCGTCGTCCTCCTCGAAGAGGATGGAGAGCCACTGGTAAGCCACGTCGACATCCGGGTTGCCGCCCAGTTTGCGGTGCTCCTCCACCGTGGCCCGCCCGCCGGAGAAGGCGTATTTCATCACCTTGTTCCGGACCACTTTCGGCCCGTCGGTGAGCCAGATGGCGGTGTCGGCCTGCGAGGAGCTCATCTTGCCCGCCATGCCGCTGAGGGGGGGCAGGAACTTGGAGTGAATCGCGGCCGTCTTCTCGAACCCCAAGGACTCGGCGATGTCGCGCTGGATTCTCCAATACGGGTCCTGGTCGATGGCGGCCGGGATGAGGCAGCGCTTTTTCTCGAAAAGCGTCGGGATAATCTGATACGCCGGATAGAAGTTGAGGCCGATGTTGGTCTGGTCGTTGAAGCCGAACACGGCGCGGGTGGTGGTGAGGTTGATTTTTTTGGCCACCTTGAGCATGAGCGGATAGACGTTCTTGATGTACTCGCTGTCCTTGAAGATGAAGGTGCGCTCGGGGTCGAAGCCGACGGCCGCGATGTCGAGCATGTTGTCGGCCGCCGCCTTCTGGATGTGGTCCCAGTCCGCCTCCTTTTTGCACACGAATTTCTCGTCATCGGTGATTTCGATGTACAAATTCACCTTGAAGCGCTCCTGCAGCCATTTGGTGAAGATGAGGGGAATGAGGTGGCCGATGTGCATGGGTCCGGACGGCCCTCTTCCCGTGTAGAGGAAAAAGCCCTTCTTGCTCTCGTAATCCTTGAGCACCAAATCCAAATCCCGGTGCGAGAAGAAGAATTTTCGGTGCAGCATGACGTGGTCTTCCCCGGCCAGCGAGACCAGCCGGCGGCCCAGCTCGCCATCCATCTTGCGCGTCCCGAATTCGGCCACCAGCTTGTCATAATCGACTTCGCCGCTCACTTCCCATGGGGTGACTTCTGCCATAATATCAGTCCTTCAGGCTTGCGGCTCTTTCGGCGGCGCCTTGCGGGCCGGCGGTTTCGGAACGGGGGTGGTGGATTTGGGCCCCGGTTCGGGCCGGATGCGGGCGCCTATGTTTGCGGCCGGCCGGCCGGCATCGTCCGGCGCTTGGCGGATGAGCGGCGCGCCCGGCATGCGCAGGGCCGCTTTTGTCGAATCCGCCATCTTGGGAATTATCCCGGGCGTGCCGGACGGGGGGGCCTGGGAGATTGGTTTGGGCATGGTTGGCATGGCCCCGATTTTCATCCCCGTCACTTTGGGGGCGCCCAAGCTCTTGGCGGCGGCTGAATTGGAATTCGTTCCCGTTCTTGCTGCGTCCGCTTTGCTGAGGGCGGGCGGCGCGCTTATCGCGCTTACTCCCTCCTGCCCTTTTTTGTCGTTTTCCGGCATTTCGGCGTCCACCAGATGGTATCCTTGCGAGTCGATGGTGGTGAGGTGGATGAGGTGGGCGTGCGCCGAGCCGCGCATCTTGACCACTTCAAGCGTGCGCAGGCGGCGGTTGCCCTCGCGCATCCAGCGCAGATGAATGTAGCCGTCCGTCATGGCCTCGATGCCGACCGATGTGCGCGGCAAATCGGGGTCGGGGGGCATGACGTCGTCGGCGGTGATGAGGGCGCTCACGCCCCACTTGCGCACCACGTTAATCAGCTTCTGCAGCGAGCGCACGCGCTCGTCCCCGTCCGCCAGCATGGCGAGGGGGGTGACGGAATCGAAGACCACGCGCTCGACGCCCAGCGTGTCGATGAGCTCCAATATCGAGCCCTCCTGCTCCACGAAGCTGGACAGCTCGCTGGAGGGGTATTCGATGAACACCACGCTTTTGTTGCGCTCCAAGTCCGGCAGGTTCCAGTCGTAGGCGCTCATGTTGGCGAAAATCGAGTATTTGGGCTCGTTGAAGGAGAGGAAGATGCCCGGCTCCTGGTTCTGCCGCCAGCCGTTCACCAGAAACTGGGTGGCGAAGGTGGTGCGGCCCGAGCCGGTGGAGCCCGAGACGGCGATGACGCTGTTTTTGGTGAATCCGCCGCCAATCATCTTGTCCAGTCCGGGGATGCCGGACGGCACTTTGGGAAAGAGGAGATTCATGCTTCATACCCTCATGGGCGGGGCTTTTATTCATATCTCCAAGGCCGGCGGTCAGCCTAGGCTTCCGGGCTGCGCCGCCTCTTCCCGGCCCGCCCGGGCTTAGACGTCCAGCTCGGGCAGGCGCTCGCGGCTTTTCTCCAGCAAATGCTTCCAAAAGCCTTTTTCATCGCTTTTTCGCGCCCGCTCGGCATTCCATGCCCGCACCAGCCGGTTGTAATCCTCTATTTCCGAATTCTGCGCCTCCACGGTTTTGCGCACCCGCTCCTCGTCGTATTCGCCCTTCTCCCAGTTGCGCGGGCAGACATAATTCTTGGTGTAGGCCAGCTTGCCGTCCTTGAGTATGAAGGGATAGGAGCGGCAGACGAGGGGGTGGTAGCCCCAGATGGCGCAGCCCATGCTGTGGCGGGAGAAATGGCACCAGTTGGTCTTGGGGTGGCGCTTGAGCACCAGCAGGCGCTCCCCCATCACGCCCTTGTCGAATATGAACACGCGCGAATGCGGCGAGCCCTCGATGGTGCGCGCGTCGGCCAGCTCGCAGAACTCCGTCGGCTCGCCGCCCAATTTCTCCAAAATGCGCAAAATGTCAAAGCCCGTAATCGGAACGGCGAAGCGGTTGCAGCATTTCACCCCGCACGAGCCGCAGGGCTCGGGAATGGGGGGAGAATGAAGGGCCGGCGTGCCGGAGGGGGCGGATTCGGCCTTCAGCCTAATCGCGCGGTCGATGGGGGAAAGGGAAAGGGGCGAATCGGGCGAATGGCTGGCGGCGGAGGCGGGGTTGCCGCTTTCTTCTTTTTCCTCTTCCGGCCGGGCGGCCGCATTGGGAATAAGAGCACGGGAAATCGTTTGTTCTTTCTTTTGCCGGGGCTTGAGGGTTTTCTTTCCCATGGCCGCGCCCCCGCTGTTCGGGCTCATTTGTCCTTCTTCTCGTCCGCCTTCTTGCCCTTGGCGAACTCGCTGCCGCCCTCCATCAGGCGGCGCCCCAGCTCGGCGCGGTAGAGAATCTGTTTTTCGAAGTTCTTTTTCTGCTCGTCGTCCAGCAGCCCTTTCTTGAGAATGTGCTGGGTGAGGTCCTGCGCCGTGGCCGAGACGCTCATCAGCGCGGCCTGCAGGTCGCCGGCGCGCACGTGCGCCTCGTGCGGCTCCTCGAGTTCGATGCCGATGGGCGAATAGCTCACCGCCAGGCGCGCGAGGCTGGGCAGGTCGGTGACCAGCATGGAGACGCGCGCCGTGCTGGAATACATGCCGTCGTGCTCGATGGGGTCCTCCACCGCCCCGACCGCCATGTGCACGCCTCTCTCCTTGGCCACGCGCCCCACGAAGCCGACCATGATGTCGTGCAGGGTGCTGGGGTTGTTGCCGTGCATGTCGAAGTAGAAGTGCGCGAAATAGCCGCCGTGCCGGACAATCTCGTCCTTCATGTGCTCGAATTTGTTGTCAGCCATGGTTTTCACTCGTTAATGCGATGGGATTATGGTCCCTTGAGGGGTTATATAGCTTTGGTCGTTGCGCCTTACTCGTCGTCCTCGTCCTCCTTCCAGAGGCGCTTGTCCCCCACCAGATAGTCGCGGGCGATGGTGATGAGGATGCCGAAGATGGGTATCAGCCAGGTGTAGGCGCCCAGCGGCGAGAACTCGCGGGCGGTTACCACCACGATGCGCCCGCCGGGCGGGCTTTCGGTGGCGTTAAACGCGAGGCGGATGCGGCTGCCATTGACCGAAACCGGCTGGCCGCCCATGCTGGCCGACACGACGGGGTCCGGGAAGTCCGCCTGGTACGTCATCTCGGCCAGCAGTCCGGCGCCGGCCGGGTCGGAAATGGACGGCGCCTGCATGGTGTGGCCCCTCAGCGAGTTGCCCTCGAAATCCACGATTTGGGCCGGCACGCGCGTGGGGGCGTACTGCTCCATCGCGCCCACGAATGGGCTGTCGGGCTGGAGGAAGGCCTGGGTGTCATTGGAAAGCGGCTGGCCCGCCTCCGCCCAAGCCTGCATGTCTTGCACCAGCGATGCGCGCAAGTCGCTCCATTCCATGGCCGCGATGTCGTTGTTGGACTTCTGCTGGTAGACTTCGTAGTGGATGAGCGGCAGGTGGCTGATTTGATAGGTGGTGGTCTGCTTGAGGTTGAGCCAGTCGGTGCTGCTGCTCCAGGTGTAGAACCGCCCGTCCGGCGTGAGCGTGGTCTGCCAGCTCAGGCTGCCGTTCGCGCCCGCGATGCACAGGTCGGCGCCGGGGGCGCGGCGGCAAATGGCGCGCGCATATGCGCCCTGATTGTAATAGGCCACGATGGACTGCAGCAGCCAGCGGCTGTCGGCGCTGTTGTTGCCGCCCATCTGGGTGATATAATCCTGCACCAGCTCGGGCCGGATGCTGAAGCGCTCGCTGGCCTTGAGGACGGACGTGCCGTTGCCCTCGAAGTGCTGGTTGAGGTCGGCCCGGTATTGCGCGCAGCCGGCGCCCAGAACCAGGAACGCCAGCGCCGCCAGGGTAAGCAAGCGCAGCTCTGCCCTCGTCATGGGCAGGCTTGGAGTATGATGCCTTTTATTGTTAATCCCCCGCCCGCCTGTTCGTGTTCCCGGCTTGAAACACCTGCATATAAACATTTTCTTCACACCTAATGGTGAGGCGCGACAGCCGCTCGGCTTGAGGCGCGCCCCCATAGGAGGGATTGTTATGGCGAATCGCAGCAAGACTACGCAGACGACTTCCAGCCGTTGCCAGTCGAGCTCCATTATCCCTCTGCGCCTTCTGTGAGCCTCCAAGCATCTCCTGCAAAACGGCGGCGCGCTGCCGGCTCAGCGCGCCCCAGAAGCAGGCGATAAAGGACTACTACCTGACGCATCCCGTCAGCGTGCGCCAGCTCGCGGTCGAGTTCGGCGTCTCCTCCGCCACCGTCTGGCGGGCCATCGCGGGCCCGTCCGGCGCGCGGCAGCCCCAAGTCTATTCCACCTGAGGTGAAACCATGAACGCGGTCCATGCAAATTCAGTAAAATCCGTCCGGCCGTTCTACCCGAACGGCCTGTCCTCCCCGCGCCCGTCCCCGGTTTATGTCGATCTGGCGGACGGCCGCCGCATCCTCGGCAACGTGGTTCCGGTCGGGCCGTTCCAAACCGGCATCAAGTTCGGCGCAAAAACCTTTTTCGTGGATTCGAACGACCTGATGCCCCATCCGGTGCAGGCGTTCGGGCCCCGGATGGCCGGCGGCGGAAAGGCTTCCATGCCCGACGCGCCGGGGGGAATCGGCTTTTGATTTTTTTTATTTTTCAAAGCGGGCCGCCGCGAGGCGGGCCGTTTTTATTTTTCAAAAAAAGCGGGCCAGAAGCAGCCGTTCTTTTCTTTTCTTGCCCTGGCGAATTCGACCCGGTCGGGGCCGGAGCGCATCGTCTGGCGGCGCGCGGCGCGCGAGGCGGCGAGGATGGCGTCCACGGCCTTGGCCATTTCGGGGTCCTGTTTCCCCGCCCCCATTTTTTTCGGCGAGCGGAACAGCACCGTCTCGTTCACCAGTCCCTGCCTGAGCATGCTTTCCGCCAGCCGCGGCCCGCCCTCCAGCAGCACGTGGTCGATGCCCATGCCTGCCAGATGGGCCAGCAGGGGCCTGAAATCCAGCCGCCCCCCGCGCTCGGGCAGGATGACGAGCGAAAAGCCCCTTTTCTTCAGCCTTCCGGCCTTTTGCCGGTCCATTTTCCGCCCGCACGCCAGCAGGGCGCGGTCGTCGCGCAGCACCTTGGCCTTCTCGTCGATTTGCAGCCGGGCGTCCACGATGATGCGCAGGGGGTCGTGCCCGCCCGCCATCCGGCAGGTGAGGCGCGGATTGTCGGCCCGCACGGTGCCGATGCCGGCCATGATGGCGGGGCACTTGTCGCGCATGACGTGCGCCATTTCAAGCGAGGCGGGCGAGGAAATGTAAATGGGATGCGGCTTGTCCGTCCGGCCGGACTTCAAGGCCGCGGCTTGCCTGCCGGCTCCTGACGCGGCCACTTGGTTGTCTTTGCTGAGCGCCATTTTGAGCGTGACATAGGCCCGCCCGGTTCGGATGCGGTGGATAAAGGGCGCGTTGAGCGCGCGCGCCTCGGCCTGCATTTTCGCTCCCGCCAGCCGGACATTGACGCCGTTTTTCGCCAAGGTCCCCGCCCCGCCCCGCGCTTGGGGGTTGGGGTCGGGCATGGCATACACCACGCGCCGGATGCCGGCGCGCAGGATGGCCTGCGTGCAGGGCGGCTGCTTGCCGTAATGGTCGCAGGGCTCCAAATTGACATAGAGCGTGGAGGTGGACAGGAAATAGGGGGCCATGGCCCCGAACTTGCGCTTCACTTGGCGGATGGCCTCCGCTTCGGCATGGCGCTGGCCGGCCGCCTCATGGAAACCCTCCCCCACCACGCGGCCGTTGCGCACGATGACGGCGCCCACAAACGGGTTGGGCGAGGGGCGGCCTTTGATGGCCAGCGAAAAGCAGCGGCGCATGAACGTCCGGTCGTTTTTAGCGGTTGCAGCGGATGCGCCGGGCCGGCGGCGGCCCGGGCCTGCCGGCCTTGTTTTTGCACCCTGCGCCCTTTTCGCCGTTTTCCGCCCTTTTTTCAGCGGGCTTTTTTTTCGTCCCATCTTTTCTACTCCAGCAGGTGCCCCATTTTCTTTTTCTTGGTCTGCAAATACAGCGCGTTGTTGGGGTTGGGGGGCGTGAGGAGCGGCAGGCGGCCCTCCACGTCCATGCCGCATTTTTGCAGGCCTTCCACTTTCTTGGGGTTGTTGGTAATCAGCAAAACCGATTTCACGCCCAAATCCCGCAAAATGCAGGCCGCGGCCGAATAGTCGCGCTTGTCCTCCACAAATCCGAGCTTGAGGTTGGCCTCCACGGTGTCCAGTCCCTCGTCCTGCAGGGCATAGGCCTTCATCTTGTTGGCCAGCCCGATGCCCCGTCCTTCCTGGTCGAGGTGGATGAGCACGCCCCGCTCCTGCGCCTGAATCATGCGCATGGCCTTCTCCAATTGCGGGCCGCAGTCGCAGCGCAAGGACCCCAGCGCGTCGCCGGTGACGCATTCGGAATGCAGGCGCACCGGCACGCGGGCGGCGCCCTCCACATGGCCGACAAAGAGCGCAAGATGGGTCGGCCCGTCGGGCGCGGCCTTGGGCCCTCCTTTGCGCCCTCCCGCGGTTTCCTGATAAGCCCAGAGGCTGAACTGGCCGTATTTGGTGGGCAGCACGGTTTTGGCCACCCGCCGCAGATTCATGTGATGGCAGGGACAGGGCGCGGCGCGGCCGGAATTTGATTTGGGCGTTTTTGTTTTTGGGTCCATCTTATCCCCTTTGAAGACCAGCCTTTATACGGGATTCGCTGTCTGGCGGACGGGCCGTGCCGTTTTCTTCCAACCGCACCCCTCGAGCATGGCGGTCTGTCCTTTTTTCCACCCGGTTGCTCGCGCTTCTAATCTTCCTGCGCCTCGGCCAGCGCATCGACGAGTTTGAGCGCGGCCTGCACGGCGCGGCGGGCGTATTCATCTGCCCGGGCCTGCGCCTGCGCGTGGGTGACGCCGGGGCCGATGATACCCATGCCGACCGGCTTGCCGAATTCAATCGAGAGGTCGCTCAGCTGCTTGGCGCAGGTGCTGACCACCACCTCGTCATGGCCGGTCTCCCCCTTCACCACGGCCCCGAGCGCCACGGCCGCGTCGATGTCCTCGCGCTCAAGCAGGGTGGCCACGATGAGGGGCAAATCATAGGCGCCGGGCACATGGACGGTTTTGACCACTTCGGCGCCCGATTTCTTGGCCTCTTCCTGCGCCTGCGCCAGCATGCGCCCGGTGATTTCGTCGTTGAAGTCGGCCACGGCCATGGCGATGGCTTTGGGCTGTTTGGACAAATCCATGGAATTACCTCAGCTGTTCTTGGCTCCGCGCCGTTCCGGCTGCGCGGGTCCGACGTCTTCGCGGCCCTGCCGCCTGCCCGTGCCGGCGCGCTCGACGAGTTTTTCGGGGCTGATGAGCAGCCAGACGGCGTTGTGGGCGTGCTTGCGCACGCGGTCCTCGGTGAGGGAAAGAAGGTCCTGCTCGTCAATCGAGCCGTCCTCGCGTTCGCTTTCTTTCATGTGGACAAACACTTCGATGATGTGCTTGTTGGTGTTCATCTTGGCCATCTGCACGCCGATGCTGGCCTCGTGCGCGCACTGGGTGTCGATGGGGGCGCTGCCCACCATGCCCAGCGCCAGGGCGATGTCGGCGCCGTCTTTGAGCAGGCGCTGGCATTCCACGGCCAAGTCTTTGAAACCGGGCACTGTGTGGCGGATGACCCGGATTTTGGGATAGCTCTTCTTCAGCTCATCGACCGCGATTTTCCCCATGTTGACGGTGGAGAACGTGGTGTCCACCACGGCGATGACGGGCGTTTTTTTGGATGCCATGGTCTGCCTCTGGAAGCCGGCGTTTATCTCCCTATCGGTCGTTGGGGGCGAAATGGCTGTCACATCCGGACAGAGAGCTGGGGTCGGCCAGCACGGCGGGCGTGATGAACAATTTCAGATTGCCGATAAAGGGGATGCGCAGCCACACGTGGCCCTTCACCTGCGCGGTCGAGACGGGCGAGTTGCCGGCCTGCGTCTTTTCGTCATAGGCCTGCAAGTCGTAGACGGGATTGTTGTCGCCTTTGGTGAGATAGAAGAGGCCCTCGCTTGTGTTTATTCCCATTCGCGCGCGGTGCACGATGTCGCCCACCCGGGCGTAGAGGTCATCTGCCTTGGGGGAATACACGACCAGGTCGTCTTGGGCGTCAAAGGGAACGGCCTGTCCGCCGAATTTGGTCTGCGTCACGCAGATGGTGGTGGCCACCGTCTTGTCGGAGCCGGCTTCCTCGCGGGCGCAGGAGCCGTAATGCACTTCCAGCGGCCCATGCGTTTCGACAAACGCGGCCGGCTGGCGCACGAACGCCTGGCAGCGCGCGTCGTCGGACACGTGCTGGGAGCAGTAGGCCAGCCACGAGCCGCCCGCCGTCCAGCTGGAATTCTGGTAGGCCACGCTGGCCGTGGAATTGATGTCGGCGATTTTTCCGCCATACGGGTAAACGGGCGTCCGGCTCACGCCGCCTGCCAGCAGCACCAAATCCCCGCGCTCATATGCCGGGCGCATGGAGCAGGACACGATGGCGTTAATCGGGGTGGAGGTTTGCAGCACCATTCCCGAGCCGAACCAGATGATGACGGCCACCAGAACGGCCAGCCCCGTCTGCTTCAGCTCGTTTTTCCAGCCGCCCTCCTTCACGCCGGCGTAAAATTCGTAAACCACGATAAAGACCATGAGCAGGCCCGACGCAAGGCCGACCAGCAGCGATTTGGTGAGGATGTAGAGGATGAAGAGGAACAGCAGAAGGAGGTAATAGGCCGGCACCTCCCCCAGCAGGGGAAGGGAAATCGAGCGGGTGAGCTCGCTGAAAACGGAATAAGAAGAGCGAGAAGGAGACGTTGGCTGTTGCGAAGGGGATGTCGAGCGGGAGGAGCCGGCTTTGTTCTCTATTTTCTTCTCCTCGGACAAACCTCTCACCCTCGTCTCACTATACTTGGACTTGGGCTTCTTGGCGGACTTGAGCTCGCTCTTGAATTCGCTCACTTCCTTCTTGAGCTCCTTGAGCGCGCCGCGCAGGGTGTCCAGCGCGTCCTCCTTCTTGGTGCGCAGAATCAGCGTGGGCTGGCCGACCTGCGGGTGGTCGGTCTTGGCGGCCACGAACTCGACGTCCTTCTTGTCCACCAGCAGCTCGCGCAGGGCGTGCACGAGGCTGATGTCCTCGTCCATGAATTCGATTTCGATGTAATTGGGTTCCTGGGCCTTGACGTTCAGCTTCATGATTCCACCTCGATGCATCGGGTTTTATCCCCTTCACTCGCGCGTGCGGGGCAGCACTTTGTAATCGTCAGCCAATTTGCGGTTGTCGCGCCGGTCGCACGCCGGGCACTGCAGGCCGGCCGGGCGCTTTTCCAGCGGCGTGCGGCAGCCGGCGCAGTAGGCAATCAGGCAGCCCGCGTGCGCGTCGTCGGTGGAGATGTGGTGCTCGCCGTTCTTCATTTCCACCACGCGCGCGCGGATGATGTCGCCGATGCGGTACTCGTCGCGCACCTTCTTGACGTAGCCGCGCTTGATGTAGGAGGCATGCAGCACCACGTAGGCGCTGGACTTGGGGGCCCGCTGGCCCTCCACCGCCTCGGCCTCCACGACCGCGAGCGCCACCGGCTCGGAAATGTTCTCGATGCGGCCCACCACCCAGCTGCCCTTGGAGAAGGGCGTGAGCGCGGGGCGGCCGATGACCTTGAGGTCGCGCGCCTCCTGAGCCAGCGTGCCGGGAATGGCGGCCCGGATGTGGCCC
>CABMCD010000017.1 GCA_902384555.1 uncultured archaeon | reverse complement strand
GCCCCAGCCGGCGCCGCCTGAACCCGAACCGATTATAGCCCCAGAGCCGGCCGCGCCCATGCCGAGCCAGGAGCCTGAAATCCGCCTCGAAGATTTGCCGCAGGCCGTTGAGGCTAAACCTATCGAAACCAAACCGGAGGCCCAAAAACCGGAGCCCAAGAAGGGCATTCTCTCCTCCATCTGGCCGTTCGGCAAGAAAGAGGAAAAGAAAAGCGAAGAGAAAGCCCCGGCCCCACCCATTTCCCCGCAAAAGCCGGTTGAAATTCCGATTCCGCAGGCCGCGGCGGAGAAAAAGCCCGTTCAAGTTCCAAAGAGCGAAATTCCGGTTTCGATAAAATCCGTTTCAGCCCCACAACCAGCCCCGGCACCCAAACCAGAGCCCGAGCTGCAAGTCCAGATGCCGGACACGGCGCTGGAAGACGAGGATTTGGCCCGATTGGAAAAGAAGGCCCTGTCGGACGAGGAGCGCGAGATGAAGGTCAAGGTGGGCATAGGCAAATCCATGCTGGGCTTCCTCGCGCCCCAAGTCACCATTGAGGAAAACGACGTGCGCGACCTGCTCGACGAGCTGGAATTGGCGCTCTTGGAATCCGACGTGGCCATTGAAGTTTCCACCGAAGTCACGCAGCGCCTGCGCACCACGCTGGTGGGCATGAAGGTGGACAAGGGCAAGATGCAGGAGGAAGTGGCGCGGCAGATGAAGAAGGTGCTCTCCGACGTCATGACCTCGGCCAACTCGTTTGATTTCCTTGAGCGCGTGCAGCAGAAGCCCAAACCTGTGAAAATCCTTTTCGTCGGCCCCAACGGGGCGGGCAAGACCACCACCATGGCCAAAATCGCGCACAAGCTCATGCAGGCCAAACTCTCGGTGGTGTTCGCGGCCGGCGACACATTCCGGGCGGCCGCGATTGAGCAGACCGAAGTGCATGCCCAGCGCTTGGGCGTGCCGGTGGTCAAAAGCAAATACGGCTCCGACCCCGCTTCGGTGGCGTTTGATGCCGTGAATTACGCCAAGGCGCACCAGACCGACGTGGTGCTCATTGATTCGGCCGGCCGGCAGGACACCAACGCGAATCTGCTGGACGAGCTGAAGAAAATCAACCGCGTGGTCTCGCCGGATTTGAAAATCTACATCGGCGAGAGCATCGGCGGGCATGCGCTGATGGAGCAGGTGCGCGCGTTCCATGAGGCCATTGGGATAGACGGCGCCATTCTGACCAAATTGGACTGTGATGCAAAAGGCGGCACGGCCCTCTCCTTGACGCACGCCACCGGCGTGCCGATTCTGTTTTTGGGCATCGGGCAGGGCTACGACGATTTGGAAGCCTTTGATGCCGACAAGGTGGCCGGGCAGATTTTGACTTGAAGAAAGAGACACCAAGGCGACAACATGGCAGGCCCCAACCCCTATTCAATCAACAACGGCGTTTCGCAGAGGCTGGAAAAAAGCTCGCAGCTGCTGGGCAGCGCGGCGGTGGCCGAGGGGCTGCGCACCGGCACCATCCCCCAAAGCGTCCGGACCTGTTTGGAGAAGCTGACGGCCAACCTCGCGCGCCGCAACGGGCGGATGAAGGTCCAAATCGAGAACTGGGACTGGGCACAGGGAATGGAGCAGGACGCGCTGTCCGTTAAGATGGATGAGATGTGGAGCCGCGAGCGGGGCAAGGCCAAAGCCTTTCTGCTGAAAATGCTTCCCGAAATCAAGGAGCAAATCAGCCTGCTCTCGGCTGACAACGAGGCGCAGGCCAAGTGCCTGCAGGCCTTCGGGCTTCTGCTTTCCGAACACTACAAGGCCACCTATTTCCTGCGCCTGGGCTCCGTCCGGACGGGCCTTATGAAGGACATGGACGTGATGGAAGAGATGCAAAAGCTCGAAAAGCCGGGCCTGAAGATTGACGACCTCGTGGGCGAACTGATGGAAGTGATGGGGCACGGCCTGCGCAACCAAGCCGGGCTTTTCGAGCTGCTGGTGGGGCCGGGCCAGCAAAACTGAATGGGCCGATTAAGGCCCAAACCCCCCTTTTCGACACCCTGACTTAGATTAATTAACCTCTCCTTCCCACCCCTGCTTATGTCGGTGCGCCTCGAGCAAATCGTCCCGCAGACGGTGCTCAGCGAGGCCCATCGCCACTGGGAGGAGCGTGCCGGCGAGCCGGTGCTGCCGTCCTTGGATTTCATCGCCCCGCCCCCCATTCCCAACCCTCTCTTATCCATGGATTTGGACGACGTGGGCATGGCGCGCCGCTTCATGGACCGCATCGAGCGCTCGATTATGGACGAAAACCGCGCCGGGTCCAAGCGGCCGTGGCTGACGCCCACCACCACGCCGGATGAGGAGCTGATTGCGCGCCTTGCCCCGCCCATCAGCCAGGCGGCCAGCGCGATTGCGCAATGGCTCAACCAGGACTGCCGCGGCGACATGGGCCTGATGCAGCGGGTGCTGGACCGCTTCTGGGCCAAGTGGGCCGTGGAGCGCTTCCAAAGCCCGGACTTGAGCAGTTTGCTATTGATTGCCTACGAGGAGGTGCTTCTGGAGGAGAGCGGGCACCCCACCTCGGATTTGGAGAACTGGCCCGCCCTGCGCCTGGAGCCCGCCATATTACAGCCTCTGCACGAGCCCATGGCGATTGGGGTGCAGAGCAGCCAAATTCTCGTTGCTGAGATGGGCGAGGAGAGCGTGATGGGTGGCGGGCGGATTGCGGGCGTGCACCCGGCCGTCGGCCCGCGCAAGGAGGACGAAATTGAAGTCCGGCTGGTGTCGGTTCGCGAGATGCTGCGCTCCTTTTTCCAAAGCCGGCCCCACGAATATGCGGCCGCGCTCTCCGCGGCGCTCAATTTGCAGCGCGGAGACTGGGATTCCACTTCGGTCAGCGCGCGCCTCGCCGGCGAGCGGGCGCGCCTGGGCACGGCCGGTGTATGCGAGCGGCTGTGGCAGGAGGTGCGCATGCGCCACAGCCAGCCCCCGGCCGGGCCGGACGATGCCCACGCCTGGGGCGCGGCGCCGCTGGACGAGGAGCACCAAGTGTGGAGGCTGGCCACGCGCTGGCTTCCGCTGCGCTTTGAGCACAAGCTGCGCTTATTGCTGGGCTGGATTCTGAGCTAGAAGAAAATCCTCCTTTCTTTGAGGACCTCAGTCTTTCTTGGTCGGCTTCTTTTCTTCCATCCATTCGGTGCCCAGCTCGAAGAGGGCCACCGGCTGCTCCAACCCAAAGGCCTGCAGCACTTCGGGGTGGATTTCGCCAATCAGGCCAATCGGTTTGGCGGGCTCGGAGCCGTCCTTGACCAGCACGCGGGCGCCTCTTCCGGGAATAAATCCGTCGATGTCTTCAGGCTGCAGCGCCAGCTCGTGGCCCATGGCCTGAGCGATGCCCTGCAAGTGGGCCCAGATTTCGGAGAAGCAGGATTTGGGGTGCATGGCCATGGCGCTGAAATGGTCGGCCTGCACGAAATCGCCCGCGCTGGATGAAGAGGGGCCGTTCTCGGGCTCCAGCACCGGCCCGATTTCATAGAGATAAATGGGCAGGGGCTGGGATTTGGAGTGGGCGAGAATGTCCAAGAGGTTGGGATAAAGCCAGGGGCGCAGGGTGGCGAACTCTTCGGTGAGCGGATTGGACACGCGCAGGGCCGGTCCCAGCGCGCGGGAGCGCGAAATCACCGTCTGGTTGGTGAGAATCCAGCTCATGGCCTCGAAATAGCCCAAACCAAGAGCCGCCTCGTGCAGGGCGGCATGGGTTTCCTGGCTGGATGCGATGGAGCCGAACGCGGGCAGGGGCATGGGCAGCTCGTTGTAGCCCATCGAGATGGCGATGTCCTCGACAAGGTCCACTTCGCCCAGCAAATCGGCGCGCCAGGCCGGAGACTGCACCTGCTTGCCCGAAACGGCGTGGCCCATGCGGGCCAAGTGGCGGGTGAGCGCGGGCAGGTCAAGCTGCAGGCCCAAGAGCTGGTTGGCGCCTTTGAGCGGGAGCGGATGGGTTTGGGACTTGAAGATTTCGTAGGGCTTGCGATTTACGAATACTTCCTCGATTTGCGCGCCCCGGTCGGCGAGGGCGGCGCAGAGGATGTTGACGGTGATGCGCACCACTTCCTCGCTGGTGCCGGTGCAGTCAATGAGCAAATCGCGGCTGGAGAGGCTGACGCGCGTGCGCTCGCCGTTGATGATGGGCGGGAAGGAGAGCACGTCGCCGTCCTTGTCGGTGATGAGGGGGCATTTTTCGCCCACCAAATGGGCGTAGGCGCGGCCCTTCTCATGCTCGAGCAGGATTTGGCCGCAGGTCATGGGCGTGGAATGGCCCAGCGGCACAAAGCGCACCTCTTCGCGCCCGACGGCTTTGTAGGTGAAGGGCGGCTCGATGGCGGCCATGTCGTGCAGGCCGATGGCCATCTTCTTGCGGCCCCGGCCGAGCGTGTCGTGCAGTTTCTCCTGCAACTGAATGAGGGATTGGAGGAACTCTTCATCGATGACCACGTTGCGGGCAATGGCCGAGCCAAAGGCCGGGCGCACGTTTTGCACCGAGGGGTCTGCCGTGAAATGCACCTTGGCGGGGAGGGCCTTGTAATTTTTGGATTTGGCCGTGCGCCAAGCATAGCAGGAGCGCGCCACTCCTTCTACGGAGAGCCAGTCGGGGCGGTTGGGCGTGATTTCCAGCGAGAGGTCGTCGCCCTCTTCGCCCTCCAGCGGAATGCCTAATGAGGTGAGGGTGGGCTCGATTTGATTGGGCTTGAGGCCGGAAAGGCGGCAGAGGGTGTTGGCGGAGACGTGGATAAGGGCCATGGACAGGACCTAGACTTTTCGTTTGGACAGCCAGTTGCGCAACATATCGCGCGGGCTGGGCGCCCCCGACAGGATGCGGTATTGGCGCAGGTTGGATTGGGATTGCAGGATTTTAAACCGCATGGCAGGCTCGGCCGGGGAAATGGAGGATGATTTCTTGTCTTTCATCTATTTCACCCGCTGGATGCGCCCGGCCTTGCACAATTTGTCCAGCATGTCCTCGACGCGCGCCCCGCCCACGCCCAACTGGCGCGAGACTTCGCGCACGCTCATACTGCCGTCATGCGAGCGCAGCCATTCCATCAGCTCCTCTTCCAGCACCGAATCGGGCAGGTGCTCCAGCTTCTGGATGCGCGATTGCATGGATTGGATGGCCTGCGCATCGGCCAGCGCGCGCTTGGCGTCGGCTTCGCGCTGGGCTTCCAGCGGGCCGAGGCGGGCCTGCGCGTCCGCCAGCTGTTTTTGGACGGTTTCTAATTTGAGGCGCAGGGTGTCGGCATCATCAGAAAGAAGAGAGAGCGCGTCGGCCAGCAATTGGGCCAGGTGGCGGCTGAATTCTGGCGAGGAGTGGATGGCCCCGGAGGCGGAGAGGGTGAGCAGGAGCAGCTGCCAAGCCTGCAGGCGGCGGCGCACCGGATGCTGGTCGGCGCGCAGGCTGTATTCCACTTCCACCTGTTTGGGCTCGAGGCGCAGGCGCATGAATTCGTGCGGCCGGCCATGCAAGTCCAGCGATTCGGCCAGCTCCAATTCCAGGCGGCTGCCCGATTGCTTGGAGCTGGAAAAGCCGGAATCCGAGAGGGCCTGCATCCACTGGGCCGGCGAGCCGGAAAGCGGGAGCGGCAGGGAGAAGCGAGCGGAGGAGAGCGGGCCGGAGGAGACCGAGCCGGGCAGCAGGCGGCGCAGGGAATTGGCGAGAGGCTGGGCCGGGTCGGGGAGGGTGGAGGGAACGGACTTTATTCCGGATTTTTGGAGGGCGGGCGCGGAAAGGCGCGTATAGGAAACAGACGGCAACTCGCCCGATGGCGCCGGAATGGGCGTGGCGGCCAGCGAGGGGATGGAGGAAAGAGAGTCTGCGGAGAGGTCGCGCATGGGAATGGAATCCGATGGGCCGGAGGGCGAGGCCCGGCTGGAATTCGCCTTCTTCTTGGGCGAGCTGGGCTTGCGCGAACCGGCGCGGGACAGCTTGTGCTTAGCGTTTCTTGGGCTCATCGGACACCTCGATGGAAACCAGTTTGTTGGGCGAGACGCCCATGGAGCGCGCGGCCAGGCGGGAAAAGAGGGAGACCAGCTGGTCTTCCGGCACGCCAAGCGAGCGCATGAACGAGAGAATGACGGTGCGGCTTAAGCCCCAGCCGGAGAGCAGGCGGGCCATCTCGTCCGCCGCCAGCGTGCGGTCGGAGCGCTCGAAGGTCTCGCATACCTGCCCGATTTGCTGGTCGGTCAGCCCCAGGCGCCAGAGGCGCTTGCGCAATGCTTCGCGCTCGATTTCAATGTCCATATCGCCCACCTTCATCACATACGGTCGTGCCGGCTCCTCGCCCTCGATGGAAACCATGAATGGAATGGCGGATTCGTCCAGTTTGTCCCAGCCTAAACGAGTGAGCGCGCTGCCCACCGGCAGGCGCTCCAGCTCGTCCGCCAAGCCCTGTGGCAATTGCAGGGACTGGCGCAAACTTTCGCGGAACTCGTGCAGCGAGAGGCGGAACGCCATCAGCGTGCCGGCGTTTGAGAAAATGGTCTTGGACAAATCGGTCGGATTCTGCGAGGCCACGATGAGGCCGAAGGCGTATTTTCTTCCTTCCCGCACGATGGCCACCAAATCCGAGCGCTCGTCCTGCGCGATTTTCCATGCCTCGTCGGCCACCACCAAGAGGCGCAGCTTGCGCGTCGCGCTCCAGCCGGACTGGCGCATGCGCTCCTTGAGCATTTGCAAAATGGTGAGCCCGGCGAGAGAGCGGTGGGCCTCGTGCGGCAGGCCGGAGAAATCCACCGATACCACACCATGCCCAATCAAGTCGTCGAGTCGCAGGCCCCCTTTTTGCGAGAAATAGTCGGCGCCGGGCGGGCAGAAGAATTCCAAGATGGAGAGCGCCAAGAGCAGCTCTTCGTCGTTTTTGGCGCGCTTGGCCTTTTTCTTGAGAAGGGCCAGCGCATCGCGCAGGGTGGGCAGGCGCGAGGCCGGAGTGGAAGCTGTGAGCGGCTTTTCGGGCGGCAGGCGCTTTTTTCGGAACGAGTCTTCCAGCACTTCTTGGAGCAGGCGCGCCGCGCGCGGATGGCCGTCCAGCTCGCCCAAGATTTTGAATGAGGAAACCAGCTGCTCAATGCGGAAACGGGGCGTGTGGGCATAGGGAGAAGAGGATTCGAATTTTTGTTTTCCGCTTTTCGCTTCTTTCTTTTTTCCCCCTTCTTCCTCTTCCTCGAATTTGGTCTTTTTGCCGGGCCGGCAGTCCAGCACGTTGAGGCCCATGCCGCGGCCCAAGGAAACGACCTGCCCGCCGGCCTCCTCCACCCATGGCGTATATTCGCCCGCCCAGTCGAGGATGAGCGAAGAGGTCGCCCACTGCCGCCAGGCGCGGGTGATGAAGGCCTTGATGAAATAGGATTTGCCGCTGCCGGTCATGCCCACCACGGCCAGATGCGGGTTGGTCAAATGGTGGAAATCCCAATAGACAGGCACGGCCATGAGGCGGCTGCGGCCCAAGTAGATGCCGTCTTCGGAAGAATCCATCAGCAGACGGGCGGAGGGCTCGGGCGGGCGCACCCAGATGCGCCGCTTGGCCAAATCACGGCTGTAGATGGATTGGGGAGCCAAATAGCCCATGGAGTGGAAATTGGGAAAGGAGGCTAAAAACCTATCCGACGCGCGGAAGCTTGCCGATCAGAACGTCTGGTCGTCCAAATCCTCTTTGCTGATGGGAATCCACTTCTGCCACTCGGCCGCCCGCAAAAAGTCCTCGCCCTTGAGCGGAGCAACGGAGGAGGAGAGCGAGCCGGAGAGCACGGCCGATGCTTCGGAGGCCTGCGAGCGGGCGCGCTGCAGGGCTTCCTCGCGCGTGAGGCCGGTAGCCGTGGTGAGCGCCCAGGCGACCACCTTCATGGGCCGCTCGCCCCCCGAGAGGCGGCGGATTTGGGCGTTGTAGGACTCGATTTCGCGCTCCAATTTGGCGGCCTCATCCGACTCTTTGGGGCCGCGCAGGCGGGCGCGGCGGTGCTCGGCCAGACTGCGGCGCTCCTCGAGGCGCTGGATTTGCTGGCTGGTGTCCAGCGGGCAGACCAGAATGGAGAGCGAGAGGGGATAGCGCAGGCCGCCGATGGCTTTTTCGAACAGCTCCATCATCAGCGCCTGCTGGCTGGAGGAGGAGAGGGAGGCGGATTCGCGCAAGGAAACGCCCAGCACCATGCTGGCCCGCCAGCCCCCGGGCATGCGCTGCAGCATGACATCCTGCGAGGGCGGGAACTCGAAGTCGCCCTCGCTTACGCGCAGGCGCGCGGCGGAAGCCAGCGTGGGGCCAAGCATGAAGCCCATGCGCCACACCAAAAGGGAGGCAAAGAAGAGGACGGCCGAGAGGGCGACAAGGAGCGGCTGGCCCAGCACCCACGCGGCCAGCAGACAGAGCGCGCCGCCGGCAAGGGCGGCCATGGTCAGAGAGGTGTTGGAATGCGGATCCATGAACGGCCTCTAGGGAATCAGGATGCGCACGTCGATTTTGGGTGAGGCTTCGAGCACGAGGCGCTTGAAAGCCTGCGCATCCGCGCGCACGTTGGGCATGTAGTTGTAATGATAGGGAATGACGATGCGGGGCTTGATGGCGGCAACCGCTTTGGCCGCCTCCTCGATGTTCATGGTGAAGGTGCCGCCCACGGGCAGGAGGGCCACGTCGCATTTGTATTGCTCCATTTCGGGAATGAAATCGGTGTCGCCGGCGAGGTAGATGCGCACGGCAGCGGGGCCGGAGCCGAAGGTGAGGATGTAACCCACGCCCTCGCCTCTTGGATGGTAGGGCTTGTTGGTGTTGTAGGCATGCACGGCCTGGATGGTGACGGGGCCGGCCTTGAGGGCCTGCCCGGGCTCCACGGTCTGGCCCGGGTGCTTGCAGCTGGGGCTGACCAGAATGGAGGTGGAGGGCTTGAGCAGATGCTCAGGCACCACGCAGTGGTCGTGGTGGCCGTGGGTGTGCAAAATGAGGTCGGCCGGCGGCACGTTTTGGGGGACCACGAAGGGGTCGACATAGATGTGAAGCGCGCCGTATTCGAGTCCGACGCTGGAGTGCCCGAAGCAGGTGATGCGCACCCCATTGACGGTGGTGACGTTCATGATTATGGAGAGGGAAGAAGGAGTATAAGAAACTGACGGAAAACTAGATGCCGCGCTCGCCAAAACCGCTGTCCTGCGCGAGCGAGACAATGTGCACCGGAGCCAAATCGCCCAGAGCGGCCATCTGCGCCTCGGTGCCGGCCTTGGGCTTGTAATACACCATTTCCGAGCCCTGCTGGACCACGTGGTTGAGGATGTGGCCCTTGAGGTCTGATACGGTGAGGGTGGTGGTGTCGGGCCCCACGCCGATGGTAATCATGCGCTTCTGCTTGCCCGCAATCACGGAAAAGGTGTAGAAGTTGCCCTGCTGGGCCGTGTGCACGCGCTGGACCTTGGACCAGTCCACCGATGAGAGAAAGTCGTGGAGGTTCATGTCAATCCTCCTTGGTGCTGTGGCGCTGGACGATGTCGGCGATGCCGGACATCAGCGAGACGGCCTTGGCGAGCTGTTTGGGGTTGGCCTCGCGCGTGAGGTCGTTGGAAAGAATGGGCTCGGCCGCCTTCACGCGGGAAGGGTGGATGCTGGCCAGAATGGATGCGGAAAGGACTTCCGCCTGGCCGAACTCGTCTGCCTTTTGTTTGGTCAGTGGGCCGGGTGCCATAGCTAAAATTGGAGCGTTTGACGTATAAAAGCGTGCAGGGTGAGGCAAGAGGGGCCCGAACCGCCCGAAAGGCCCCGACCGGCCGCGGCCGGGCTTTTTTCGCATTCTGACGAACCTTCTTTAACTTTCATTGCCCATAAAGCGGCAAACCAATCGACCGTGTGTGGGTCTTCTTGGACGGTGAATGAAGAATGGCACCTGATTTGTCCCGGCGCACCAAGGGCCTGGGAACTGAAAATGCATTCGAAGTGCTGGCAGAAGTGAACAAGCTCAAGCGGGAAGGAAAAGACGTCGTGAGCTTCTGCATCGGCCAGCCGGATTTCGGCACGCCGGAGAACATCCGCGCGGCGGCCATTGAGGCGATTAAGGCCGGCAAGAGCGGTTACACCGACTCGGCCGGCATTCTGGAGGCGCGCACGGCCGTGGCCGATTACCTCTCGCGCACCCGCTCCATTGACGTCAAGCCCGAAGATGTGGTGATTGCGAACGGCGCCAAGCCATTCATCGGCTATGCCGTGGCCTGCGCGACCGACCCCGGCGTGGGCGACGAAGTGATTTACCCCAACCCCGGCTACCCCATCTACCAGTCCCAAATCGTGGCCAAGGGCGCGGTCCCCATCAGCCTGCCGCTGTCGGAGGAAAAGAAGTTCAGCTTTGATTTGGACCAGCTGCGCTCGCGCATCAGCTCGCACACGCGCATGCTCATTCTCAACACCCCCCACAACCCCACCGGCGGCATGCTCAGCCGCGGGGACTTGGAGGAAATTGCGATTCTGGCCAAGAAGCACAATTTCTGGATTTATGCCGACGAGGTGTACAGCCAGATTGTGTATGACGGCAAATTCGAGAGCATTGCCTCGATTGAGGGCATGTATGAGCGCACCATCGTATCGGACGGGGCGTCCAAGACTTATGCCATGCCGGGCTGGCGCATGGGCTATGTCGCCAACCCCGTGCTGGCCCCGCACATCGCGCGCTGGGTGACCAACACCGAGAGCTGCGCCAACCACATGACGCAATACGCCATCGTGCAGGCCCTGAACGGGCCGCAGGACGCGCCGCGGGCCATGGTGGCCGAGTTCAAGCGCCGCCGGGACGTGATAGTGAAACGGCTCAACGAGATGGACGGCGTGAACTGCCAGATGCCGGCCGGCGCCTTCTATGTCTACCCCAACGTGAACGGGGCGGTGAAAAAGCTGGGCATGAAAAGCGCCGAGGAATTGCGCGCGCGCCTGCTCAAGGCCGGCGTGGCGGTGCTGGCCGACCAGCACTTCGGCCGGCGCGAGCCGGGCGAGCAGAACCACTATTTGCGCCTCAGCTACTGCACCTCGATGGAAAACATCGAGGCGGGACTGGCGCGCATGAAAGAAGTGCTGGGCGCCAAGTAAGCGGGTGGATGGATGGGCATCATCGGAGCAGACGGACGCGAGAAGGATTACACGCCGCAGCAAATCCAATCGGCGGCCAATGAGATGCGCGGCTATGCGCTCATTTCCATCCATTGCGCCGGTTCCGGCCATTCGGGCGGCTCGCTCTCGGCCATGGACCTGCTGTCCTGCCTCTATTTGCGCGTGATGAAGCACAAGCCTTCCGAGCCCACGTGGGAGGATAGAGACCGACTGTTCTTTTCGGCCGGCCACAAGGCGCCGGCCTGGTATGCGCCGCTGGGCTGGTGCGGCTATTTTGACGTCAAGCAGACGGCCACGCTTCGCAAGCTGGGCAGCCCGTTTCAGGGCCACCCCGACCGCAAGAAATGCGACGGCATCGAAGTGTCGTGCGGCAGCTTGGGGCAGGGGCTTTCGGTGGCCGTGGGCGATGCGCTGGCCGCGCGCACGAAAGGAAAAGAGTGGCGCGTGTATTGCCTGATGGGTGATGGCGAGCAGCAGGAAGGCCAGATTTGGGAGGCCGCCATGGCGGCCGGCCATTACAAATTGGACAATCTGGTCGGCATGGTCGACAAGAACGAGCTTCAGATTGACGGCAAGGTGTGCGACGTGATGGGCGTGGACCCATTAGCCGACAAATACCGCGCCTTTGGCTGGCATGCGATTGAGTGCAACGGCCATGACGTGGATGCGCTGCTGGCGGCCTTTGAGGAGGCGAAAAAGACCAAAGGAAAGCCCACCGTCATCATTGCCCGCACGGTGAAAGGAAAGGGCGTGTCGTTTATGGAAGCCCAGGCCGGCTGGCACGGCAAGGCTCCGAATGCACAAGAGTTGGACAAGGCGCTGGCCGAGCTGGGATGCGAACATTTGCCCAAAGAGGAGATGAAGGCCATTGCGGTCGCGCACCAGAAGAAGGCGACTGAAGAGCTGGAAGCGTCCATGCCCAAATTCTCCAAAAACTACTGGTGGAACGCGCAAGAGGACATGAAAGTGGAGATGAAGCCCACCCGCATGGGCTTTGGCGAATCCTTGCGCGACTGCTCCGGCTCGCAGGTGGCGGCGCTGGGAGCCGACATTTCAGGCTCGATTAACATTTCCATGTTTTATGAGGGAAAGCCGGAGCGCAAAAGCCGCTGGTTTTCGATGGGCATTGCCGAGCAGTCAGGCACCTGCGTGGCCGCCGGACTGGCGAAAGAGGGCTTTATCCCCTTCTTTGGCACCTATGGCGTGTTTGCGGCCGGGCGCGCGCTGGACCAGATTCGCACCACGGTGGCGTATGGAAATTTCAACGTGAAGATTGCCGGCGCGCACGGCGGTGTGTCGGTGGGCCCGGACGGGGCGACACATCAGGCGCTGGAAGAGATATTCCAAATCGCCGGCCTGCCCAACATGAACCTGCTCTGCCCCTGCGATGCGAATGAGACGAAAAAGGCGACCGATGCGGCCATTGCGCTGGACGGGCCGTGCTACATCCGCTATGCGCGCGAGGCCACGCCC
This sequence comes from uncultured archaeon, assembly GCA_902384555.1. Classification (GTDB taxonomy): domain Archaea; phylum Micrarchaeota; class Micrarchaeia; order Anstonellales; family Anstonellaceae; genus CAIXYX01. The sequence continues at coordinate 3,799 of CABMCD010000017.1, read as the reverse complement.
ATTGTGAGCGATGAGAAAACCGCGTATAAGTTTGGAGAAGCGACCGTCATTCGGTATAAGGGCCGCCGTTCCCCTCGCTTCATGGATGCGTTCGAACACGCGCTGTCTTCGGCCTCCGCTCCCTCCTCTCACCCCGACTCCATTTCCATCGTGGCCTGCGGGCCCGAAGTGCCGGAAGCCATGCGCGCGGCCTGGATTCTCAAGGAAGAATACGGAATTGAGGCGCGCGTGGTCAATGTGTCCACCATCAAGCCGCTGGACAAGAAGGCCATCATCCAGGCGGCCGAAACCGGCTGCGTGCTGACGGCGGAAGAGCACCAGAAGGGCGGGCTTGGAAATTTGGTGGCCTCGGCGCTGTTGAGCGAGCCTGCGCTTTATGGAAAGCCGCTGGTGTTTGACATGGTCGGCGTAGAGGACCGCTTCGGCGAATCGGGCGCGGCTTGGGAGCTGATTAAGCGGTTTGGATTGAGCGCCGAGCATATTGCAAAGAAAGCGAAAGAGATGGTGGGGAAGAAAAAATAGTGGGAAAATCAGTCGTCATCATGACTGAACAATTTATTGTGACAGAGGTCGCACCAGACTGGTTCAGGAACTCCAAATTCGTCATATTGAGGCTTGAAGACTTTGGTTTTTTCCCCACATTGCGCACAGGGATAAGTTTTCCAGTTCTTTGGGTCACGCTCGTCCATCTCGATTATTTGGTCTTTGGGGTCATCGGCCATAAAATCACCAAGAGCATAGATTTGGAGCAGAAAAATTTATACAAGTTTACGCTTTTGAAAAAAGATTGGAGTGCATTGACAAACGCTACCTAGCTGGGGGTTATTCGTCGAATTTTCCCATCGCCTTTACTTTATTGACATAGCTTTGCGCCGAGAATTCGATGCGCTTGAGGTCGTCCTCGTTCACTTGGCGCACCACCTTGCCCGGCACGCCCATCACCACCGAGCGGGGCGGGATGACGGCATTTTCCACCACCAGCGCGCCGGCCGCAATGATGGAATGGTCGCCGATTTGACAGCCGGAAAGCAGCGTGGCGTGCATGCCGATGAGCACATGGTCGCCCACTTGGCAGCCATGCACAATCGCGCCATGGCCGATGGTGACATGGGAGCCGATTTTGACGTTGCGGCCATGCACCACGCAAGATTCCTGAATGGAAGTGCAGTCTCCAATCACGATTTCGCCCTCGTCCGCGCGCACGGCCGCAAAGGCGGCCGCATAGACGTTCTTGCCCAGTTTGGCTTTCGGGTCGATGTCGGATTTGGGGTGGATGAAAGACATGCGAAGACCTCACTTGGCGGAGAGAGCCGGGTTTTGCAGGAAATGCTCCAGCACCTCAACCGCCTTTTCATAATCCGCCCATGAAATGAATTCCTTGTCGGTGTGGTCGAGCTTGGAGTCGCCCGGCCCGTAGGCGAGAGTGGGAATTCCGAGAGCCATGGACAGGTTCATGTCGGCCATGCCCGACTTCTTCAAGTAGCGCGGCTCGAGCTTGGCCGAGCGAATGGCTGCGACCAGAGCGCGGGCAAGCGGATGGTTGGCCGACAGCTCGCAGCCGGGGAAGGAGGGCTTGATGATGGACACTTCCAAACCGGCGGGCGCGGAGGAGAGGAAGAGGTGCTCGATTTTCGCGATGTCGGCAGACGGGGGAATGCGCACGTCGATGTAGAAGTCAAGCTTGCCGGGAATGACATTAAGCTCGCTGCGCTTGCCGTAGTCGATGTGGGTGACGTTGAAGATGACGGAATCGAACGCATGATGGCGGGGGAAATGCGCACGCAGCTTTTCGTAGTATTCAATCGTCTTCTCAATGGGATTTTCAGCGTGCGCGCCGGCGTGCATGGGCGAGCCGGAGGAATGGCATTCCACCAGAATGCGGCCCTTGTAGCCCAGCGTGACGCCGGAGCAGTTGGAGGGCTCGCCGTTGACGGCCAGACGGGGCTTGAGGTAGGAGAGCAGGTGGTTGGCCCCTTCCGAAGTGGGATCCTCTTCGCGCGTGACGCCAGCCACCACGAGCTTGAGAGGAGGGGAAGCTGACGAACGGCCAGCGCCGGAAGCAGCCTCGCCCCGGCCCGCTCGGGCGGCGTCCATCATGCTGGCGCCCGCCTCGATGTAGGAAGCCAAACAGCCCTTGGCATCGACCGCGCCTCTCCCAGAAACACCCTGCTCGTCATGCTTGACCAGCCAGAAGCCGCCCACCGTATCCATGTGCGAGAAGAGCAGCAAATCGGGGTGCGGGTCCTTGCGATAATCGTAATTGCCGCCCACCACGTTGCCGACCTTGTCGATTTGCACGTGCTGATAGCCCAGCTCGCGCATCCGCTGGGCGCACAGCAGCGCGGCGGCGGACTCGTGGCCGGAGAAGCTCTTGGTCTTGACCAGCTCGAGCAGGAACTTTCGGCGGGCGGGCAGCGTCATGGAAAAGCACCAGATAGGAGATAGATAAAGCCGACGGCCGGGCGGAGGAGGGAAAACCCCGCTTCACCTAGGCCGGGAGCACCTCATCCAAGATTTGCAGCGCCCGCTCGAAATCGGCGCGGGGCGTGTTGAGCGGAGGCAGGAGGCGGATGACCGTTTCTCCAGAGGCCAGCACCAGCAGGCCCCTGAGTTGCGCGGCTTGGAGGAAGGCCTTGCTTTCCATCTTCAGCTCGACGCCCACCATCAAGCCCTTCCCGCGCACCTCCGCGATGCAGGAGTGGCGCGAGGCCAGCTCGCGCAGGCGCGAAAAGAGCCACTCGCCCTCACTTCGAACGTGGGCCAGCAGGTTTTCCTTTTCCATGGCATCCAGCGTGGCGTTGGCGCCGGCGCAGGCGAGGGGGTTGCCGCCAAAGGTGGAGCCATGCTCCAGGGGCTTGAAGGCGCAAACAGACTCGGAGGCGATGAGGGCTCCGATGGGGGCGCCGCCGCCCAAGCCCTTGGCCAGCGTGACGGCATCGGGCGAGATGCCGAAATGCTCGAAGGCAAAGAACTTGCCAGTGCGGCCCACATCGGTCTGGATGCCGTCGAAAACCAGCAGGCATCCGGCTTGGGTGCAGATGTCGCGCGCGGCCTGAAGGTATTCGGCCGTGGCCGGGCGGATGCCGCCCTCGCCCTGAATGACTTCGAGGAAGACGGCGGCCGTGTCGGAATTGACGGCCGCGCGCAGGGACTCGATGTCGTTGTAGCGCACGCGCGTGACGGGGCCCAGCAGGGGCTCGAATCTTTCCCTGTACTTGGGCTTGAAGGTGAGCGACAGGCTGCCGCTGGAGCGGCCGTGGAAGGCGTTCATGGCGGCCACGAAATTCTTGCGCCCGGTCTTGGCGCGGGCGAGCTTGATGGCGGCCTCGATGGCCTCGGTGCCGGAATTGCACAAAAACACCTTGCCGGGCGCGGAGGTGGCGGCGCGCCAAAGGGTGGTGAGCCGCTCTTCCAACCTCGCGCGCTGGTCGTTTGCAAACGACTCGTTGCAGGCCATGAGCGTGTGCGCCTGCTGGGCGATGGCGTCGGCGACCTGCGGGTGGTTGTGGCCGAGGATGGCGATGCCGATGCCAGAGGTGAAGTCGAGGTATTGCTTGCCCTCGGCGTCCCAGACCTGGCTGCCGGCGCCCCGCACGAGGGCAATGCCGCGCTTGGGATAGACGCCCATTTCGTGCGCCATTTCGGACGCGATGAGCGATGCGTTGGTGGATTCTGACATGGAAATCAACTCTTCAGTTCTTTGTTATGTGCGTGCCCGCACCGGCGAGAGCCGCCGTTATCGGCTTCTCCTTGTTGCCGTTGCAGATGATGACTTCCCTCACGCCGCCCTGAATGGCTT
>CABMCD010000016.1 GCA_902384555.1 uncultured archaeon | reverse complement strand
GTGATTGAAAAATCCAAGCCCGTGCTTCCCAAGTCGGCGCCCCAGTTCCAAGGCCTGCTCTCAAGCGAGCTGTCGATTCAGTACGGCGCGCTGGACAACACCGGCCCCGGCTTCAGCGAGGAGGACCGCGACCGCGTGGCGGCCGGCGGGCAGACTCTGCCGCACGAGTTTCCGCGCAAAGTCGGCACCGCGGACGTGTCGGTCTTGGGCATCAACGAAATCCACGTGGGCACCTACCGCGTCCCGCTCGAAGACAAGGGCGACAGCTCCTACAAGCTGAGCATCCGGTCCGACCCGTTCAACCGCATCTATTGCCCCGGCAACCCCCCCAAGGACGATTACGGCCGGGTGCGCGTGGACGCGCTGCTCGCCCAAAGATGGCCCCGGCGGCAGATGTTGAAATGGCCGGGAGTCTCCATCGACAAGGAGGACCCGGACGTCCGCCACGAGACGGGAAGCCAGCCCTACCTCCTGCTGGACGACCCGCTGGTGATGAAAGTGGATTTCCGCGCCCAGCTGGCCGGTTTCGACAAAATCGGCGGCGTGCTCTCCTCGGCCGCGCTGCAGATTTTCGTGGACGACTTCCAGGCCAAGAACTGGGGCAGCCACTTCAAGGCCACGCTCAACGGAGTGGACGCGCCTTTCATCGCCGACGTGCTCAACGGCCTCGACCAGTCGGGGCCGGTGGAGCAGATGGTGACCATCAAAATCCCGGACGAATACATTCCCCTGCTCAAGTCCGGCCGGCTCAACCTCTCCATCACCGAGACCACGGGCAAGGGCGACGGCTACGCGGTGGATGCGCTGTTCCTCTACGTCAATCCCGACCAGGCCACGCTGAACGCCCAAATGCAGACCGAGCTGGAGCTTCGCCTGCAGCAGCAGGCCAAGCGCGATGCCCAGCGCAAGGGCCAGCGCGCGCGCCAATAAGGGGGAAGGCCCAATCCCGCGTTTTGCCCGCCTCCACTTGGGTCTCGCCGGGCTCCCCCCTATTCTCCCAAGGCCGCCTCTGCGCCGATTTCCCTCTTCACGTCCGCGCCTTTTTCCCAATATGTCAGTTTGATAAACCTCTTCCTCCAATTGCGAAACGATGGCCTCCAACATCTTCCGCGAGCTTTCCGCCGGCTCGGGCGCCCTGCTGCGCGACGAGTCGGTGCTGCGCCCCTCCTTCATGCCGGACGAGCTGCCCGGCCGGGAGCGCGAAATGCGCGAACTGGCCTCCTATTTGCAGCCCGCCACACGGGGCCTGGCGCCCTCCAGCGTGCTGATGTGCGGCCCGCCGGGCGTGGGCAAGACCACGATGGCCAAACTGGTGCTCAAGCAATTGCAGGAAGTGTCGCACAAGGTCCTGCCCATCTACATCAACGCTTGGGAAACCAGCACGCGCTTCGGCATCCTCAACGAGCTGGTGCTGGCGTTGGGCGACATGATGCCGCGCCGCGGCATCGCGGCCGATGAGGTGGTGGCCCGGCTCAAGGAAATCGGCCGGCGCGAGCAGAAGGCCCTGCCCATTCTGGTGCTGGACGAGATGGACCGCCTGCTGGCAGGCCATGAGGAGCAGATTCTCTACGACCTCACCCGCGGCCCCGAAGCGCTGGGCCTTCCCTGCTCGGTCATCGGCATCACCAATGACGAGCAAATCGCGCTCAAGCTGGATGCGCGGGTGCGCTCGACGCTCACCAACCATCTCATTTCCTTTTCTCCCTATTCGCCCGCGCAGCTCAAATCCATTCTGGGCGAGCGCGCCAAGCGGGCCTTTTCTCCAAATGCATTGGATGCGGAAGTCATCCCCCTGTGCGCGGCCGTGGGCGCCAAGGCGGGCGGCGACTGCCGCGTGTCTTTGCAATTATTGCTTTCCGCCGGCCTGCAGGCCGAGCGCGAAGGCGCGAAGCAGGTGCTGGTCTCCCACGTCAAGGCCGTGCAGGCCTCGGCGCTGGCCTCCGCCTCCACACCGGCCGAGCGCAAAGCGGCCGGTTTGGACGAGATGGACCGGAAGATATTGTCTTGCATCCAGAAGGCCGCCTCCGGGCTCTCTTCCGGCGAGCTCTACCAAGCGTTCAAGGCCGGTGAGAGCGAGCAGCGCACCTTGCGCAACCGCCTCTCGCGTTTGGAAGCCGGCGGCCTGATTGAGGGCGAGGAGACCATGAGCCAAGAGGGCGGCAAGAGCCGCAAGTGGAAGATAAAGCGGACGGCCTGATTTTTCTAGTTCTTGTCCGTCTTCTGCAGAGCTTTCCACATCGTCAGCACGTCTTTTTCCATGGCCGGCGATTCGCACACCACGGTGCCCTGATATTTGCGCTCATGCAGCACTTGCAGCAAGGGCAGATGGGGCGGCCCGCCCGCGCCTTTGGGCGCATTCAGGTCGGCCCCGGACTTTTTGGCCTCTTCCAGCGAGCCGATGGGCATGTGCTTGCCCTCCCCCGCTTCGGTGTACTGGATTTCGGAATAATGGCAGTGGAATGATTTTTTGAAATCAGGGCCCAGCGCGCCTTCGAATTTGTCAAGTATCTTTTCGTAATCCTCTTTCGTCCTTATTCTTCCCACCCGCGCATGGTAGTGGCCGAAGTCGATGACAGGCTGCAGTTTCCCAAGCCCGAAATGGCGCGCCAGCTCGATGATTTCATCCACGTCTCCGTAAGCCGATTTCTTGCCCGTCAATTCGGCTCCAAGAACCACATCATCAAAGCCCGCCGAGGCCATCCGTTCAAGAATCGCCTCCAATTCTTTTTTCGCCCGCCTCTCGCACTCTTTCTTCTCCCTTCCCTGATAAAATCCGGGGTGAAACACCACCGGGCTGGCGTGCAGATAATGCGCCGCCTGCGCGGAGGAGAGGATGTGCCGGTGCGTGTTCTTCATCTTCAGCTCGTCATCTCCGCACAAATTGATGAAATAGGGCCCGTGCACCGAGAGCGAAATGTCCAGCCTCTTCGCTTCCGCCCCCACCTCTTTAGCCAGCTCGTCCTTCATCCGCACGCCCTGCACGAACTCGACTTCCATGGCTGGAATTCCCAATTTGGCGCAGTGCTTCACGCCCGCGAGGCTGCCGCCGGGGCTGGGGGTGGAGAGAGGTGCGCCCGCGACGGCAATGCGAATCATGAAATGAGAATCAATAGCGGGAATAAAAAACGCGAGGATGAGAGGCGGGCCTTTTTTGTGCAAAATGTTTTTTTCCAGGGTTTTTTTTAGCACAAAGATGGTTCTTGTATTCCTAAAAAAAAGCCTTAGGCCATTTCCATCAAATCAAGCTTGAGTTCCGCGCCCAAGAGCCCGGCCATCCCAACGCCGGCCGCCGCGCTTACCAGCAGCGCCATCAGCGGATACACCACGGCATCCAGCATCAGCGCCCCCTGCAGGGCCGCCATCGGCCCGTACACGCCGGCCGCACGGGCGGCCAAGTCCTGCCCGTCGAGGCCCTTCATCATGTTGGCAATCACACCGGGCTGGTTCCAGTCCAAGCTGGCGGGCAGCACACTCAGCGCCTGGTCATTCGCATTGAGGGCGGCCATGGCATTCGCGCCCGCTTGGGCGGACGGGCCGTACAGCATCAGCGTGCCCAGCGCCAGCGGATAGACCACGTAGAATGCAATCGCGCCCGCCATCAGCGCGCCGCCCAGTTTGCGGGTGGCGAAGAAGAGGCGGAAGAGCAGGCCGGCGGGCAGGAAGAGGGCAAAACCCTGCATGGCCACCATCGCCAAGAATTGCCGGTCGGCTTCAAGCAGGGCTTCCCATCCGCCCAAGGCCTGCGCCCAGTCGGCAAAGGTTTTCGCCGGCCACGCCAGCGCCTGATAGGGCTGCGCGCTCACCACATTCAAATCCATGGAGAGGCTGGCGAGCAGGCCCATTTTGTAAGACTGGAGAATGAGCGCCGAGCCGGCCGCCTGGCTGATGAGGCTGGCATTCTGGATGGCGCACAGCGTGTAGTTCATGGCCGCGTGCGTGTCGGGCGGCAGGCCGCTCGCGCACCCCAAATAGGTGCCGGCGGGCAGGAGGTCGTTCACGATGCCGCTGGAAAAGGTGATGGCCGTGGCCAGCACGGCAAGGAGCGCCACATTGAGCACGGCCTGGCCCAGCTCCTCGGTGCCCCAAGCCCAGAGCCGGCGGCTGGAAAACGCGCGCCCCAATCCAAGGGCGATGCCGGCCAGCACGATGGAAATAATCGCCAAGGCCGAGGCCAGGTTCCAAGTGGGGCTTCCGTCCACCAGGCTGGAAAGCAGGTCGGTGCCGGTCATGCCATCTCTCGCTCATGCCTGGTATGGGCCGTCTGCGAACCTGCGGGCCAATTTTTTTGCTCTGGCCTTTTTTCGTTTCAGGTCAGCAGGGTGGCCGAGGTCTTGAAAATCGCGTCTGCCGCGCCCCAGATGGCGGCAATAATGATGCCGCCAATCATCATGCCCATGGCCAGCGTCTGCCAGCGGCCGCGGTTCTCGGCCGGCTGGGTGTGGGCCACGCCATACACGATGGCTCCCAGCACGATGAGGCTGACGGATATGCTGGGCGCGAGCGCCAGCACGGTCACCTTGATGCTGTCCACGAGTCCGACGATACTGGCCATGTCATCACTTCTCCATCTTGTTGAGCACGCCCACCACGACGAGGGCGCCCAAAGCGGCCAGCACGGTGCTCACCGCGACAATCAGAAGCGAAACGCCCACCAGCGGCAGGGGCCCGTCGATGGCCGTGCCCAGCGGGTGGTTCTTGAGTCCCAGGCCGGTGATGACAATCACCAGCGCGCCGACCAGCGAACCCAGAAAGCCGGACATGGCCGAGGAGAGCACGCTGCCCTTGAGGTGCGCCGTGTGCGTTCCGCGCACCCGCTCATAGACGAGGGTGCTCACGGTGCCCACCACCAGCGGCAGCAGGCACACCACGGGCAGATAGACCAGCGCATAGAGGCCGCCGCCCGAACTGCCGCCCGGGCCCCAGATGTTGAGGCCGGCCGCGGCCACGATGAAGAAGAACTGCAGGATGGCGCCCGGAATCGAGGTCACCACCACTTCTCCGATGGTGCGCACGATGCCGGCGGGCAGGAAGCCCAGCATCGGCCGCGCGGCAGTCGGCTTGCTGTTATCCACGGGGGTTGCCATGGTTATGCTAACGAGGGTTTGTTTTTAACCATTCTGCTTTCGGCCGCCTCAGGCCCGGGCCGCGGATTCGTCGCCGTTTTCGGCCTGCAGGAAGCGCTCGATGTAGGCCTGGTAATCCTCGGGGGTGTCCGCCCGTTTGTGCGCCCGGCGGCGGCGCGAGGCTTCCGTCACATGGTAATAGGCCTCGCCAAAAGCGACTTTGAGGCGCACCATTTCCATGTCGTCGGCCGCCATGCCGGCGGAGATGAAGGCATACAGCCGCTGCAACTGGCGCAAAGCCAGCAGGCCGGAGGGCGTGACGCCGGGCCCTTTCAGGCGCGCGAGCAGCGCGCGCATGCGCCGCGCCATGTTCACGAACCATTCGCGCACGCGCTGCAGCACGTTGAAGTCGGAGGCCTGCAGCACGAATGTGCGCTCGGCCTGCATCGGCGCGGCTGCCCGCATCTCGGGCGCCGGGCTTTTCAGCTTCCGCTCCAGCGCCAGCGCCTCGATGTGGACCATTTCCGACGCCGAGGGCTCGGCCGCCAGGCGCGCCAGCTCTCCGGGCTGGGCATGGCCTTCCAGCGCCATCCAGTTTCCGCTCTCGGAGGCCAGGCCCGACTCGCTGTGCATGACGCCGGCTTCCATTTCTGCGCTGCGCAGGCTGGCCTCCACCTGCGCCAGATTCATGTGCGCCGGGCTGTCCAGCATCGGGGCGTCGAAAATGGGCTCAATCTTGACTTCGCGCGCATGCCAATAGGCCTGCTCGCGGCTTTTTTGGGTTTTTTTGCCTGTTCTGCTCCGGCGGGCAGAGGCTTGGCTGGAGGCATGGGCATGCGGGGCCGCTTCTTTGGGCAGAGCCTCGATTATCGGCCTGCTGCCTTGGGCCTCCTCCTCTTCGCGCACGCGGCGCGCGAGTTTTTGTCTGGCCATTGGTTTTTCCCCAAACTTCCCTGGTCGCTAACGCCTTGCTCCGCTGGGGATATTTATAAACTTGCCGGATGGGCCAAAAATCGTGCATCCTGCTGGCGTTTTTTGCGCCTTTTTCGTCCATCCACTTCTTACTCTCCGTCTGCCGGCTCCCAGTTTAGCCGCACCCCACCAGTCCATTGTCCTGGCATACGCGCCGGTATTCCTCTCCGCTCATGCCTCGAACCGTCGAATTCAGTGCCGCGCGCGGCGGGTTGAGCACTTGAAAGATGTCGTTCTCATCGCTGATGACGGGCAGCGCGATGCGGACGGCCGCGCCGGAGTTGTTCGCTCCGGCGCATTCACTCCCAATCCGGCCTCTCAAAAAGAGCCGGTGGGGCGGGACGACGTATTTTCCAGTCGCAGGGTCTTTCTCCTCCCCGAAACTTTTGCTCATTTTGTAGATGATGCGCTCCTTTCCATCCCGTCCCAACACCGGCGTCACGTTAAGGGTCTGATAGCCTGCCTGATTGTCCGCCCCCTCCAGCGGGGTGAACGAACACGGCTTTCCGCCAAGATTGAGGGACAGATTGTATAGTTCAAAATCAAGCGTTTTTTGGAACAGAGGATGGGGAAATTCAATCGCCAGCAGGAGTTCCTGCGCTTGCCCGGGTGTCGCATAGGTCGTGAGATTGTAGTTGGATGCGGGTGTGCCCGAAGTGCCCGTGTCGGGCAAGAAGGAAAGGCAGCCGACAGAAAAAATCACGAAAAGGAAAAGAACCCCTAAAAAAACCGGTCGGTTGGACACTTTCATCATCTTCACGTCTTTTTCTCTTCCTTCTCCTTCTGCCTCTTCAAACAGGCCTTGACAAATCCCATGAACAGCGGCGCCGGCGCCTCGAGGCGGCTTTTCAGTTCGGGGTGCGCCTGCGTGCCCACGCCCCAGCCCTCTTTCCACTCCGCCATCTCCACGATGCGCCCGTCCGGCGAGCGGCCCGAAAACACCAGGCCGGCCTCCTCCAGTTTGGGCACCAGTTCGTTATTGACTTCATAGCGGTGGCGGTGGCGCTCGAAGCACTTGTCGGCCGAATAGGCCGCATACGCCAGCGAACCTTTCTTGAGAATGCACTCCCACGCGCCCAGCCTCATGTTGGCGCCCATGCCCTTCACTTTGAGCTGCTCGGGCATGATGTGGATGACGGGGTACGCCGTCTTCTCGTCCATTTCCGTCGAATTGGCGCCCGCCATCTTGGCCACGTTGCGGGCATACTCCACCGTCATGAGCTGCATGCCCAAACACAGGCCCAGGTAGGGCACCTGCTTCTCGCGGCAGTATTTGATGGCCGTGATTTTGCCCTCCACGCCGCGCGAGCCGAAACCGCCCGGCACAATGATGCCGTCGTATTTGCCCAGCAGCTCGGCCGCTTTCAGGCCTTCTTCCTTCTCGAGGCGTTCGGTGTCCACCCAGTCGATGTGCACGCGGGTGTTGTTGGCCGCCGCCGCGTGAATGAGGGCCTCTTTCACCGAGACATAGGCATCCTTCACGGCGGTGTATTTGCCCGAAATGGCCACGTTGATTTCGTTCTTGGGGTCCTTGATTTTGGACACCAGCGCGGACCACACTTTGAGGTCCTCCTCCGATGCCTTGAGCCCGAAATGGCCCAAGAGCCGGCTGGAGAATTTCTGCCTTTCCAGCACCGGGGGCAATTCGTAAATGGTCTCCAAGGAAGGGTCGTCGAACACGTCCTCGGGGGAGACGTTGCAGAAGAGCGAGAGCTTCTCGCGCGCGTCCTTGTCCAGCGGCTCGTCGCCGCGGCAGAGGATGAGCTTGGGCTGGATGCCCATGGAGGTGATGAGGCGGTTCGCGTGCTGCGTCGGCTTGGTCTTCAGCTCGCCGGGGGAGAGCGCCGTGAGGTAGGTGAGCTGCACGAAGAGCATGCGCTCGCCCTCCTCGCGCCCCATCTGCCGCATGGCCTCTATGAAATAGGAATTCTCCAAGTCGCCGACCGTGCCGCCCACTTCGACCAGCACGAAGTCGGCCTTGCTCTCGGTTCCGACATTTCTTATCCACGCCTTGATTTCGTCCGTGAGGTGCGGCACAATCTGCACATCCCGTCCCAAATACCCGCCCGCGCGCTCCTTGTCAATCACCTTGCGGAAGAGCTTGCCGCCCGTAATGGAGTTGGTGCCCTTGATGGATTCGTTGAGGAATCGCTCGTAGGTGCCGAAGTCCATGTCGCATTCGGTGCCGTCGTCCAGCACGAACACCTCGCCGTGCCTCAGCGGGTTCATGGTGCCGCAGTCCACGTTGAGGTAGCCGTCGAACTTGATGGGGGAAACAGAATAGCCCTTGGACTGGAGGATTCTTCCAATGGAGGCGGTGACGATGCCCTTGCCCAGGCCCGACATGAGCGAGCCGAGGACCACGATGTAGCGCACCGTTTTTTCCGCCATGGGAAAAGTTTGCAGGCTGAAAATTTATAAGCGGCTCTTTTTGCGGCGTTTTTGCCGGCGCGGGCACATGCTTATATTTTTGGGCCCGCCCAAGATATTACCGGGATGCCCTCTTTTTGCAAAGCCCGAAAGCGTCATCTTTTTATCCTCCCTCTCTGCTACTGCCTCCATGTCGGATTCCATCGTCTCCAGCCTGGATGAAAAGGGCCGCGTGCTCATTCCCCTCTCTTTGCGCGAGCGCGTGGGGCTGGCTTCCGGCGAGAAGGTGCTGGTGTCGGCCGACCCGGCCTCCAAGACGCTGATTATCGAGCCGTCGCACGAGAAGGAGCTGCTCTCGCTCACCATCGAGCTGGGCGACCAGCCCGGCGCGCTGGCCAAGGCCGCGCTGGCGCTCTATGATTTGGGCGTGGATTTGGTTTCCACCCACTCGCGCAGCGCTCGGCGCGGCGAGGTGGCGCTCTGGGAGGTCGAGTGCAACCCCCGCGACGCCTCGATTGCGCAAATCAAGGCCGCCCTGCTCAAGTGCGGCGCGAAGCTGGCCGCCTCGCAGTGGCAATAGAGAAAAAGCGGAGAAAAAGAAAAAGAGGAAAAAGAAAAGAGCGAACTACTTTCTTGCGCGCACATCGGCCGCATTTTTGTGGCCAAACAGCCCTTCCACTCGCGCCAGCTCGCTCGCGACGGGAGCCAGCTTTTTCGCCCCTTTCTCGCCGGCCTTCTGGTAAGTCAGCACCTTCACATAGTCCTTGACCGACAAGCCTCCAGTGTAGCGGGCCGCCCCGTTGGTGGGCAGGGTGTGGTTGGTGCCGCTGCAATAGTCACCGAACACCTCGGCGCACCAGGGGCCGATGAACAGCGAGCCGTAGTTGCTGAATTGTAAAGCAAGTTTTTCCGCCTTTTTGCCCTGCAATTCCAAGTGTTCCGGCGCGCGCCTATCCGCGATTTCGACCGCCTGCTCCATGCTATCCACGAGCACGATGCAGCCGTTTTGCAGGGCCTTTTCGGCCACCTCGCGCGTGGGAAGAACGGAAAGCTGGCGCTGCAGCTCTGCCGCCACCTTTTCGGCCAGCGCTTTGGAATCTGTAATCAGGTCCGCCCGTGCGGCCGTGTCGTGCTCGGCCTGGGCCAGCATATCGGCCGCCACAAAGGCCGCATCGGCCGTCTCGTCCGCCACCACCATCACTTCAGACGGCCCGGCAATGAAGTCAATTCCAACTTCGCCATACACGTTCTTTTTGGCGGCCGTGACATACTGGTTGCCCGGCCCCACGATTTTGTCCACGCGCGGCACGCTGGCCGTTCCATAGGCCATCGCGCCCACGGCCTGCACGCCGCCCAAATTGAAGATGCGATCCGCTCCCGCCAAATCGGCCGCCACGATGGTGGCCGCCTTGATTTTGGGCGAGCAGACGATGACCTCTTTCACGCCAGCCACTTTGGCCGGAATGGCGGTCATCAGCGCGGTGGAGGGCAGGGGATAGCGCCCGCCGGGCACATAACAGCCCACGCGCCCCAGTGGCACGATTTTCTGGCCCAGCATCAGGCCCTCCTCCTCGCTTTCGAATTCTTTCATCGAATCCATCTGCTTTTGCGCAAAGGAGCGGATGCGCCGGGCGGCCGTTTTGAGGGCCTCCAGCGTGGCGGGCTCCACCTGCGCATAAGCAGACCGGATTTGCTCACGCGTGAGCTCAAACGGCTCGTTCTCTTCCAGTCCGTCGAATTGTATGGCGTATTTTCGCACCGCCTTGTCTCCGTTTTTTCTCACGTCCTCCAGCATGGCGCGCACGCTGGGCATCTCGTCCAGGCGCGCGTATTGAAAGAACGACGCCTCCAGTTTGGAATATTCAACCCTTTTCATTTCATTCGCCTCCGAATTCTCGTTTTCAGCCCCTCATCCATTTGCTCATTGTTTCATTTTCTGCGCCTGTGCAGCTCGTTCCTCACTTCGTTTGGCGTGATGCCCTTCTTGGCCATCAGCACCAGCATGAAATAGGACAAATCGGCCAGCTCCCACACCAGGTTCTCCCGGTCTTTGTATTCGGCCACTTCCCCGGCCTCTTCAAGCAATTTCTCCTTGATGAGCTTTTCATTGGCCGAAATTTTGGCCGTGTAGGAGTTGGGCGTCGGGTTGGCCATGCGCTCGCAGAGGGTGGCATACAGCTCCTCAAAGCCGAACTTCTGCTCACCGAAGCAGGAGTAGCGGCCCGTGTGGCACGCCCCTGCGCCCGTCTGCTTCACCACAAAAAGCAGCGTGTCGCGGTCGCAGTCCCAGCGCGCACTCTGGAATTCCTGGCGGGTGCCCGACGTCTCGCCCTTGGTCCACAAACTTTGGCGCGAGCGGCTGTAATAGGTGGCCTGCCCGGTGGCAAATGTCTTTTGCAGCGACTCTGGATTGGAATAGGCGAGCATCAGCACTTGGCCTCTCTCATCCTGCACAATGGTGGGAACCAGTCTGGAGGAAGCGTCGAACTTCACCAACGATACAAATGCCTCCTCCAGCTTGATTTTTCCGCTATACAAGGCCATGCCCAGCTGCGAGTCGCATCCCATGTCTTCGAGCTTTCGGATGTCTTGCGAGCTGGTGATGCCGCCCGCCACCGTAAGCGGCAACTTCGTGGCCCCCCGCACGCGCTGCACGGCTTCCCAATCCAGCCCGCCCATCAGCCCTTCCTTGTCCACGTTGGTGAACAGAAATCCCGAAACATAGGGCTCCAGCGCGCGGATGCGCTCCTCGGCTCCCTGCCCGCTCCCTTTCACCCAGCCCTCGCTCACCACTTCCCCTTTCTTGGTGTCGATGGCGGCGAGGAGCCGGTCTTTGGGAAGCTGCTTGAGAAATTCAGGCTCGGCCTTGGTGCCGATGATGAGTTTCTTTGCTCCGGCCGCCAAGAGTTCGTTGGCCCGCTCCGCTCTGCGGATGCCGCCGCCCACCCGGCAGGGCACCCGGGCGCACAGCTCTTTCACCAGCGCCAGATTGTCGCCCCTGCCAAAGGCGGCGTCCAAATCAATGACTGCCACTTCGCCGTATTTTGAAAATTCAAGGGCCAGCTCTTTCACGTTTTCGCGCTCCAGCGCCTTGTCGCCTGGGTTGCCCTGGCGAAGCTGCACGGCCTTGCCGGCCATCAAATCAATGCTTGGAATTATCATATCTTCACATCCGAACGGCGATTCCTTTTTCCTGCAAATACCGCTTGACGTCCTGCACGCTGTAGTTTTTGTCGTGGAAAATCGAGGCCGCCAGCGCGGCATCGGCATTTCCCCTGGAGAACACGTCGGCCAGGCTCTCCAAACTGCCCGCCCCGCCCGACGCGATGACGGGAATGTTGAGCCGGCCGGACACGGCGCGGGTCAGCTCCAAATCATAGCCTGCGCGCGTCCCGTCGCGGTCCATGGAGGTGAGCAGGATTTCGCCCGCCCCCAGCTCCTGCACCTGTTCGGCCCACGCCAGCGCGTCCAGGCCGGTGTCTTGACGCCCTCCTTTCACAAACACATTCCAGCTCTTTCCATTTCTTTTCGCATCAATGGCGACCACGACACACTGCTTGCCGAATTCTTGGGCCACCTGCTCCACCAGCTTCGGATTTTCCACCGCGGCCGTGTTGAGCGACACCTTGTCCGCCCCCGCGCGCAGGATGGCCTGCACGTCCTGCACCGTGCGGATGCCGCCGCCAACTGTGAATGGAATGAAAATCTCCCTTGCCACGTTGCGCACCATGTCGCGCACGGTCTGCCGGTTGTCGGAGGAGGCCGTGATGTCCAAAAACACCAGCTCATCCGCCCCCTCTTCACTGTAGCGCCGGCCCAGCTCGGCCGGGTCGCCCGCATCGCGCAACTGGATGAAATTGACGCCCTTGACCACACGGCCGGCATTGACGTCCAGACAGGGAATGATGCGCTTGGTCAGCATGAAGAACTCCCTCCATCTGCCACCGGGCCTTCCAGCCATCTCTGCAGGAATTCCATTCCCGCCCGCCCGCTTTTTTCGGGGTGATACTGCACGGCCATCACGTTTGCGGCCGAAACCACGCTGGCGAATTCCCCGAAATAATCCGTAGTGGCCGCGACTATCTTCTGCTCTTTCGGCCTGCAATAATACGAATTCACGAAATAGAAATAGCCGGACTTGAGCGCGCCATTTCCTCTCGCCTTCACCTCATTCCAGCCCACCTGCGGCACTTTTCCTTTTTGGAATTTCACCACTTCACCCTCCAGCACGCCCAAGCCTTTCACGCCCGGGCTCTCCTCGCTCGATTCAAAGAGGGCCTGCATGCCGAGGCAAATGCCCAAGAAAGGCGTGCCGGACGCAATGGCATCACGAATGGCCGCATCCAGCTTGCGCTCGCGCAGGCGCTCCATCATCGAGCCGAACGAGCCCACACCGGGAAAAATAATGCGTTTGGCGGCGCGGATTTCGGCCGGATTGGAGCTCACGCTCCACTTGGCGCCCAGTTTGTCGAGCGCATTCTGCACACTGGCGAGGTTGCCCGCGCCATAGTCAATGATGACGACCGTTTCGCTTTCCATTTGCATCACGCTAGATGACCCCTTTGGTGCTGGGCAGGCTGCCCATGGCGCGCGGGTCGGTGGAGCAGGCCATCTTGGCCGCCTTGGCAAAGCCCTTGAAGGCGGCCTCCAGCTTGTGGTGGTCGCTGCGGCCGTTGGGAATGCGCACGGCCACATTGGCCATCGCCCCCTGCGCAAAGCCGAGGAAGAAATCCTCCACCACACCGGTGTCCAGCTCGCCGCATTTTTCGCGCTCGAACTTGGCCTCGAACTGCAAGTAAGGCCGCCCGCCGAAATCGAGCGCCACAATCGCCAGCGCCTCGTCCATGGGATAGACGAAATAGCCGGCCCGATTGATACCCTTCTTGTCTCCAAGAGCCTGCTTGAAGGCTTCGCCCAAGCCAATGCCCAAATCCTCCACCAGGTGGTGCTGGTCCACCTGCAAATCCCCGCTGGCGCTAAGCTGGAGGTCGAACAGCCCGTGCTTGGAAAACGATTCCAGCATGTGGTTGAGAAAACCGACGGGCGTGCTGATTTTGTACTGCCCTGAGCCGTCCAAATTCAGCTCAATGGAAATGTCGGTCTCTTTTGTTTTGCGATTAATGGTGGAAGTTCTCATGCATGTCACCTGTTCAGTCCGATGGTCCGAGCGCCTGCTCCAGCCCATCCAGCGTTTCAATCATCTTGTCTGCTCCGCACGACACCAGCTTTTCGCGGACGGCGCTTATCGCCTTGGCATCTGCTCCATTCGCCATTCCGGCCGGCGGAATTCCGATGGCCATAAGGCCAGCCGCTTTCGCCGCTTTCATATCATCGCCCGAATCGCCCACATAGGCGCGTCCGGCGCACCCCAGTTTTTCCAAAGCCAATCGGATTCCATAAGGGTCTGGCTTGCTCTTTCCCGCAGGGCAGTCCTCCATGGCCACCACAACCGAAAACAAATCCGCGCATTGGGATGCCTTGAGCGCATATTCGGCCTCGGCCCGCGGCCGGCCGGTGACGATTCCAAGCGCGTAGCGTTTCGCCAGCGCCTCCAGATTCTTTCTTCCCAGCATCCACTTCTCGTTTTTGATAAGGCCGCTCACGCCGTCCTTGCCCAAATAGTACTCTTGGAATTTGTCGATGATGGCTTTTTTCTCAGCCTTGCCCCCCATCTTCACAATCAGCGCTTCGGTCGCGTCCCAGTCATTGTTGTATCCGCCCGCCTGCTTGATGTCTTGCACGTCCTGCGCGCTCATGCCCTTGCCAGTAAAATATTCGGCCGTCCTGGCAATCACCTTGCGATAAGACTGGCTTACATCTACCAGCACGCCGTCCATGTCAAAGAGCAGGGCCTGTCCCGTCTGCGCCCGCCCGCCCGTGTCAGGCAGGATTTTTCCAAGTTCGTCCAGCAGGCGGCGGTTCTGCTCCCCGGTGCCCACGTTCATGCGCGCGCATCCTTCCAGCAGCGGGTCGGAGCTGCGGTTGCGAATCAGGATGCCGCGCGCCTTGAGCGTATCGCAAACCAGTTTGCATTTTTCTTTCGAGCCGAAATTCACGAGCAGGAAGTTGGCACTGGAAGGATAGACTTTGAGGCCGAGCGCCACGAGCCGTCCGGCCATTTCGGGCCGGTTTTTTCTGACCTCGGCCGCGTACTGCTCCACAAACTCAAGGTCATCCAAGGCCGCATTCGCGCCCACAATAGCCAGGGTGCTCACCCCATAGGGCGAGTTGTCCTTGTCCATGGCGGCAATGTTGGCCGCATCGGACATGGCAAATCCCAGCCGCAGCCCGGCCAGGCCGAATGCCTTGGAAAAAGTCTGGATGACGATGACGTTTTCATAGCGGCCAATCAGAGCGCGCGAGCTTTTTCCATAGAATTGGAAATAAGCCTCATCCACCAGCACCAGCGCGCCGTTTTCTTTCGCTTTTTTCACCGCCGCTTCGATGTCCTCATCTGAAATGGTGGTGCCGGTGGGGCTGTTGGGATTGACCAGCACCACGAGGCGCACGCCTGGCCGGATGGAGTCCAGCACCGCGCGGGCCGGGAACGTCAAATCCTTCTCATAGAGCACTTCGGTTATCTTGGCGTCCGCCAATTGCGCATAGAACTTGAACATGGTGTAGGTGGGCACCGGGATGATGACCTCATCCCCTTTTTCCACGAAGGTGTCCATCACCAGTTTGATGATGCCGTCCGTGCCGTTGCTGATAGTCACCTGCTCGGGAGCGAGGCCGGCATAGCGGGCCAGCTTTTCGCGGAATATGCTATATTCTGGGTAGGCAGACAGATTGCGGTCGGTGAGGGCGCGCACGAGCGCCTCATTCACTTTCGGCGAGCAGCCCAGCGTGTTTTCGTTGAAGTCAAACCTCAACTTGTCCTCCCGCCCTTCCGTGGGCGGACGGTAGGCGTCCATGTTTTGCACTGCTTTTCGAGCCGCAACCATATCCATCACCTATGCAATCACTTTCTTGAGCCCGAACACCAAAATGTCGGACGCCCCCTTCTCCTTGAGCCGGGGGATAAGCTCGCGCACCTTATCGCGGTCCACCGCCGCCTTGAGCGCGTATCCGCCGCCCCCGTACAATTTGGCGATGGTGGGCGACTTCATGCACGGCAAGATGGGAATCAGCTCCTCCAGCTTGTCTTCCGGCACGTTCATCTCCACCAGCAGCTTGGCCCGCCCGTCCAGCACGCTTTTGACGACCATCACCAAATCCGAGATTTTTCGGCTCTTTGCGGGGTCCTGCATAGCTTGCAAATTGGCAATCATGCGTGTGGAGGAGGGCAGAAGCTCTTCGAACACTTCCAGCCCGTTCGCGCGAAGCGTCTGGCCGGAGGCCATGTTATCCACAATCATGTCCGCGTCCTCGGGCACGAACACTTCGGTGGCCCCATAGGACTTGATGAACACATAGTTGAGCCCCCTCTTTTCCAGAAATTGGCGGGTGAGCCGCTCATATTCGGAGGCCACGCGCAGCGGGGGGGCATTATCGGACTGGCCGCCCGAGCCGCCCCGGGCGGCTATCCCATCTTTTTTTCCTTTGGGGACGGCCGCCACGATGCGCACCGGGTCGAGCTTGAGGTCCAGCAGCTCGGCCACCTTGGCATCCTGCTCCGCCACCCAGTCAAATCCGCTGAAGGCGATGTCCTGCGAGCCCAGCTCCACCAGCTTGGGGATGTTCTGGGGCTTGAGCACCTTGACCTCGATTTCAGGGTCGTTGAGCAGGGGGCGGTAATTGCGCCCATTCGCGGTGAGCTTGAGCCCGGCCTCGGCCAGGACCGCCACCACCTCGTCATACATTCGGCCCTTGGGCAGGGCCAGCTTGAGCTTAGACATAATCATCAAACCTCGTTCCGCCCGCTGGGGGCCGGCGGTTCATCGAAAAAGAATCTGTTGCTTGGGCGGAGTGGCGGAGGCTGCCTATTGCGCGCATTGCGCATCCAGTTGGTGAAGGCAACCCCTTTCCATCCTCAATACCTGATAGCGGGCCGCTGCCCGCGCGTGAATCTATTATGAAAAAAGGGGTTTATAATACTATCCCACTTTTTTCCCACTACGGGGGAAACAGGAGAAAAACCTCAAGAAAATGAAACAAAAGAACGGAAAAAAGAGCCGAAAAAAGAAAGGAAGCGCAAGGCCCGCTTTTTCAGGCCTTGCACTCGTTTTTGCACAAATACATCTTGTCGATGCTGTATTTCCCGGGCCCGGTGAGCGCCACCGCGATGGCTGCGAAGAGGTAAACCCACTCCAGGTCCATGTTGAGCAGCCCCATCGGCAGTCCGGCGCTCAGCACGCCCGAAACGGCCGTGGTCGCAATCGCGCCCAGCATCACAAACGTCAGCAGCACGCCGGCGTAGCGGGTGCCGAGGCCCAGAAGCACGGCGATGCCGCCGAACAGCTCGATGCATCCCACCACCATGGCCATGAGGCCCGGCGCGGGAATGCCGACCGAGCCGAAGAACTTGGCCGTGGCGTCCAGGCTGGTCAGCTTTTGCACGCCGTGCAAAATGAACAGGGCCAAGGCCAGCCGCAGGGCCAGCAGGCCGAGGTTTTTGTAGAGGCGCTTGCGTTTGCACGCCTCGTCCTCTTTCATATCTGCTTTCTTGCTTATCATAACTCTCACCTCAAACCGAACCGCGGGGAGGGGCTCCGCCCCTCCCCCCAGTTTCAGGTTCTTCCTGACCCCCACCCCACGTTAACGACATTCACCTCAAACAAACGTGACCGACAGCAGCAGGGCCAATATCACGATGCCGGCCCCCGCCTGCAAGGCCGTCAGGCTCAAACCCAGCGCCGCCAGCGGCCGTTCAGCCTTCAATTCCATGTAAGCCTTGTAGGAAAAGTACAATCCGGCCAGACCCAGCAGCAGTACCGGAGGCAGGCCGTGCAGCAGCACGCCGCCCGCCAGTGCCAAGCCGGCCATCAGGCTGCCCAGCCCGTACACGTTGGCCAGCGCGTCCGCCCCCCAATGCACGCTGATGGTGCGCTTGCGGCTGAGGCGGTCGATTTCAATGTCCGGCACCTGCGCGGCGAGCAGGACGTTGAGCACCAGCACGCCCAGAAATATGGACAGCAGCCAGCCGGCCTCGTCCGGCAGGGCGCCCGCGGCCGCCAGATAGACGGTGGCGAACAGCAGCGGGCCCATGCCTGCGAAGGTGGTGATTTCGCCCAGCAGCCGGTAGCCGAATTTCAGCGGCGGGGCGGTGTAGAAGAACCCAAGCAAAATGCCGGCCAGCCCCAGCGGAAACACCAGGCTCGCCGTGCTCCAAGAAAGATACAGGAAAAAGGCGAGCGAGGCCATGAAGCACAGCACGGCCAGCCCAAGGATTTGCGCGGGCCGGTAATGACCCTGCTGAATCGCGAAACTGCCTCCCGTGGGGCCGTTCTTTTTCTGCGGATAGTTGCCGGCCTGGTAATCATAATAGTCATTGGACAGGTTGGTGCCCGCATGTGCCAGCAGCACGGCCAGAGACGCCAGCACGAAATCAACGGCATCAAAACTGCCCTTCTGCCACGCATACGCGCCGGCCGCCATGGCCGGCAGCAGGCTGGCCATCAGAAACGGCAGGCGCAGGGCGTCGGAGAGCCGGGCCAGATGGACGTGGAGCGGATGGCCGGCCGAAGAGAGGCGGCCCGCTTTTTTGCCTGTTTTTTGGTTTTTCCTATTCATGCTTCGGCCTACTCTTGTATGTTTTATAATTCATCCCGTCCTTAGGGTTTGCATGGACCTCGTCATCTTTGCCCACCCCCAGCGGATGGGCAGCCACAACGGCGCGCTCTTGCAGCTGGTCATGGAAACGCTCAAGGCCTCCAGCCGCCCCTTCGAGCTCATCGACCTCTATGCCGACGGCTTCGACCCCCTGCTCAATGCGCAGGAGTACGGCGTCACCGTCAAGGTCGGCACGCCGCGCAGCGACCCGCTGGTGGCCAAATACCAGCAGCTCATCACCAAGGCCGAGCGGCTCATCTTCATCTACCCTGTCTGGTGGTACGGCGCGCCGGCCATGCTGAAAGGGTTCTTCGACCGCGTCTTCACCCCCGGCTTTGCCTACAATTTCAAGAAAATGCCCCCCATCGCGGCAGCCGTCAAGCCCGTGCTGCCCGCCCTCTGCTCGATTGGCGCCTGCTACCCCATCTTCCTCTCGCAGATGCCGGTGGACAAGAAGCTGGCCGGCAAGCGGGCCATTGTCGTCAACACCTACGGCGGCGGGGCGGAGGGCTTCAGCCTCTTCGGCCGCGCCCCCGAATTCTCGGTGGACAAGGCGGTCTTGGGCTTCTGCGGCATCTCGCCGGTGAAGCGAATCTCATGGTGGGAGGCGCGCGGCGAGCCTATCGTGCCTGAGCGCGTGAAGAAACAAATCGAGGAAGCGCTCGCCCGCTAAGGCGCGCCCCCGGCGCGGGCGCCTGCGCATCGTTTCATTTTTTTAACTCTTTGTTGCATCCATAACTCATGCCCACCGTCGCCCACCTCGTCGGCTCCTATGTGCGCGCCCTGCCGCACTTGGAGCAGTTCATTGCCCGCGATTTGGTCTCCTTCCACCGCCTCGCCCGCTATCTGCGCCCCAAGCTTGAATCGGAATTGGGAAAAGAGGTGGAGGAAGGGGCGATTGTGATGGCCCTCTCCCGCCTGCGCGACAAGATGGGCGAGCGCCAAGCCGAGCAGCAGGCCAACCCCTTGTGGGAAAAAATCCAGATTTCCCTGCGCGAGGGGGCGGTGGAAATCGACTTGCGCAAAGGCGCGCACACCGAGGAGGCCACGCACCGGCTGCGCCGCCTGCTGGACGGCCAGCCCGACGACATCTTCAACATCGTCTCCGGCCAGTACGAAATCACCCTCATCGCCTCGGCCAAATACGAGAAAAAGTTTTTGCAGGCGCTCAAGGACGAGCAGGTCATCCACATCGAGCGCGACCTCTCCTTCCTCTACCTGCGCTTTGAGCAGGACGTTCTCTACATGCCCGGCTTTTACGAGCGCGTGCTCTCCGAGCTGGCGTGGGAGAACATCAACGTCTTCGAGCTGGTCTCCACCCTCAACGAGCTGGTGCTGGTGCTCAAGTCCAAGGATGCGGGCCGGGCCTATGATTTGCTGCGCACCCGCCTGCGCGCCCGGAAAAAAGACTGAGCAGGCGCAAGGAAAAAGGCCCGGCGCCCGTCTTCCCGCCTAGCGCTTCTGCGGGTTCTGGCGAATCCGCTTCTGGAGCAGCAGCTGAATCTCCCGGTTCACGCACCCGTTCAGTTTCTGAGTCAGTTCCGCCATGCGCACGCCCATCACGTAGCTGTGCCTCATGCGCGCCAGCGTTTCGGCGGCTTTCGGGTTGGAAACGGCTTGGGTGTCCGTTGGCGGCTCCAGCCGCACGCCCTTGGGCACCGTGAAGGGGAGCGTCTCTTCCCACTGGCCGTTGTTGAACACGCGCTTGCCCCTCAGCGCCTCCGGCTCCCCGACCAGCGCCTGAATGGACAGGTCGTTGAGCGTCTCCTCGTTCAGCTTCTTGGTGTAATACTCCTTGGGCCACAGCACGCTGTAATCCAGCATGGCCGCGTAGTCACCGGCCCCCTTCGCGCCGCAGACGGAGGCCAGCTCGGCCGCGCCCACGCGCGGACCGTAGAGCACCTCCTCAATGGGCGTGACCGTGCTCTGGTTTTTTCCCGGCCCCGCGCCCAAGTCGAACTCGAAGAACTTCGAGAAGCAAATGTTCATCTGGGCATTCTCGGCGAACACTTTCATCGGAACCGTGCCGCTTCCGGCCTCGCCGCCGACCACGATGCGGAGGTTCAGGGGCAGCTCGCTCTGGCGGAAGTTCTGGGCCTCCAGCTGCTCCATCTCCGGAATCAGGTCGAGCACGTCCAGCCCGGCATAATGCAGCGACTTGAGGTATTCGGGGAAAAGCAGGCTGTTCACGTAGCTGTCCTGCTCGCCGCGTTCGCTGAAGCGCATGCCGGCCATCCTGCCAAAGCAGTAGGCGGCGTTTTCGGTCGCCGCGTGGAGATGCTGGCTGATGGCGGTCAGCGCGTCGCGCAGCTCGGCCAGGTCGTTGAAGCGCCCGGCATCGATTTCGCCGCGCGGCTGTCCGGCGATTTCCCGTATCTCGCGGTCGATGGCGTGGATGGCCTTGCGCAGGCGCATCTCTTCGGGCTGGAAGGCCTGCACGCGCCGGTTTTCCCCGCTCTTGTATCCCACGTGCGATTGGGTCTTGCGGTAGTCGCTCATGACCGCGTCGGCGTCGATTTTGGCGACCTGCGCCAGCTCATCGAGCTTTTCCTTGAATCGGACGTCCAGCTCCTTGCGCCGGTCCTTGCCCTCCTTGTCATTGGCGGTCTTGAGCAGGATTGCGCGCTGGGTGTTGTGCTCGCCCAGCAGGTCGAGGTAGGCTCCGGCCTCGGTTCGAGGCCACGCGCCCGGCCACAGGTTTTGGGCCCGCTCCATGAGGACGCTCTCCTGCTCCATGTCGGCGCTGCAAAGCTCGCAGGCCAGCACGGCCAGCGCGAGGCGGGCCTTCGCCGACGCCTGGGCCACGCTCGCGCCGCTCGGGGTCTGGACGTACGGGTCGTCAAGCTCCCCAATCAGCTCGGAGATTTTCTGCAGCAGCTCGTCGCGCCGCTGCATGAATTCCATCAGCTGGTCCAGCGACTCGTCCAGCCGCTCGCCCTGCCTCGCCTTTTCCAGCTGCCGGGGCAGGCGCAGGCACATCTTCTCGTAGCTCTCGCACATGAACTGCAGCTCGTACGCCGGACCGCTTTCGATGACGCCGTTCATTTCCAGCTCGCCCAGCTCGCGCAGGGCGGCATACGCGAGGTCGATGCGGTTCTGCCCGATGGGCTTGAACTGCACGCGCAGCTGCATGGCCAGATAATCCGACACCCAGCCGTTCAGTTCCGTCCGGCCGTCCTTTTTGCGCATGGCCTGCGCGTAAAGCCGCGCCGATGTCGAGCCGTTCAGCGGCCAGGTCAGCCTGGGCTTGGAGGAGCCGGCTTCCCAGTAGGCGGTGTCCACGAATTTTCGGTTTCTCTCCCGCACGCCGTAGTCGAACAGCTCGTCCAGCACGGAGTCAAGCTCCGCCAGCCGCTCGCCCGTCTTGGCCATGCGCCGGGCGATGCGCACAACGTCCAGTTCGCTGGAAAAGGCCGCGACTTCGTACCTGGAATTGAGCTGGGAGCGGGACTGGTTGCGAATCTCTTCAATTTCCAGCAGAATGTTTTTGCTGGTCGGCGAATCCCCCCGCCGCAGGCGGATGGCCAGATGCTCCAGCCGATCATAAATCTCCTCCAGCTCGTGCGCCGGCCGCTTGAGAAGCGCCAGCAGGGCTTCCGGCGACACCTCATTCCCCTGAATCAGCAGCACGGCCAGGCTCGCCACCTTGCGCTGCGTTTCCCGCTCCTGCAGGCTCATGCGCAGCGCATGCAGGATTTTGCGCTCCCGGCGCGTCGAAGCTTCGTGCTCGCAGGCTTCGAGCGCCACCAAATTCGGCTCATGCGCGTATTCAATCTGGGCCGGAACGGGAGCCTCGTGGTCCACGCTCAAATCGCGGACCAGCTTTTGCATCAGCCCCTCCGCGCTCTTCTTGGAATAGATGTCGTATTTTCCGCTCTTGATTTTGAAGCGGATGATGTCGTCGGCCAGCGTGCCGTTGGCGCAGATGGGCGTCCAGTTCAGGCCGCTGGGAACCGTCTCCAAGTTCCACAGCAGAGGTTCTCCAAGCTTGGGCACATAAGCGCCCACGTACGCGTCGCTGATTCTGATTTTGTAGGCCAGCGTATGGGTCCCGTTCTGTCCGCTCTGCACGTGCCAGTCCTGCATCTGGATGGCGGCCATGCGGGCAATCAGCAGGTTGAAGGCGTCGCTTTGGTCCAGCAGCGGTTCCAGTTGAAGAAAAGGCCCGGCTTCCGGCTGGGGCACGCTAGTATCCATATTTAACTATTTAAAAAAACAAAATATATAAGGGTGCCGACGTGGCTACGTCGATTGCCTAATTCTGCCGGCCCACGTAGGAATGCCCGCGCGAATGGCCTTCGGTTTTGGCCGCCTTGAGCGGGCGCTCCTTGATTTTCTTAATCGTCATGGGCGACACGCTGGCCCGGCCCATGCCCGAGCCGCGGTCGAAACGGTCGTCGCCGCCGCGCGAACCGAATCCGCCCGAGCGGCCCTCACGGCCTCCGCGCCCGCCAAAGCCCCCGCGGGAAGAGTGGCTGTCGCGGCCAAAGCCGCCTTCGCGCCTCGAGCCTTCCCTCTCCCGGCCGCCTTCCTTGTGGCCGAAGCCGGAGCCAAACGAGCGCCGCTCGCCGCCCCGTCCGCCGGAGGAGTGCCCCGCGCCAAAGCCGCCGGAGTGCGAATGGCCGGAGGGGCTGTGCCCGCTCCCGCCCGTCTGGCCGCCGCCCGCGCCGCCATGAGCGGAGTGCCCTCCGCCCGGGTGCGGCGTGTTGTGGCCGCTTCGGCCCAGTCCGAATCCGCCGTGCGAGCTGCGCCCGGTGCCGAAGCCGGCATTGGGGTTGTCAAAGCTGGACGTGCTCGGCCCGCCGCTCTGGCCGAATCCAAAGCCGCCCGGACCCGACACGCCGATACCGCGGGGTCCGACTGCGTTCATGTCCGGCGCGGGCAGGCCCTCGACTTTGAGCTCCTGGATGGTGGTGCCGATGTCCTTGGCCCACTGCTGCACCACCTCCACCTGGTCGGGGAAGATGAGCGCGATGGCCTCGCCGGCCGCGCCCATGCGCCCGGTGCGGCCCACGCGGTGCACGTAAGTCAAATGGTCTTCGGGCAAATCGTAGTTGATCACGTGCGAGACGTCGAACACGTCAAGCCCGCGGCTGGCGATGTCGGTCGCCACCAGCACGCGCAGCCGGCCTTCGCGGAAATGCTCCATGGCCTCGTCGCGCTGCTTTTGCGTCAAGTCGCCGTGCAGCGCCTTGGCGCGGAATCCGTCGGCCTTGAGCTGCAGGCCCACTCTTTCCGCCCCGCGCTTGGTGCGGCAGAACACAATGGCCAAAGACGGGTTGCGCTGCTGCAAAATCATGCGCAAGGCGCGGGGGCGCAGGCGCGCGTCCACCGGCACATAATATTGGTTGATTTTCTCCACCGCCAGATGGTCGGGCGGGGTGACGTTGACGCTCTGCGGGCTCTTCATGAACTCGTAGGCGATGTTGAGCACTTCGCGCGGCATGGTGGCCGAAAAGAGCGAGGTCTGCCGCGTGGGGGGCGTGTGGCGCAGGATGCCCACCACGTCGTCCACGAAGCCCATGTCCAGCATGCGGTCGGCCTCGTCCAGCACCACCACCTGCACGCCATCCAGCTGGAGGGTGTTGCGCTCCATGTGGTCCATGATGCGGCCGGGGGTGCCGACCACCACGTCCACCGGATTGGAGAAGCGCTTGAGCTGCTTCTCGATTTCCTGCCCGCCGTAGACGGGCACGATGTTGAGCTTGGCGGCGCGGCCCATCTTCTCCATCTGCTCGCAGACCTGAATCGCCAGCTCGCGGGTGGGGGCCATCACCAATCCGAACGGCCTTGCCACGCCGGGGGTGAAGGGCGCGTTGGGCGACGCGTGCTTGTGGTGCAGCAGGCGGTCGAGCATCGGCAGGCCGAACGCGGCCGTCTTGCCCGTGCCGGTCTGGGCCTGCCCAATCATGTCCTCGCCCTGCATCAGGAGCGGAATGGCCTGCTCCTGAATCGGGGTCGGCGTCTCGAAGCCCATCTCCTTGAGGCTCTGCATCAGGGTGTCGTGCAGGCCCAACTCGTCAAATCTCATAGTCATCTTTTTTCTCCTATAATCGCCAAATGCTGGCGGGTGGCGGGCAGGCCCATATGGCCTCTCCCGCCATCGTTGCTTCTTTGGCGTGTATCCACTGCGCGGTCCACGCCCACTCGAAAAAGAGTTTTCTCCCATTCTCGCAAGCGTCACGGGCCCCTGCCCTTGCAGGCGGCCAAAACCACTCGTTGGTAACGGGTTTGGCTCGTCTGGAGGCTAAAAACCTATGTGTTTTTATAGACCAAAACAATCTTGGTGCCCATGTCTTCTCCCCTTCCCGAATCCTCCCTCATTAGGCAGGAGCACATCGTGCGCGACATGCAATTATTGAGCGAAGTCAAACTGACAAAACGGGGGCTGGTGCGCTATCTGGCTCTTTCTCTCGGCCTCATCTCACCAAATGAAAGCCGCACCCTGATGCTCGACATTTTCGAAGCGCTGTGCGGCGCGCACTTCGCGCACGAGGAGCCGGACATCAACCTGCTCATGGACCGCATCAACGCCGTGCGCCCGGCCGAGCAGCCGGCCCAAATCAAGGCCGTGCGCTACCACCTGCACCAGCTCAAGGAAAAGGGCATTTTGGAGAAAAAGGGCGGGCACTACAAATTCGTCCTGCCGCCCATGGCCGAAAAGCCGGATTTGGGCGACGCGCTGGAATACGTCTATCTGACCAACGCGAAAAATGCCTTGGAAAAAATGAAGAAAGCGCTCACCACGCTTGAGCACATGCACTAGGCCGGCACCTTAGCGGATGACCACTTTGTTTTCCCGCCGGATGGCCGTTGTCGTGCACGGCGCGCAACCCCCGTCCGAATAACTGCATTTTTCGGCCTTGAGCGGGCAGTTGTTTCCCTTATTGAAAATATTGCGGATTTCCCCATTCCCGTTGCCGCCAAAGGTGAGAGGGTTGTTCTGAATTTTGATATTGCTGTTTCCGGCCGGCTGTGTTCCTTTTATCATGCTCTCTACCTCCAAAGTTTTTGGAGCACGGGCCTTACCCATGCCGCGCCCGGAGAGCCGTCGGTCGAAAATGCGAGATTTCGCAACAAGAGACTCGGGCGGCCTGGCGCGGCCGTCAGCCCGTATTCTCCGTTACTTCGTATGATTTAATGTTCATATATAAAAATCCATGTGCCGCCACCCGGCCCCTGCCTGTATCTTAATGTCTTGCCGCCCTAATACGCTCCATGGCCGACCCCGCATCGAACTGGCGCGCCCTGCGCGCCGCCGTTCCCAAATCCGTGCGCCTGCTGGCCGTCAGCAAGGGCCAGCCGCGCGCCGCCGTCGAGGCTCTGCTGGCCGCCGGCTGCCGCGAATTCGGCGAGAGCAAGGTGCAGGAGGCGCAGGACAAGGGCTGGGTCCGGCTCAAGGCCGAGAAGCCGGACCTCATCCTGCACATGGTGGGGCATTTGCAGCGCAACAAGGCGCGCGACGCGGTCGAGCTTTTCGACTGCATCCACTCCGTGGATTCGGTCGCGCTGGCCCAGAAGCTGGCCATCGAGGCGCAGGCGCAAAAGAAGAAGCTCTCCGTCCTTTTGCAGTTCCGCATTTCGGGCAAGGAGTCCCAGTCCGGCTATTCCAGCGAGGCCGAGCTGGAGCAGGCCGTGCAGGAGCTTCGCAAGCTGGAGCAAATCCACGCGCCCTATTTCAAATTGGAGGGCCTGATGGGCATCGCCAGCCGCGAGCGCCCGCGCGAGGACTTCAAGCGCCTGCGCGCGCTGGCCAAATCCTTCTCCCTTCCCGCGCTGTCGATGGGCATGAGCGGGGACTGGAAAATCGCGCTGGAAGAAGGCTCGAACATGCTGCGCATCGGCACGGCGATATTCGAGGACCCGGGGTCAGATTCTTGAGCCAAATTTCCCACATCTGAACTCTTTTTATATCCATTCATCCCCACTTATCACATGTCTAAACCCTCAGTCCTGCTCATCGAGACGGGCGGGACCATCGCCCAGAAGCCGGGAAAGAACGGGGCGCTCTCCCCCACCGGCCAGAGCGTGCTCTCCCGCCTCAAGGACATCGGCCGCATCGCCAAGCTCGAAGCCGAGCGCCTGCCCGTGGCGCTGGACTCCACCAACATGCTGCACGAGCAGCGCGCGCACATTGCCCAAATCATCCACCACAACGCCAACGCCTTCGACGGCTTCGTGGTGGTGCACGGCACCGACACCATGAGCGACACGGCCGCGGCGCTCACCTTCATGCTCCAAGGTCTTGGCAAGCCCGTCATCCTGACCGGCTCGCAGCTGCCCATCATTGACGAGCGCAGCGACGGCGTGCGCAACCTCTACTCGGCCGTCACGGCCGCCACGCAGGACTATGGCGAGGTGGCCATCGCGTTCGGCAACGGCATCTACCGCGGCCCGCGCACCATCAAGGTGGATTCGGAAGGGTTCGACGCCTTCGCCTCCCCGCGCACCGCCCCCATCGGCAAGGTCGGCATCCGCATCGAGCCGCAGGAGGGCCGCATCACGCGCGCCGACTCGGCCGGCGAGAAGCGCCTGTTCACCAGTTTCGACACCCAAATCGGCTTCTTCTACCCCATGTCGGGCGTGGGCAGCCGCATCTTCACCAGCCAAATCGACCATCCCGACCTGCACGCCTTCGTGTTCGTGGGCTTCGGGGCCGGCAACGTGCCGGAGGTCTATTACGACAGCATCGAGCACGCCCGCCAGCTCCACAAGCCGATTGTGGTGGTGACGCAGTGCATCCAGGGCTCGGTCAACATGCGCCTCTACCAGACCGGCGCCATCCCCCTCAAGCTGGGCGCCATCTCCGGCGGCGACATGACGCTGCAGACGGCCACGCAAAAGCTCATGTATGCGCTGGGCAAGGCCGAGGCCAAGAAGGTCGTCCCCGAGAAGCTGGTGTCATTCGTGCGCGACATCATGTATGTCAATTATGCCAAGGAAATCGAACCGGCTTCCATCGAGCGGGCGAACGGCAACTGAAAAAACGCGCTCAAAATTTCTCTTCCCGCACTATTTTCTTTCCAAACGAGTCCGTCATCCAGAATCTGGGCGCTTTTGGATATGGTTTTTTGAGCAGATAATTCAGGGCCGCATTCGCGGCCAGCACGCCCACTAAATTGGTGGCCGGCCCCCACGCGGTCTTGCACTGGGGGTAATGGACCAATGCGGATTCGACCTCCTCATCGGGAAGTCCGAAAGAGGGCAGGCGCAATATTTTTTCGAGGTCGGCTTTTCCTTCCACCACGCCCACCATCCCTCTTTCCCCCGCGGCGGCCGCATAGGCATACGGCACACCCATTTTTTTGCATATGCGGGCCAGCAGCACGCGCGAGCCCACGCTGTCCATGGTGTCGATGACGATGGACGGAGAGAAGGAAGCAAGTTCGCGGGAGAAAAATTCGAGAGAGGCATATTCGAGCTTTTTGCCTATTTTCTTTATTTTTATTTTCGGGTTTATGGATTTGGCCCGCCCAGCGAGCACCTCCACTTTTCTCTTTCCTTCTGTTTTCTTTTCGGCATGAATCTGCCGGTTGAAATTGGAGGGTTCAAATTTGTCGAAATCCGCGACCAGCAAATGCCCCGTGCCGGCCCTCACCGCCAATTCGGCCGCAAGGCCGCCCACGCCCCCCAG
Source organism: uncultured archaeon (assembly GCA_902384555.1). Classification (GTDB taxonomy): domain Archaea; phylum Micrarchaeota; class Micrarchaeia; order Anstonellales; family Anstonellaceae; genus CAIXYX01. The sequence goes on along the minus strand of CABMCD010000016.1, from coordinate 47,264 downwards.
ACCGAACAAGGCCACGCGGGCGCGGGAGAGCAGGAGCTGCTGCCCCGGTGTGATGGCGCCCAAGTTGCGCGAGAAGCAGCGTCCGGCCGCCGTGCCTTTTTTGCTCATATTCGCCTTCTGGTGCATGCGCGCTTATTTAATTCCACATTCCACTCTTTACTTATGAAAGGCGCCATTCTTTTCTCCACCACCAATGCGGCCTCGCTCAACATCATGCGCCACTTGGAAAAAGACTGGAAATGGAAAAAGAAAAGCGAGAAAAGCTATTCGTTCTCGGTTTGCGCCAAGGAGAACTGCTGCTCCGGGGTCGAGGCGCACGGGTCTGACAAAGAAATAATCGACATCGAGCCCCCGGCCGATTTGTGCGAAGGCCCGCATCGGGCCGATTATTTCCTCTACGCCTCCACCCACAAATCCGAGGCCGGCACGCCCGCCCTCACCGCGCACGTGCCCGGCAACTGGGGGTCGGCCGATTTCGGCGGAAAGGCGAAAACCCTGAACATGGCCTATGCGGCCAAGCTCAAACAAATCCTGCAATTGCTGGCCGAGGGCGCGAAAAAACACAAGCTGGACTGGCCCGTCAACATGGAAGTGGACCACCACGGCCCCACGCCAAAGAATGGAAAACTTCCGCTCATCTTCGTGGAAATCGGCTCAAGCCCCGAGCAGTGGGAAAACGAAAAGGCCGGCGCCATTGTGGCCGAAGCCATGATGAAGGCGCTCTTTAGGCCCGCGCCGGAAGTGAAAGCCTACTTGGGAATCGGCGGCGGGCACTATGCGCCCAAATTCACGCCCCTCATGCTCGGCAGCAAAGAGCGCGCCGTGGGCCATGTGCTGGCCAAATACCGGGCCGACGAATTTGACGAGAAAATGCTCCAGCAGGCGGTCGAGAAAACCGTCGAGCCTCTCGAGGGCGCGCTCATTGACTGGAAGGGGCTTTCCGGCGAGCAGCGCGAGCGCATCCTGCCTATATTGGAAAAAGCCGCAATGAAATGGGAAAAAGTCTAGCGCTTGAGCGTGGCGTCCTCACGCATGATGATTTTCACAATCAGGAACACCACGCCGGCCACCATCAGGAAATCGATGAGGGCGCCGGCCAAATCCCCGACCAGAAACTTGAACGGGCCCAGCGCCAGCGTGGCGGCCTTCCAGTCGCCGCCGGGCGTCAGGACGGCGACAATCGGCATAATCAGGTCGTTGACCAGCGCAGTCACCAGCTTGCCGGCCGCCGCGCCCATGATGAAGGCCACGGCCAGCCCGACCACCTGATATTTTTTGAGAAAGTCCAAAAATTCGGAAACAAACCCCATCTTCCCACCCCTCACATCTTCCTCAAGGCCGCAATGCGGTCATCCAGCGCCGGGTGGGTCGAGAACAGCCCCGTCAGCTGCTGGCCAATCCCCTTCTTGTCCCCGCCGTGCACCGGGTCGGAAATAAACAGCGAGGCCGTGGCCGAGTTGGCGCTCCTCATCGGAGGGGTGCCCTTCAATTTCTCCAAAGCCGAAGCCAGCCCCTCCGGGTTGCGCGTCAGCTGCGCGCCGGAGGCGTCGGCCAGATATTCGCGCGAGCGGCTAATGGCCAGCTGAATCAGCTGCGCCAAAAAGGGCCCGAAAATCACCAGCAAAAGGCCGATGATGGCCAGCGCCCCCCCGCCTCCGCGGTCGTCGCGCCGCCCGCCGCCCAGCCACATCCCTCTTCCAATGATGTTGGCCATGATGGCCACCAATCCCACCATCACAATGGTCAGCGTCATGAAGCGCGAGTCGAAGTTCTTGATGTGCGACATCTCGTGCGCCAGCACGCCCTCCAATTCCTGCCGGTTCATCATCTTGTAAAGCCCCGTCGTCACCGCAATGGAAGCATGCTCGGGGTCCCGGCCGGTGGCGAAGGCGTTGGGCGTGGGGTCATCTATGATATACAGCTTGGGCTTGGGGATTTGCGCCGCCAAAGCCAGCCCCTCCACCGTATTGTACACATAGGCGTCCGCCTGCGGGTCGGCCGGCTTGGCGCCATGCACGGCCAGCACGATGGAATCGCCGTAGAAATAGCCGCCCGCCGCGTAAATAAGCGCAAACACCAGCGCCACGGGCAATATCCACTCTCCGCCGTCCGTCAGCCAGCCGGCAAAGGACACCAGCGCGAACACGATGAGGCTGACGGCGAGGATGAGCGCCCAGGACTTGATTTTGTTGGCGCGCTGCACGTCCCAGAAGGAAGAGCCCATCCATATCACCTGATTTGGCCGGATTGAAATGAAAAATGAAAGAAAAAACTAGAATTTCACTTTCACGGCCTGCCGGGCCTGCTCCTCGGCCTTGAAGTATTCCTTCGCCGTGAAGCCCAAGGGCGCGGCAATCAGCGCGTCGGGCACGGTCTGGATTTTGGTGTTGTATTCCAGCACCGAGTCGTTGTAGGCCTGCCTCGCATAGGCGACCTTGCTCTCGATGCCGTCCAGCTGCTCCTGCAAAAGCTTGAACTGCTCGTTCGCGCGCAGCTGGGGGTAGTTCTCGGCCACCGCAATCAGGCTCTTGAGCGCGCCCGCAAAGGAGGCGTCGGCCTTGGCCTTCTCGCCCACCGTGCTGGCCCCGGCCCACATCGAACGCGCCTTGGTGACGTTCTCGAACACCTCTTTCTCGTGCTTGGCATAGCCCTTCACCGTCTCGACGAGGTTGGGCACGAGCTCGTACCGCTTGGTGAGCTGCACGTCAATCTGCGCCCACGCGTTGTCCACCCGCGCGCGCAGGGAAACGAGGCCGTTGTAGATAATCACCAGCACGAGTACGGCCAGCACAATCAGGCCTCCCAGTATCAACAAAGGGTCTATCATCCCATATCACCTTTCATGCATGCTTGCATGCGAAACGATTGCCGAATAAATAAAGCTATCATCATGGCTGGGGCCGGTCCGAAACGCGCACACCCGCCCTGCCGTTCTGCGGCTCGTAGTAGAGATAGGCGCGCGTGCCCCAGCCGCCGGCCTTCTCCACATTCACGGGGCAGGCCACCCGGGCCGTTTGCGCCCCGCCGCCCTTCCCCGCCATCACCAGCTCGTGTCCGCTGCCGTTGTAGCTCAGCATGAATTCCATAGGCGCCAAATCCAGCGCCTGCGCGTTCCCCTCGCCCAGCACGCAGATGGAGTTGGCGTAATAGGCCATCTCCTGCACCTGCAGCTGGAGAACGCGCCGCTCGGCCAGCCCGGCCTGCGCGCCCTGCATGCGCATCACGGCTCCGGCCGCGACAAGAAGAAGGGTGAGGGCCAAGAGGCCGAGCATCAGCCATTCCATGCTGGCCTGGCCGCGCATGAAAAAAGACCTCGAAAAGGAAACGGATTACTTGTAGGCGCAGTGGTTGGTGGAATCGCAGGTCAGCTGGCTGCCGGCCACGCCGTTCGTGCATTCGTCCGCAGTCACGCAGTAGGTGCCGGTCTTGTTCATGTCATGGGTCTTGACATCCAAATTCTGCCCGGCCGTGTTCACCGACTTGGTCATCTGGGTATAGACAATCGCCACCAGCGCCAGAATCAGCACCAGCAGAATAAGCATTTCAGCCGACAATTGCCCTCGTTTCATCCATACCACCCTCTGAGATAGCTTATCGCGGCAGCTTTATAAGGGTTTTAACCCCATCGAGGCTTCGATGGCGCGCCGGCTCTTGGGCTTCGTATTCTCACTGGATGCGTTCGTGGCATTCTCCCTCATCCTTATCGCCATCCAGTCCATGGTCATCGTGTCCTCCACACCGGCCGGCTACTGGCCGAGCCTGCTGCAGGCCGACTTTCTGGCCAAGGACACCCTTCGCGCGGCGGCCAACACGCACACTGATTCCGGGCGCACCGTGCTCTCGGACGTGCGCGGGCCCTCCACTCTCAATCCGGGCGATGAACTCGTCCGCCTCTCCAACCACCTCATCCGCCCGCCCTATTCCTACGCCTACAGCTACTATGATTTGGCCTCCCAGAACTGGACGCTCATCTACAACGCCTCCGACCCCATGCATGCCGACCCGTCCGACCCGCGCATCAACATCACCTACCGCCGCGTCGCCGCCTCCTCCGAGCAGCTGGCGCTCGAGTATTCGGTCCTGCCGGTGCGCCCCCAGTCGCCTTGGTGCAACGTGATGTGCCATGGCTGGGGCGGCAACATTCCGACTCCCAACAACGAGCGCTCGCGGGCCGACTGCGTGGAAACGCCGTGCAGCGCCCAGTCCGCCTCGGCGTATCAGACCGGCAATTTGACCTTCGGGCTCGTGCGCCTGACGGTGTGGGGTTGATGGCATGAAACGCGGCTTCCTCTTCACCGTGCTGGCGCTGGTGCTGCTCTCCTTCATCTTCATCTCGCTTCAGCTCTGGGCGCAGGCCCAGACGCAGGAGGAGGCCCGCGCGGCCGAGCGCTTCCGCGTGGAGTCGTTGCAGACCGCGCTGAGCATGGTGAGCAACGACACGCTGCAGCGCTATGCAAACGCCTCCGCCATCTACGCGCTCCAAAAGCTGGCCACCGGCATTGAGGACCACCCCGACTGCACGGTGCGCGGCATCAAGTACTGCACCAACCCCAACGCCTGCGGCGCAACGGGCGGCCCCTACCCGGACGGCACCTACTACCTCAACGTCTCCATCTACGAGCTGATGGCGAACGGCAGCACGCCGGGCTACCTCAAGACCAGCACCGGCGAGCAGCAGGACAGCCCGGGCGGCTGGTTCTTCTACGCCTCCAACCCCAGCGGCCTGCCGGGCCACGCCAACCTCACCTATTCCGGCGACGAAACCAAGTATTCCTTCGCCGCCTTCTTCAACCGCACGCGCGCGGCCGTGCGCATGCTGGGCTATGACGTGCAGTGGACCGGCATCGAGAACTTCACCCTGAATCAGACCAGCCCCTGGAACATGACGCTCACCATGACGGTGGGCATGAACTTCAGCGACCCGCGGGGCCTCGCCAACATCACGCGGCGCATGAACGTCAACCTCTCCATTCCCATCGACGGGTTCAGCGACCCCTCCATCCTGCGAGCCGACTTCGTGCACCGCACCAGCAACGACACCTGCGTGCAGGCCTGCGCCGCGGGCTCCAACTTCAACACCACCCTGCGCCCGCACCGCAACATCTACGTCTCGCCCGCCTATGGAAACGCCACCGACGCGCAGGCCAAGCTCAAGGCCGAGGGCGTCGAGGGTTTGGGCTGGTTCTTCGGCCCCGTGTCGGAGGAGCCGCGCTCGGGCTTCAGCATCATCAGTACCCAATACAACCTCAGCCGCATCAACACCTACATCTACAAGACCTCCAGCGCGGCCGACGCGCTCGCCGAGTCCGGCTACTTCGGCGGCCTCATCATCACCACGCCCTCCGGCACGGCCTCCGCCAGCTGGGATGAGACGCGCGGCGGGGTGAGCTGCCACTACACCACCCTCACCCAGACCAACTGCCTCAACTGCATCTTCCAGCAGAGTGCCAACGACTCGCGCTGCCCCCTCGTCCCGACGCACGTCCTCCCTGAGACCATCCCCTACAACCCCAACGTGGCCTACATCCAGACCAACAACATCAACCCGGCCGTTGGCGTGCCGGTCAACTACCACCTCAACCTGCCCGAGCTGCTCATCTCCAACCAAATCAACTTCAGCCAGTTCTGCAGCCCCAGCTTCGACTTCCGCAACCCGGTGTGCAACGACCTGACCAGCCAGACCGGCCTCAACTCCAAGTTTTATTCGAGCGGCTCGTTCAGCAAGGCGTGGGACCTCACCGGCCCGCGCGACATGGCCCTCTGCGGCTTCTACGTGCGCTCGGACTGGGGCCCGTCCTACAGCCAGCGCTTCCTCGACTACTGGACCCAGCCCAACAGCTTCAACACGCCCTACTCGGTGCTGGGCCAGGGTATCGAGTCCTTTGCCGTCGGCCAGTGGTCGGGCGGCGCCACCGACGCGTGCGCCAAAACCTCCGACCCGAAAATCGAGCAGTATTCGCGCCTGGACTACCAGTTCTACGCCTATGACATGCGCAGCGTGGCCTGCACCGGCCCCTTCGTTCAGGGCCTGCCCGGCTGCCGCAGCCCTGCCGACTGCGAAAGCCTCGGCCCCATCAACTACAGCACCGGCCGCTTCGCCACCTCCAACCCCACCCTCACCCAAGTCGGCAAGGAAGACTTCCCCACCTATCCGGCCCGCTACGGCACCAACAACCTCACCATCTTCCCGGCCAACGTCATCCCGCTCAGCTCGGTGTGCAAATGAGTGAAGGAAAAACGAGTTCCCTATTTTTGGGCCTTCCGCCCGTCCGCAGCAGCCTCCGGGCCGGGGCGAATCCCGCGGCCCCGCTCTTTTCCGCCTCCCTCGCGCCTTCCGCTCCCGCTCTTTCTTCCTTCTCCCGCCGCGCGCAGGCCTCGCTGGAAACGCTTTTGATGATGGGCATCGTGCTGGCCTTCATCGTGCCGCTGGTGCTGCTGTTCTTCTCCTCCTCGACCGAGAAGGTCTCGGTGCTGGAGCAGACGCAGGCCCGCGCGCTGGCCCAGTCGCTGTCCGACACGGCCGGCGCGGTGTGGTACAACGGCAACGGCAGCCGCGCCATGGTGCTGGTGGATTTCCCAAACAACCTGCGCGACCTCACCCTCTCCGGAGATTTTGTAAATGATTCCGACCTGCTGGTGCAGGGCCACGAAATCTCGGTCTCCTACCTGCCGCCCGGCGGGGCGGCGCAGGACATCGTCATCGTCTCGCCCGCGCCGGTGCGCAGCCTGCCGCCGGCCAACGACCCGCGCAACCAGTCCAAGCTGGCCCAGCGCACGGCTGGCCCCGGCTCGGTGCTGCGCTCGGGGCTGGTGGTGCTCATCTTCCAGAACAACGGCACCCATGTCAACATCCTGCGCAAGGTGCAGGGACGGGTGGAATGATGGACATGGCCCGCAACCTCTCATCCCCCTCCGCGCTTCGCGGACAGGCCGCCATCGAAGTGCTGGTCTACATGGGCTTCTTCATGCTGGTCTTCGTCTCGCTCTCCGTGATGTTCCTCTCGCAAATCGGCCAGGACGTGGTCCAGCGCGAATACCGCCTCAGCCAGTCGGTGTCCGCCCAAATCGCGGACGACGTCAACACCGCGCAGCTGGCCGGGCCCGGCTTCAACGCCACCTTCCCGGTGCCGCGGCAGATTTCGGGCCGCAACTATTCCCTCAACTTCAGCGACCGCGGCGTGCTGTCGGTGCAGCTGGCCCCCACGCGCCCGGACTGGCCGCCCACGGTCTTCACCTTCCCCCTCTCCACGCGCAACCTGCGGCTGGGCTGCAACGGGGCCGGCAATCCGGCCTGCCCCGGCAACGGCATGGTGACGCAGGCCTACGGCGGCGTCCTGCGCACCTCGTGGTGGGTGGACACCACGGACGGCACCCTGCAGGTGGCCAACGTGGGCAACGAAACCGGCTCCGTTCTCTTGGAGGTCAGCTGACATGTCCTTATCCAAACATTATCGGGGCCAGTATTTCTCCATGGACGCCATCGTGGCCTCCGTCATTTTCGTGCTCGCCCTCTCGCTTTTGGCCTCGCACTGGTTCGCCCTGCGCGCCCAGAACGAGACGCGCTCCTCCATCCTCCAAGAGGACGCCGACCGCCTGTCCGAGACGCTGCTGCAGCCGGCCGACCCCTGGGATTGGTATGTCCAGCCCCAATACGCGCGCACCGCCGGCCTCGCCCTCAACGGCTCGCCCGTGGGCGTGCTCAACTACACCCTGCTCATCCAGGCGGGCAGCTACCTCAACCCTCCGCGCAGCGACCAGTACGTGGCGGCCCAGAACCTCATGGCCACCCCGGCCGACTTCTACATCACCATCAACACCTCGATGCCCAACGCCGCCGGCCACTTGCGCGACCAGCTGCCGCTCATCGTCATCGGCCACGAGCCCGTCAACCCCCGGCAGGTGGTGCAGGTGAGCCGCGGCGTGGTCATTCCCGTCCACAGCGGCCCGCAGACCTACTACCATTACGGCATCATGACGCTCACGCTCTGGACCAACCGCAGCAACATCTGATGATGTCCAAAAGGCGCCCCCCCGCCCGCCGCCCGTCTCTTCCCATTTCATGTGATTTTCATGGTTGATTATTTCCGCCCCCGCTCATCCTCCGCCTCGCCCCCGCACGGCCTGCCCGGCTCGCCCTTCTATTCCCCCAAGCCCCCCTCGCCGCTGGACTTTCTCTCCTCCCTCCGCGCGGTCGATGCCCTTCTGGGCCTCATCTTCGTCTGCTTTCTGGCGCAGATGCTCATTCCCGGCTTCACCGAGATGTTCTACTTCGACCCCGGCCACCTGCAATGGTGGATGCCCATCACCTCCGTCTTCCTGCACGGCGGCTTCCTGCATTTGCTGCTCAACTGCTACGCGCTGTGGATGTTCGGCCCCATTCTGGAGCAGCGCCTCGGCCGCACGGGTTTCCTCCTGCTCTTCCTCGCCGGCGGCCTCGCCGGCTCGGCTTTTTATGAGGGGGCCATCCTCTTGGGCATCAGCCCCGCCGTCCCGGCGCTGGGCGCGTCGGGCGCCATCTATGCCGTGCTGGGCGCGATTGCCGTGCTCGCGCCGCGGCTGATGGTGGCGCTGTTTGGCGTCATCCCCCTCTCCATGCGCCAGGCGGCGCTCTTGTGGGTGGCCTTGGAGCTGCTGGGCACCTTCAACCCCTATTCCGGCGTCGCGTCAACCGCGCATCTGGGCGGCCTCGCGCTGGGCTTTGCGTGGGGCTGGCTGGAATCCCGCCGCCCGCCCGGCGCGGGCTCGTTCCCGGGCGGGGTCCCGTATCACTTCATCCCCCGCCGATAGGTTTATTTGCCGCGCCGCCGTGCTCATGGCCTCGGAGGCGCATGCCATGGATTTCGGTTCCATCCCCCAAATCAGCCAGCACATCCTGCTCAAGCCGGCCCAAACCCTTGCGGCCCAGGCCAAGGCCAAGGCCGCGCTGGCGGATGGCGTCATTCTCTACACGGCTGCCAGCCTGCTGGGCGTTCTGTCCGGCCTGCTGTCGCTGGTGTTTCTGGACTCCCAATCCAGCCGCCTGCTCTATCAGGGCCAAATGGGCTCGCTGTTTTCCAACCCCCTGCTCTACGCGCTCGTGGGCTTGGCCGCCGGCCTCGCCACCTCTTTCATATGGGCCGGGCTGGTCCATTTCCTGTCCAAGCTGCTGGGCGGCAAGGGCCGCTTCCACGCCCTCTACTTCCTCTTCGCGCTCATCGCCCTGCCCATCGCGGTGCTGCACCTGCTCAACGCCCTGCCCTATCTGGGCCTGCTGCTCGGCGCGCTGGCCAGTCTCTATGGCCTGTACCTGCAGGTGCTGGCCGTCTCGCGCGTCCACCGCCTCACCACCCTGCGCGCCGGGCTCGCCGTGCTGGCGGCACTGGTGCTTTGCGGCCTCGCCATCTCCGTCCTGGTGTTCCTGAGCCTCGGCCCCATGGCCTGAATAGGGAATCTTTTCCATGGGGGCGGAAAACGCCTGCCCCAACTTTAATTAGCTCTCGCGCCCCACGCACGTCCATGTCTGCCCAGAGCGAATTGGAGGCGCAGTGGGGCAAGGAAACGCTGGACGAGCGCCTGGCCTCCAAATTGCGCGAATACCACGGCCTCATCCCGCGCGAATCGGCCCTGCTTCTGCTGTCCATCGAGGCGGCCGGCCAGTCGGCCCGGCCCGAATCCATCGCGCAGGCCATGCGCGCGTACCGCCCCTCCCTGCTGCGCGTGCGCGTCGAGCGCGTCTTTCCCGCCCGCGCGTTCGACAAGAACGGCGGCACCTCGCGCAGCCAGCGCGTGTCCGTCTCCGACCAGAGCGGGAGCGGCACGCTGGTGGCCTACGATTCGGCCTGCGCCGCGCTGGAGCGCGCGGTGGTCTGCGGCGACCTGTGCGAGGCCGGCCCCGTGCGTTTGCGCGGCGGCGAGTTCCACCTGCTGCCCGGCGGGGAAGTCAAGCGCCTGCAGAAAGGCCCGCGGATGAAAATACATGCGCCTCCCGAGGCGGCCGGCCAAAACAAATCCTCCTCCGTCGGCCATTTCGAGGGCGTCGTGTCCTCCTTTTTCGGCGATTTTCCCTACCGCAAAGGCCAGTCCCGCCTCTCGGGCGACGCGCCCTCCTCGCTCATGTCCTCCTTCGAGCTCACCGACTCTTCCGGCCGCGCCCGCGTGGTGCTGTGGGACAGCCCCGGCCTTTCCGGCCAGCTGAAAGCCGGCACGCCCGTTGAAATCGAGAACGGCCAGCGCCGCGGCGGGGAAATCCACATCGGTTCCTCCGGAAGGCTGCTGGCCGCAAGCCCGGAAGGCCAGCCAAGGCCCAAAATAGAGAAAATGGAAATAATCGAGGGGAAAGAAGGCGTTGCGTGCCTGTCCATTCTCTCCTCCGATTCCCGTTCTTTTGTTTTCCCCTCCCTCGACGAGGCCGCCGCCCGCCTCGGCACCGGCCCCGTTCCCGAGGGCATCAGCGCGCGCACGGTGGTGGAATTGAAAATCCGGGAATGGGTGGGCAAGGACCTGCCGGAAGGGTGGGAAAAATATTCTGTCAAGCCGGACACCAAGGCATAGCTGCCCTAGGCCGAGCCGGGCCCCTGTCGGCCCGCAAACCCCAAGCCATAAATAGCTCCCCCTCATTCTCCCCTCATGCCCTCCATCGACCTCGCCTGCGTCGGCCATCTGGTGTATGACATCCGCGACTATGTCGAGTCGTTTCCTTCCGCCGACCGCACCGTGCTGCTGCGAAGAGCCCCCCAAATTTCGGCCGGTGGCAGTGCGGCCAACGTCGCCCTCAACGCGATTCGCCTCGGCCACTCTTCCGGTTTGGTGGCCAACGTGGGCGACGACCCGCACGGGCGCTTCCTTCTCTCCGAATTGGCGCGCGAGGGCATCAATTCGGCCCACGTCAAACTGGTGAAAAAGGCGCGCACCGCCCTGTCCATCATCCTCATCGACCCGCAGGGCGAGGTGATGGTGGTGGAGGACTTGGGCTGTGTGGACGACGCGCGGCGCATGCCTGCCCATCTGCTCGACGATTCCAAGTGGGTGCACGTGTCGGGCTGCTGCTATGAGTGGATGCGCGACGCGGCCAAAATGGCCGGCAAATCCGGCAAGCCTCTTTCATTCGACCCCGGGCGCGCGGCTTCCAGAATGGGGCAGAAAAAGCTCGAGCCCATTCTCAAGCACGTGGATTTGCTGATTATCAACCGCAAGGAACTGGCGGCCATTACCGGCTCCTTCTCGCTCGAGGGCGTGAAAGACCTCTCGCGCCAATACGACTGCTCGGTGGTGCTCAAGCAGGGCAAGGGCCCGGCCATCTCCTGCACCGGCGGGCACGACCAGTTCGAGGTGCCCTCTTTCAGCGCCCCGCACGTGGTGGACACGCTGGGCGCGGGCGATGCCTTTGATACGGGCATCATCTGCGGCAAATTGGAGGGCCGCTCACTCTACGAGTCCATCAAGATGGGCCACGCGTGCGCGGCGGCCAAAGTGATGCACGCGGGGGCGCAGTCGATGCCGAAAAGAAGCGTGATAAGGAAACTGTTCAAATTCTGAAAATCTCCCCTCCATCCGCTTTTTATCCTTTCTCTTCCCATGCCGGCGCATGGCATCCGGCAAGGCAAAGGCCCTCATTTCCATCGCCCGCTTCCTCATCTCGGTGGGATTCGGCTACGGCGTCTATTACTACTGGGCTTCGCTGCGCATGTCCGACCCGACCTATTATCCCATCGCGGCCGGCGTCATCGGCTTTGTCATGCTCTACTTCATGCTCACCCAAATCAAGGGCGGCGGCGACTGAGTCCCGCCCCCGTTCCGCCCGATGCGGGGCGGACCATCCCCTCATGCGAGGTCCAATCCACATGGCGTCCAAACCCCCATTCCCGCCCCACTCCGGCGGGCACCTGCCGGTGCTGCGCCTGGAGGAAGTCACCAAGACCTACCAGATGGGCGCGGTGTCGGTTCAGGCCCTGCGCGGCATCTCCCTCACCGTGCGCCGCGGCGAGCGCGTCTCCATCATCGGCCCCAGCGGTTCGGGCAAGAGCACGCTGCTGCACATCCTCGGCCTGCTGGACAAGCCCAGCACGGGGCGCGTGCTGGTGGAGGGCACCGACACCGGCACGCTGGGGGACGAGGGGCTCTCGCGCTTTAGGGGCCTTGAAATCGGCTTCATCTTCCAGGCCTTCCACCTCGTGCCCGCGCTCTCGGCGCTGGGCAACGTCATGCTGCCCATGATGCTCTACGACACGCCGCTCTCCGAGCGCGAGGAGCGCGCCCACCGGGCGCTCGACCGCCTCGGCCTTGGCGACCGGGCGCACCACCTGCCCTCCGAGCTTTCGGGCGGCCAGCGCCAGCGCGTGGCCATCGCGCGCAGCCTCGTCAACGACCCGGCCATCCTGCTCGCGGACGAGCCCACCGGCAACCTCGACTCCAGTTCGGGCGAGGAGGTGATGGGCATCTTCGACTCGCTCCACAAGGAGGGGCGCACGCTCATTGTGGTAACGCACGACCCCGGCGTGGCGCGCCGCAGCCCCCGCGTGGTGTCCATCCGCGACGGGCAGGTCGAATTCGACGGCGGGCCGGAGCGGCTCGTCCCGCACGCGCCGGTGGCGCATCCGATGAAAAAGGAGGCTTCCCCGTCCGGCTCCCGCGCCCATGCGCGCGCTTCGCGTTCCTGATCCAAAATCATATTCCAAATCGAGGTGTGTTCAATGAAAAACGGTGTGGTGTTCAAGTTCGCGGGCCTGGCGGCCCTGTGTCTGATGCTGCTCGCGTCCGCCCTGTCGGCCGGCATCGCGGTCACCAACGTGGTGCTCACGCCCTCCACCCTGCACGCCGGCATGTCCGGCGTCGCCTCGATGACCATCTCCAACAGCGACAACGACCAGGCTTTCGCCGTCACCGTGCGCGGCGGCTCGCCGGACGGCCCGGTGCGCGCGTCCGGCTCCGTCAATCTGGGCGACTTTCGCGCCGGGGTGTCCAGCAGCGTCAGCTTCCCCTTCTCCATTCCCAACACCACCCGCGCGGGCATTTACACGATGATTCTCCAGTTCGACTGGACCAACTCCTCCTCCTCCTTCGTCAAGCCGGTGATGATTCCCGTCACCATCACCGACCCGGCCATCTTCTCGGCCGAAGCCGACAACGGCACGGTCTACACCAGCGGCGACTTCACCCTGCCCGTGCGCCTCGTCAACCGCGGCGGCTCGGCCAGCGAGGTGCGCGCGGCCATCAACTCCACGCAGTTCTTCCAGACCGGCCCCAACCCGCTGTGGGTGGGCGACGTGGGCGAGCAGCCCGCCCATTTCGAGCTGGGCGTCTCGCTCTCCCCCAACGTCTCGTCGGGCACCTATTCCGTGCCCATGGTGCTCTCGTACCGCGACGAGTCGGGCCAGGACACCAGCTCGGCCGTCTATCTGCGCCTGACGGTCAAGCGCAAGAGTCCGCAGTTCTCGGTATCGGTGCTCAATTCGGACGGCTTCATTCCGGGCCGCACCGTGGATTTGCGCATCCAGGTGTCCAAAAGCGGCGAGGAGACGGCGTACGGCACCCGCATCCGCCTCTCCAACAACAGCGCCCTCATCCCCCTGCAGACCTCCGACCTCTCCCTCGACGACCTGGGGCCCGGCCAGTCCAAGATGATGCACCTGCCGGTGGGCGTCAATGACGTCCAGCCCGGCTTCTACTCGCCCGCCCTGTCGGTGAGCTACCACAACTCCAACGGCGACGAGCAGCCCGCCGTCTCCGTCCCGCTGGGCCTCAGCGTGGAGAGCCTCTCGGACGTGAGCGTCTTTGTCACGGCCAAGCCCGCCCCGGTGGTGGGCGGCGGCCAGCACACGCTCTCCGTCACCGTGTCCAACACCGGCAGCTCGCCGGTCAAGGCGCTGACGGTGCGCCTGCAGCCATCCTCCGCCTTCACGCTGCAGGAGGCGCAGGACGAGCAGTTCATCGGCGGCCTCAACCAGGACGACTTCTCCTCGGTGCAGTTCAAGGTGCAGGTGGCCGACGTCAAGGACGGCCTCTACCCCGTGAACGTCAGTTTGGGCTTCAAGGACTCCTACAACCGCGAGCACACGGCGAATCAGACGGTGAACCTCAAGGTCATCAGCAAGCAGACGGCCGCCGCGCAGGCGGGCGAGAGCGGCTCGGGCGGCCTGCTGCTCTTCGGGCTTCTCGTCCTCGTCGCGCTGGCCGCGGCCGGGTGGTGGTTCTTCCTGCGCAAGAAAAAGGCCGCCCCCGCCCAAGGCCCCCGGCACTAAGGCCCTTTCTTTTTCTTTTTTCAATTCAGTTCGCTGCCGAGGTTTGATGGCTGATGGCTTCCTGGTCGGATTTGCTGGATTATTCCCTCACTTCCCTGCGGCACCGCTCCCTGCGCTCCTGGCTCACGGTGCTGGGCATCGTCATCGGCATCGCGGCCATCGTCTCGCTCATCGCCATTGCGCAGGGCCTTGAGCTGACGGTCAAGGAGCAGATTTCGGCCTTCGGCCCGCGCCTGGTGGCGGTGGTGCCCGGCGACATCAACAAGCAGGTGGCCTCCTTTCAGGGCGGCCCCAACCGCCCGCCATCGGCCGGCAAATTATTTGAGAACGACGCCAAGCGCCTCGACCGCATCCCCGGCGTCGAGCGCCTCTCGCAGGTGCTGGTCATCCGCTCGGCCGTGAGTTATCAGGGCCAGTCCGTCTCCACCAGCGTGGGCGGCGTGCAGCCCGAAGTCTTCACCTATCAGGTGCTCAACCTGTCCGAAGGCCGCTACCTGGTGGACGGCGACAGGCGCGTGGTGGTGGTCGGGGCCGCGGTCGCGGACGGCTCCAGCGTGTTCAAGAAAACGCTGGGCGTGGGCTCCACCCTGCGCCTCGGCACGCAGGGCACGCCGTTCCGCGTGGTGGGGGTGCTGTCCAAGGCGGGCAACATCGGAGGCTCCACCTCCGACCAGGTCATCTACATTCCCATCGACGATGCGCGCGAGCTGGCCGGGGACTCGATTGCCCAGCACGAAATCACCGGCATCCGCTTCATGGTGGCCGAGGGCTTCGACATCAACCAGACGCTGGATGCGGCCGAGGCCGAGCTGATGTCGGCGCACCATGTCAATGCGGACGACAAGGACTTCTCGCTGGTCACCTCCGACTTCATCCTCAAGACCATCGGCGCGGTGCTGGGCGTGGTCACCCTCACGCTCGGTCTGGTGGCCTCCATCTCGCTGCTGGTGGGCGGCATCGGCGTGGCCAACACCATGTCGATGTCGGTGCTGGAGCGCACCCGCGAAATCGGCACCCTGAAAGCCATCGGCGCCTCCGACGGGGTGGTGATGCGCCTCTTCCTCATCGAGAGCGCCCTCATCGGCATGGCGGGCGGGCTCATCGGCCTGTTCATCGGCTGGCTCCTCTCCCTCGCCATCGGCCTCTTCGGCTTTCAGGCCGTGGTCAGCCCCGTCCTCGCGCTGGGGGCCATTTTCTTCAGCGCCATCGTCGGCCTCGTCGCCGGCCTGATGCCCGCGCGCCGCGCCGCGCAAATGCCGCCCATGGAGGCCCTGCGTTACGAGTGATATCATGGCCTCCTCCCTCGACCTGCTGGATTATTCCTTCACCTCCCTCAAGCACCGCTCGATGCGCTCCTGGCTCACGGTGCTGGGCATCGTCATCGGCATCGCGGCCATCGTCTCGCTCATCGCCATTTCCGCCGGCCTGCAGGCCTCGGTGACCAAGTCGCTGGACGCGTTCGGCTCGCGCACCGTCATCGTCATTCCCGGCGACGTGAGCAAGGGCGGCGGCAGCTTCTCCTCCGCCGGGGCGGGCGCCGACGCCGGCAAGCTCTACGACAACGACGCCAAGCGCCTCGAGCGCATCCCCGGGGTGGAAAAGATTTCGCGCATGGTGATGCTGCGCCCCTCCATCGTGTTCAAGAACCAGTCCATCTCCGCATCCGTCAGCGGC
The DNA here is from genome assembly GCA_902384555.1 of uncultured archaeon. Taxonomy (GTDB): domain Archaea; phylum Micrarchaeota; class Micrarchaeia; order Anstonellales; family Anstonellaceae; genus CAIXYX01. Next base: position 31,374 of record CABMCD010000016.1, on the reverse strand, counting down.
ATCGAGGCGGTGGACTATTCCGAAATGTTCGATGTGACGCTCAGCTCGGGCCGCTACCTCACCGAGGCCGACCGGCGCGTGGTCATCATCGGCAGCAACTATGCCGACACCTCCGTCTTCAAGCAGCCCATGGCCGTGGGCTCGGTCGTCTATCTGGGGGCCGAGCAGACGCCGTATCGGGTGATTGGCGTGCTGGAGCGAAAGGGCGACTCCGACACCGACCTCGCCTTCTACATCCCCCTCGAGGACGCGCGCGCTCTGGCCGGCCACACGCTCGCCAAGGGCGAGGTCTCGGCCATCCTCTTCCGCGTGCTGCCCAGCTTCGATTTCCACGACGTGCTGGGCCAGTGCGAGGCCGAGCTGCTCTCCGCCCACCACATCTCGGCGGACGACAAGGACTTCTCCTTCATCACCGCCGATTTCATCCGCGGGCAGATGGACATGATTCTGGGCGCCGTCACCCTCTTCTTGGGTTTCGTGGCCTCCATCTCGCTCCTGGTGGGCGGCGTCAACGTGGCCAACACCATGTTCATGACGGTGCTGGAGCGCACCCGCGAAATCGGCACCCTCAAGGCCATCGGCGCCTCCGAATCGGTGATTCTGCGCCTCTTCCTCATCGAGAGCGCGCTGCTGGGCTTGGGCGGCGGGCTGATTGGCGCGCTCATCGGCGTGCTGGTATCAACCGGCATTTCAGCCACCGGTTTGCTCACGCCCATCGTCTCGCCCGAACTGGTGTTCGGGGCCTGCCTGTTCTCCACCCTGCTGGGGCTGGGCTCGGGTTTCATTCCGGCCCGCAACGCCTCGCGGCTCACTCCGGTGGAAGCGCTGAGATTCGAGTAAATCGAGTTTCTTTCTCAGCGCCGCTTTATTTTTTCCAGCAGCTCGCGCGCCATGTCCTGCGTGGTCTGGTCGATTTCCACCCACACCACTCCCTGCTGCGGCTGGCCGTAGAGCAGGAGCGTGCCGATGCGCGCATAAGCCATAATCACCAACGAGGCCAAGTCGTCCTCGCCCTCAATCAGCAGCCAGCCCGACCCGTCCGCCAAGAGCTGGCGAACGGCTTCTTCCATGCGCGGATGCACCGTGCCGGGCGGATTGGGCACCGCGTGGTCCATGCCCCGCCCGGCCGCCTGCCTCATCTCGCGCTCCCATTCGCGGGGAATAGGCTGGCGCTGGCATTTCAAATCCACAATGGCCATGTCGGGCTTGAGAGCGGCCCGCAGCAGGTTGAGCACCACCTGGTCGCCCACTGCCGCCACGGCCGCGGGCCGGCGGCTCACCAGCCGGTCGGAGGCCTGTGAAAATTCCATCACCGGCCCGAACGGCTGGGCCAGGCGCTCGCGCAGGGCGCTGTTCATGCTCATATTAGGCCATTGAGGCGCGAGCAGATATAAAGATGGGCATGAAAAATGAGGCTTATGTCGTCACAATCTTCGGACTGGCAGGCCGAATTGGCCCAAGCGCTCGCCAAATGCGCAGGCGTAAGCCTTGAAACCGCTTCGCATTCCCTGCTTCCCCCCTCCACGCCCGTTTGCGACTGGTGCTCCAACCTGGCTTTCAGCGAGGCCAAGCAACAGAAAACCGCACCTGCCAAACTCGCGGCCGAGTGGGCGGCAAAGAAAGAATGGCCCTCTTTCGTGCAAAAGGCCGAAGCCGTGGGGCCCTACCTCAATTTCCATTTTTCATCCTCTTTCTGGTCCGCTCTCGTCCATTCCTCCATTTCCGATGCGCGCTGGGGCCTGCTGCCCAACCTGCCGCTCAAGGCCCTCATCGAGTTCCCCTCCGTCAACCCCAACAAGCCCTGGCATGTGGGCCATTTGCGCAACGCCGTCTTGGGCGACAGTCTGGCCCGCCTGCTCTCGGCGGCCGGCCGCACCACCGAGCGCATGGACTATATCGACGATTTGGGCCTGCAGGTGGCGCAGTCGGTGTGGGGCGAGATGCAGAAGAATTCGGGCGCCGATACCGCCGCCTCGTCCTCCCCCTTCTCGCAAAAATTCGACCATGTGCTGGGCCGCAAATACGTCTGGGTGGCCGGCCAAATCGATAAGGCGCACGTGGACAACGAAGTGCGCGCCATCGTCAAGCAGATGGAGGAGGGCCGCGAACCCATCGCCTCGCAGGCGCGCGCGCTGGTCGAGAATTGCGTCAAAGCCCAGTACGAAACCGCGTTCTCCTACGGCATCTACCACGACGTGCTGATTTTCGAGTCCGACATCGTGCGCACGGTCTTCCAGGAAGGCCTGGAGAAAATCAAGGCCTCCGGTGCGGCCGTGATGGAAACCGAAGGCAAGAACGCCCACTGCCTCGTGGTCAAGCTGCAGGGCGAGCCGGGCTTCGAGGGCATGGAGAATGCCGACAAAATCCTCATCCGCTCGGACGGCACCGCCACCTACACCGGCAAGGACGTGGCGTTTCAGATGTGGAAGTTCGGCCTGCTCAACGACACCTTTGTCTATTCTCCCCTTCTGGTGCAGCCGAACCGGCAGACGGCTTACATGAGTTCCAATTCCAAAAAGCAGGGCGAAGGCCCGGCCCCCTCGCACCAACCCGTTTCCTCCTATCCCATGCCCTTTGCCCGCGCGCAGACGGTCATCAACGTCATCGGAGCCGAGCAGGCCTATCCGCAGAAGGTGATTGCGGCCGTCATGCGCAAGATGGGGCACGAAGAGGAAGCCAGCGCCTGCATCCATCTGGCCTACGAGCACGTGGTCCTGCCGGAAGGCCGCTTTTCGGGAAGAAAGGGCACTTGGATGTCCAAGTCCGCGCAAGGCGCGGGCGACAGCGGGCCCGCCAGCGCGGGAGGTCTGCCCTCCTCATTGGGTTTCACGGCCGACGAGCTGCTGGACGAGATGAACCGCCTGGCGCTGGAGCAAATCAAGGCCGAGTATTCGGACGCGGAAAAGCAGTCCATTTCCAAGGCGGTCGCGGTGGCCGCGATTCGCTTCTGGTTCCTGCGCCCAAACGCGGGACAGAAAATCACCTTCGACTACGAGCGCGCCCTCTCCTTCTCCGGCGATTCGGGCCCCTACGTCCAGTATGCCTACGCCCGCGCCAGCCGCATCCTGGAAAAAGGCCAGGAGGCCGGCCTCGCGCCCTCCGCCCCGGGCGCGGACTATGCGCTCAATGAAAAAGAGCTGGCGCTCGCGCGCTTGCTGATGCGCTGGCCTCAAATCCTCGAGGCCTCGGCGTCCAAGCACCAGATCCACCCGATTGCGGATTTCACGCTGGAAGCAGCCGGCAAGTTCAACGAATTCTACACCACCACGCCGGTCCTCTCCGACGAGGTTTCACCCGCGCAGAAGGCCGCGCGTCTGGCGGAGGTGGCGGCCGCCCGCGCCCTGATTGGAAGGGGCATGGACATTTTGGGGCTGCCCAAGCTGGAGAAAATGTAAATTCAACGCCGGCCCTCCCCTCCCTTTTCCCGCCACCCAAAGCCTTCATAAACCTCCGCCTTCTTTCTTGCTTCGAGGCGATATTCATGCGTTTGGCATCCGCAGTTCAGGTTCAGGCATCCGACCCCCTCTCCAAGGCACTCTCCCTTGTCGAGAAGCACGGGGTGGGCGTGCTGGTGTTTGACAACAAGAAGTATTTGGGCGTCATCGAGGAGCGCACCCTGCGCTCATCGGCCGGCGACGCCTCCACCACGCGCTGCAAGGCCGCCGCCCTGCGCACGCCGGTGCTGGAGCCCAACATCTCGGCCATCGACGCCTGCAAGGCCTTCTTCTCCGGCCACTTCAAGACGCTGCCCGTCATGGAGGGCTCGCGCCTGTCCGGCGTGGCCACGCGCTGGGAAGTGATGCAGGCCATGCGCGAGGAGGGCCTGCTGGCCGGCCACACGGTGGGCGCGCATATGGCCAGCCCCATTCTCACCATCGACGCCAACGCGCCGCTGGCGGTGGCCGACGCCACCATGAAACAGGCCAGCGTGCGCCGCCTTGCGGTGCTCTCCAACGGGCATCTGGTCGGCCTGCTCTCGGTCTATGATTTGCTCAAGGCCAAGACCGGCCCCAAGGAGCGCCGGCCCCAGCTCAAGACCAATGCGACCGGCCTGCACGCCCGCGTCTCCTCCTTCATGAAGGAGCGCGTGGAAACCATCGAGCCTTCCGCCAGCCTGGTGGAGGCGGTGGAAAAGATGCTGGACAAGCAGGTGGCGGCCCTCATCGTCACCGAAGGCCTGCGCCCGGTCGGCATCATCACCGCCAAGGACATTTTCGAGTCCGCCCTCTACCACCACGAGAACGCCTCCGTGCAGGTCTCCGGCCTGCATGATTTGGAGCGGGCGGCCGCGCAGGACGTGGTGGAAGCCGGCCAGTCCATGCTGGCCAAGGTGGGCTCCTCCATCGGCGCCGAGTCGCTGGCCATTCACGTCAAGAAGACGGGCAAGGAGTATTCGGTGCACGCGCACGTGCACGGCGAAGTCCCCCTGCTGGCCTCGGCTTCGGACTATGACCTGGTCAATGCGGTGAGCGCGGTGCTGGACGAATTGCGCACCCAGGCGCTCAAGCACAAGAAGACGGGCATGGCTGGCAGAAAGAACAAGCGCTTCTAAGCCCGCTTCTTCCCCCAACGAGCGTCCGTCTCCTTTTCTCTTTTTCCTCCCCTCTTCCCTCTATCTTTTTAATCCCTCAATCTCAATGCCCGCTCATGCGCGCCCAGGCCTCTTCCGAATACCTGCTGATTATGGCCGTGCTCTCGGCCGCCGTGCTGCCCTTCCTTTTGGTGCTGGCCTGGAATGCCGCCCAGCAGCCGGAGCAGCTGGCAATGACCATGGCCACGGCCTCGGCCTCGCGTCTGGCGGCGGCCGTCAATTCCGTAGGCTCCTTGGGCCCCGGCGCGGCCCTGCGCACGCAGGTGGAAATGCCCAATGGCGTGACGCTCAATGCCACGGGGCATGAAATCACGGTCCATATCAACACGGCCATCGGGCCGATGGATTTGGTCCAGCCCACCTACTTCCCGGTCAACGGCTCGGGCCTCGAGCGCGTGCAGGCCGGGGGCACCTATATTATCGACGTCTACGGCCCCACCAGCCCCGACGCGCCCAACGTCACGCTGGTGCTGAATTAGAAAAATGAAAAGAAGAAGACGGACTTTTCCTCCAGTCTTTACTGCAGCGAGTAGCGCTCTTTGGCGTGCTTTCTCAAGTCGAGGCGTTCCGTCCCAATCATGGGCAGGCGCTGCACCGGCTTTCCGAATCCGGCCCGCACCTGCATCTCGCCGTCCCATACGGCCTGCTCGCCGCGCAGGAAAACGCCGATGATTTTGCCCCTCAGCTTCCAGCCCTCGTAGGGCGACCAGCCGGCCTTGGAGTGCAAATCGTTCAGATTGACGTTCCAGTTCTCCTGCGGGTTGAAAATGATGAAGTCGGCGTCGTAGCCGGGCGCAATCCTTCCTTTGCGCTGCAGGGTGAAGGCCTCGGCCGGCCCGCGCGAGAAGAGGCGCACCGCCTCCTCCAGCTTGAGCTTGCCGCCCAGCACCGCATGCAGCATCAGCGGCACCATGGTCTGCACGCCGGGGAAACCGGCCGCGCCCGCCTCCTTGTCGGCCGGCAGATGGGGCGCGTGGTCGGAGGCAATCATGTCCACCTGTTTGAGCGATTTCCACAATTTCGCCACCTCCTTGCGCTCGCGCAAGGGGGGATTGACCATGCCCCATCCTTTCAGCCGCTCCAAATCGGCGTCCGAGAGGAAGAGGTGGTGGGGCGTCACTTCCACGGTGTGCAGGGGCGCGCCCTTCTTTTTCTTGTCCAGCACGGGTATGAATCCGCTGCCTGCCTTGGCCGCCTTGATTTCGGCCGCCGTGGTAAGGTGGCAGAAGTGCATGCGCCGCTTGTATTTCTTTCCAAGCGCGGCCGCGAACTTCACCGACGAGAGCGCCACTTCGGGCGAGCGGATCTGCTCGTGCGTCTTGTACTGCGCCGCGCGCTTCTCGGCCATCACGCGGTCCTCGCAGTGCACCACCAGCGGCTTGGCCTTGTCGAGGCCGGAGCAGTGGCGCTCAAAACCCGAGGGCGTGAGGCTCAAAATGGAGTGGGTGTCGGACAGGAACGCCTTCACCGAGGGCGGCTGGAGGCGGCGAATCAAGTCGCCGTTCTCGTTGGTGGCGCCCAAGTGGAAGCCGTAGTCGGCCACGCTCTTGGCGGCCGCCAGGCGCTCTTTTTCAGAGAGCGCCCCCACCGTGGTGGTGGGCGGGGCCTGATAGCAGGGCATGTCAAAGTAGGTGGTGACGCCCCCCGCCAAGGCGGCGGCCGAGCCGGAGTAGAAATCCTCCTTCTGCACGGCTTCCGGCTCGCGCATGTGGGTGTGCACGTCAATGGCGCCGGGCAGAATCATCCAGTTGCCGGCATCGAGCGCTTCGCTCGCCATATAGGTGTAGGAGTGGATTTCGCCGATGTGCCCGGAGTGGATGGAGATGCAGGCGGGCTTGAGTTTTCCGTCAATAAATACGCGTTTAGAGCGAATGAACATGTTGAATCAACCTCGTCCTTGTCAGTATTTGATTTTCCGCCCGGCCCTATCGGTGTGATACACGCCGAATGCCGGGTTTGCCAGCGCCTCTTCGCCATCAATGCTCGGCCCGTCCACGCAGGACAGCCAGCCGCCCATGGCGCAGTGGCCGCACACGCCGATGCCGCACTTCATGTAGCGCTCCACCGAAAGCTGCGATTTCACGCCGTGCTTTTTGCACACTTCCGCCACGGCCTTCATCATGCGCTCAGGCCCGCAGGAATAAACACAATCAAACTTCTGGGAGGAGAGAAGCGGCTGGAGGACCGCCATCACGTTTCCTTTCTTTCCCTCGCTTCCATCATCGGTCGTAACATGGTTCTTGCCCGGGCCGGGCCTCATCAGCAGGCCCTTGTTTCTCGCGCCGCAGACGGATTCCACTTCAATGCCGTTTTCCATGCCCACGCGGGCCAGATAGCGCAGGGGCGCAAACCCATATCCGCCGCCGACCATGAGCCATTTCCTGCCGACCGGCCAGAAGGGCTTGCCCAGCGGCCCGCGCACATAGATGGTGTCGCCCACTTTGGCGTCTGCCAGCCGCTCGGAGCAGGGCCCCGCGCGCGCAATGGCCAGCTGCAAGGACGGTTTCACTTCGGCCACGCTCATGGGCTTCTCGTCCATGCCCGGCCGCCACGCCATCACGAACTGCCCCGGCATGGCATTGGGCATCTGCACGTCCAGCGTAAGAAGAGAAACCAAGTCGTTTTCCTCCTCTTTTTTCACCACCTTGGCGCGGATGGGAAGCGAGGACGAAACCGAAGAGCGGAGCAGGAGCGAGGCATCGAAACCAAGGGCATCGGCGCTCTCGAGGGCCGCGTTTTCCATCTGCCGGGGCTCGGGCCGAGCTTCCCTCTTTTTTTCTTTTGTCTTTTTGGCGCTTGTTTTCATCCTTTCATTCCTCAAGGCGGATGTCTGAAACTCTCGCAAACCCTTCCTCTTGCATAAACTCTTGCAGCTCGGCCCTGATTTCGCCGAACGCATTCCTTCTGTAATAAACAGCCGAGCCAATCGAGACCGCATTCGCGCCGGCCATCAGCATGGCGGCCGCGTCCTCGCCCGAATTCACGCCGCCCCCGCCGATGATGGGCAGGCTGCATTTCTTGCGAATGGCGTGCACGCAGCGCAGCGCAATGGGCAGCAGCGCCGGGCCCGAGAGCCCGCCGTACTGGTTGGCCAGCACGGGCTTGCGCGCCCGCACGTCAATCCACATCGCCGGCATGGTGTTGATGGCCGTGATGCCGTCCGCCCCGGCCTTCTGGCACTCGAGCGCGATTTGGCCGATGTCGGGCACGTTGGGCGCGAGCTTGATGAAGAGTGGAATAGAAGCGGTTTTGGCCTGCGCCTTGAGCCTGGTTTTCACCGCCCGCGCCAGTCCGCTGGCGCTCTGGGCACTGGAGGAGAACATCTCCCCCTCGCGGTGCACGTTGGGGCAGGAGGCGTCCAGCTCGATGATGGCCGGCTTGGCCTGCGCAATCATTTCGGCCGTTTTCTCGAAATCCGGCGCGCTGCCGCCATAGACGGAGGCAATCACCGGCACGCCGGCATGTGCCACGGCTTCTTTTATCTCGCCGATTTCGTCTTCTACGCCCGGATTCGACAATCCAATGGCATTGAGCATGAAGTCCCCTTTCTGCATCATGGTGGGGTTGGGATGCCCCTCGCGGGGCTGCAGGGAGCAGGATTTGGACGTGACGGCGCCGGCTCCCTCCATGGCCGCGCGAATGAGCAGGCCGGCGTTGTTGCCCCGCACGCCCGAGGCGAGCACTAGGGGGTTGTTCAATTTCACGCCGGCGAGGGTAGTGGACAAGTCCGTCATAAGCCTCGTATTTGCTATTGGGCAAAGGGGGTTTATATAGGTGCCCCGCCGTGGCTCCGACGTTCATCGAGGTGGATTTCGGGATTCCTTGTGATTTGTGGTTATTAGTGGTATTATTTATAAAGTATGGGCGTCAAATAGGGACTGTATTCACATGGCTCCCAATCCAATCCAGACCGGCGTAAAACCCATGCCCACTTCCCAGCGCACGCTGGGTTTGGAGGGGGGCGCGTCGGCCACTACCGGGGCCGAATCCATTATCTCCAAAAAGACCTCGGCCTACTCGGCCAAAGCCGTCCAATATCTCAAAGGCAATTCCGCCACGGTGCGCACCCACCTCAAAATCATGTCCGAGGCGGCGGCTGACCTCGTGTTCGCCGACCCGCCCAAAACCAAGGAAGAAATCCAGCAAATCCGCCTCCAGCTTCAAGAGAAGTTCACCTTCATGGACACGAAGCTGCGCGAGAAGCTGGGGAATTGCGGCAGCGCCGGACAGCGGCCCGGTGATGGCGAGCATGACGCCGCGCAGGCGCTTGCCCACCACACGCGCACCGTGGTGAGCGGCCTGCTCTCCTCGCTCGAACTCCTGGCTTCGCCGCACGTCGGCCCGCATGAGCAGGAGAAGCATCTGGACATTCTCAAGCAGCAAATCGCCGGCATGGTTGGCCTGCGCGCCGCTCTCGATGGCGTGAACGAAGAAAACGTCGAAAACATCCTCTGGCTGGGCAACCAGTTCTCGAATTCCTATGTGGTGGACGTCCGCCACCTGCGGCAGGCCGTCGAGTTCCTCACCCTCTTCCAAAGCCAGAATGCCGGCCAGCTTTCGCAGCTGGCTTCCACGGCCGCCGAACTGTACGCCCGCCTCCAGTCCGGCGTCCCGCCCTATGAGCACGGGTGCCAGGCGCAGGCGTCGGAGCTGTCCAAGTCCATCCGCGAGCTTCTGCCCAAGCTTTCGGTGGATGTCCGGTCCATCTCGTCGGACGGCGCGGCCGACGCGGCCGCCGGCCTCGCCCATCTCCTGCGGCAGTTCTCTTCGGTCCGCCCCGGCGCGATTTCGGATGCCCAGGCGCTTGTCGCCACGCTCATCAAGCTGGACATGGTTCTGCGCGCGCTGCAATCTCTTCCCGAAAAGCCCATTCAGGTCGGCACGTTCCTGATGACCGAAATGGATTCCAGCCGCGTGCTGGCCTGAGCCGCCCCGCCGTCATCTATATAAACTTCCCCCGTCGAATGTTGTTCATAACACCCCCCTAGGGGAACCTAAAATGAGCTTTATCAGGTGCATGCCATGACTCTTGAAGACAAGGCGCTGGAAGACCAGCTTCCGCGGGAAATCATCGTCTCCAAGGACGACGAGGAATTGCTCAAGTTCCTCGAGGCCACCAAGCCCCGCATCTACGTGGTGGGCACCGGCGGCTCGGGCTGCAACACCCTCAACCGCATGGCGGAGCTGGGCATCGAGGGCGTCCAGTTCGCGGCCATGAACACCGATGTGCGCCATCTCATCAAGATGCGCTCGGACAAGAAAATCCTCCTCGGCAAAACCATCACCAAGGGCATGGGCGCGGGCTCCAACCCGCAGGTGGGCGAGGCGGCCGCGAAGGAGTCGGCCGCCGAAATCAAGGCCGCGATTGGGGACGCCAACATGGTGTTCATCGCCTGCGGCATGGGCGGCGGCACCGGCACCGGCTCGGCCCCCATCATCGCCGAGCAGGCCAAGGCGGCCGGCGCGCTCACCATTGCCGTCGTCACGCTGCCCTTCCTCTCGGAAGGCCCCGTGCGCATGAAGAACGCGCTGGAGGGCCTCGAGCGCCTGCGCAAGCACGCCGACACCGTCATCGTGGTGCCCAACGACAAGCTGCTCTCCATCGCCCCCGACCTGCCGCTCAACACGGCCTTCAAGGTGTGCGACGAGGTGCTGGCGGGCGCGGTCAAATCCATCGCCGAGCTCATCACCCGCGCCGGCCTGGTCAACCTCGACTTCGCCGACTTGCGCACCATCCTCTCGGCCGCCGGCTGCGCCGTGGTGGGCGTGGGCGAATCTTCCGTGGACGCCAAGTCCGACCAGCGCGCCCTCATCGCCGTTGAAATGGCGCTTTCCTCTCCTCTGCTCGACGTCGACCTCTCCACCGCCAACCGCGCGCTCGTCAATGTGGTGGGCGGCGAGGACATGACGCTCAAAGAGGCCGAACTCATCGTGGCCGAGGTGTCCAAGCGCATCGACCCCGGCGCGCACATCATCTGGGGCGCGCGGGTGGAGAAATCCACCAAGAAGGCGTCGCTGCGCGTGCTCGTGGTCATCGCGGGCGCCAAGTTCCCGCACTACGAGACCAGTGCCGCGCCGGCCGTGCCGGTCGAGAACTTCGATTTGGACCTTATCTCCTAGGGGTGGATGATTATGTTCGATTTGCAAGCCGAAATCCGCAAGCACGTGCGCGTGCTTCAGGTGGCCAGCCTCCCGCGCTTCAAGGACTTCGAGCGCATGGTGACGGTGACCGGCTCGGGCGTGGCGCTGATGGGCCTCATCGGCCTCATCATCTCGTTCGTGCTCAACATCCACTAAATCGCATTCACATGGTGTATCTATGGCAGTCTTCATCTATCGCGTAACGGCCGGACAGGAGCGCGTGGTCATGGAAATGATGGCCAAGCGCGTCAAGGCCGAGAGCATGGGCATCTGGGCCATCGTGCATTTCGAGGATTTGCGCGGCTACATGGTCGTGGAGGCCGTCGCCGCCCTCTCGGCGCGGCAGGCCGGGCTCAAAATCCCGCACATCAAGGGCGTGCTGGACAAGCCCACCTCCATCGCCGAACTCGAAGCGCTCCTCGCCTCGAGCAAGCCCGTGTCCGCCCGCGTCAACAAGAACGACATCGTGGAGCTGATTTCGGGCCCCTTCAAGGGCGAGCGCGCGAAGGTCATCCGCATCGACGAAAACAAGGATGAGCTGACGGTGGAGCTGACCGAGGTGGCGGTGCCCATTCCCGTCACCATCAAGTCCAACACGATTCGGCTCTACCAGAAGGCGGAAGACGCGGGGACGGCGCCTGCGGCCTGACGCGGCCGGCAAATAAATAAAGCAAAACCGGCCCGCGCCTCCAGGCGCGCCGCTCTTCTTTTTCCTTTTCTTTTTCCATTCACTTTACGAAGAGTTGGCACTCTCTTTAGAGCATCCTCTACTTACAGCAATACTCTTGCACTTTTGATATGTGTCTATTTGTTCTGCCGAATTGAGCCATCCATGGCCTCTAAAATAGCAGACTTCAATATCTCCAATCCCGTAAGCATTGACATTATGTTCAGTCACCCAGGTTGTACCTACTGCATTTAAACTGCACGTATTTGTTCCGTTGTCAAATTGCCCGCGCCAGCAGTTGTTAAACTGTCGAGGATTTGCAGATTGAGGGGTCCGAACGTAATACCATAAGTTCTGGTAATTATTTTGTATTTCAATTTGTAAATCGCACGTGCCGTCTTTATCATAGTAATTCATCCATTTGTAATCTAAAAGTTGTAAGTCGTCATTCGAGGTATTCTTAATTGCAGTATCTGCAACGGTTTCAGATTTTTGGGGAACTATGCCACAACAACCGAAAAAGAACAATGTCATAACAAAAATCGAAAATGCAAGCTTCCTCATTTCATGGCACCTCACTGTTGCGGTCTTTGTACGCTTTCTAGCACCTGCTAAATAAAGTCGCTAGATATCAGTTTATAAGCGCACCAAAAAGCCACAACTTACGTTAAGGAAAAGGAAAACGATTTCTCACCTATTTCTTCCCCACCCTCTCCTGCGCCGGCATGCTGGGCGCATGCAGCTCCTTGCGGCGGAAGAACATCATGTACGCCCCGCCCAGCACCACCAGCAGGAGCACGAACACCACCATCAAGAGCGGCCGCTGGTCGGACTGCACCTGCACATTGGTGCCGGCGCTGTTGAAGCCGCGGCGGCTGACGCTGAGCGCGTAGGGGCCGTCCGAGCCGGGCGCCGCGAGCTCGAAGGGGCTGGCCTGCCCCTCCAAATGCTTGCCGGCGAAATCCACCGTCAGGCCGTCCAAATCGAAGCCGTCCGCGTTGCGCACGAACACGCGCAGCGTCTCGCCCGGCCGCGCCGTGTCCACCACCGTGAGGCTCATGTCGGCCTTCTGCAGCTGCAGCGAGAGCGTGGGCGTGGACTTGGCCCCGCCCGCGTCCTGCTCGGTCTGGTGGTCCCCGCTGATGGCCAGGCATTGAATCGCCAGGCTGCCCTCCCGCGCGTCGCTGAGGTCGGGCGAGCTGTTGAACCGCCCGTCTCCCCCCAGCGCAATGTCCAGCGTATTGCCGGCCACCGACAGCGCGACGCGCTCCACCCCGCCCCACGCCCAGGCCCGCCCCCTGATTTGGGGATAGGCGCCGATGAGCTCGTTGTTGCGCGGCGAGTCGATGGTGCACATCGGGGACACGTCCAGCATGCTCAGCTTGCGGTCGCGGGTGGCGATGGCGGCATAGTCCGAATGGGACGACACGGCCGGGGCGCCGGGCCAGTCGCTGAGCTGGTATTGCCAGCGCAAAAGCCCCAGGTCCGCGTCCACCGCCGCCAGCGACGGTTCCTGCGTGGGCGCCAGCACGACGTGCTCGATGCCCCGCTCCGCGCCGGCCATCTCGCCCCACACCGCGCCGCCCAGCTGCACGGTCCAGTCCACCTCGCCGCTGCGCGTGTCCAGACCGCGCAGGCGCCCGTCGTCGGTTCCGATGAGCACCCGGTCGCCCACCACCAGCGGCGTGGCCATGGGCCAGCCGTTCACCGAATAGGTCCAGTTCACCTGGCCGCTGTTCTCGTCAATGGCCTGGATTTGGCCGTTGGTGGAAGCCACAAAGACCAGCCCGTGCGCCGCATCGGCCACGGGCCGGGTCTTGAACAGGGGCCCGGTCTGCAAAGCCCAAAGCGGCTCGCCGGCCGTGTTGAAGGCCTTGAGCTGGCCGCCGTCCATCACGAACACGTGCCGCGCGTCCGCGCCGGCCGCCCCGCCGTCCTCCAGCACGGGCTTGATGAACTGCACGCGCCCCGTCTGCGCGTCCAGCGCCACCAGCCGCGTCTGGTCAATGGCGTACACCCTCGTCTGCCCGTCCCCGGCCAGGGCGCGGATGTCCAGCATTTCGCTGGCGTTCGGCACGTCGCCCCCGCTCACGGCCAGATTGGTCTCAATCACGCCGGCGCCGGTGGGGCTGATGGTGCGCACGCTCCGGCCCGCGCTTGAGCCCGCGAGGGGGGGATAAATCCACTTGCGGCTCATGCGGTCGCCGTCCACGGCCTCGATGTAGCCGTTGTCGGTCGCCGCGATGAGGCTGCCGCCCAGCGCCAGGGGCGCCACGCTCACGTTGCCCTGAAGCATATAGGGCGCCAGAACGGTTCCGTGCGCGCTGTCCATCGACTGGATGCGCCCGTCCTGCGTGGCCACCAGCACGCCGGTCGTGGTAATCATCGGCGCGCCGACCGGCTCTCCCGGCAGGCGCACGCCCGGCCAGCGCAGGCCGGCGAAAGAGAAGCTCGAAATGAGAATGAGGGAGAAAAGCAAGACGGCGAGGGGCCGGTTGGAGAAGGACATGGCTCCCTCTAGGCCCATACAGAATAAAAAGAAATCCCAGAATGGGAAGAAGAAAAGGCTTAGTGCATCAGCGAGTCGAACGCGCCCGCGTCCAGCTCCTTCTTGACTTCGCGCGCGTCCTTGCCGTTGACGGTGATGCCGGCGGAGACGCAGGTGCCCAGCACCTCGGCCACGGCCTTTTTCACGTCCTTGGCGAGCGTGCCGGCGGCTTTCGCTTTCGCCACCTTCACGGCCTGCTCCATTTTGAGGTCGCCCACCACCTGGGGCTCGCCCTCGCCGCCCTTGCGGCCTTTCTCAAGCGAGAGCTCTTTCTTAATCAGCTCGGAGGTGGCCGGGAAGCCGACCTCGATGCGCCAGGCCTTGGTGCCCTTGTCCACGAACACCTTGACGGGCACTTTGACGCCCTTGAATCCGCCGGTCTGCTTGTTGATTTCGGCGATAATCTGGCTGATGTTGACGCCCAGGGGCGCGAGCGCCGGGGCGAGGGGCGGGCCGGCCTTGGCCTCGCCGCCGTCCACGATGGCGGAAATGGAAATTTCAGACATGAGATGACCTCTGGATTAGAGCCTTTCGTCTAAGAAGGCGATAGGGAAATGAGGCTCTTCAACTTTATAAGCTTGTATCCCTCAAAGAATGCCCTGTTTGCCCGTCGTGCGGGTGTTTGTCTATGGCTCCTTCCCTTCCCGATTCCTTTGACGTCATCGTCGTAGGCGCCGGACCCGGCGGTTCCACCACGGCGGCCTATCTGGGCCGTTTGGGCCGCTCGGTGCTGCTTCTTGACAAGGCCAAGTTCCCCCGCGACAAGACCTGCGGCGACGCGCTTTCGGGCAAGTCCATGAACGTGGTGCGCGAGCTGGGCCTGGTGGCGGAGGTCGAGAAGCTCCCCCACGGCATCATCAAGGGCGCCACCTTCTCCTCCCCAAACGGCAAAATCATCTCCATCCCCTTCCCCTCCACCGACCCCAACCGCCCAGGCGGAACCGGCTACTGCCTGCGCCGCCAGCACCCCGACTACCTCTTCTTCACGGCCGCCAAGAACACCGCGAACGTCACCATCCTCGAGCAGTTCCAAATCCAGGACGTGCTGATGGAGGACGGCAAGGCCGTCGGCGTCAAGGGCATCGACCTCACCGACTCCAAGCGCGCCGAGCGCACCTTTAGCTCCAAGGTGGTGGTGGGCGCGGACGGCGTGAACTCCATCGTGGCCCGCGCGGTCCTGGGCGAGAAGGCCCAGCTTGACCCGTCCCACTCCTGCGACGCGGTGCGCGTCTATTACGAAGGCATCACCGGCATGACCAACGACATCGAAATCCATTTCATCAAGTCCATCATGCCCGGCTATTTCTGGATTTTCCCCCTCGAGAACGGCCGCGCCAATGTCGGCCTCGGGCTGGTGAGCAAGGATTTGCAAGCCAAGATGAAGAAAGACAAAACCAATCTGGTGCAGATGCTCAACCATATCATGAAGGAGGAGCCCCTCTTCAAGGAGCGCTTCGCGAACGCCAAGCCCATGGGCCTGGTGACCGGCTGGCGCCTGCCGTTCGGCTCCTACCGCCGCCAGCTTTCCGGCAACGGCTGGGTGCTGGTGGGCGACGCGGCCTCTCTGGTCGACCCCTTCTCGGGCGAGGGCGTGGGCAACGCCACCACTTCCGGCCGCCTCGCCGCCCAGTTCATTGACGAGGCCATCGAGCGCAACGACGTTTCCGCGCTGGCTTTGGGTCCCTATGAGGTGGCGGTGTGGGAGGAGCTGGGCAAGGAGCTGTCCACTTCCTACAAGATGCAGCAGCTGGGGCGGCACGAGTGGCTGCTCAACCTCGTCATCGGCAAGGCGGCCCGCAAGCCGGCCGTGCGCGACCTGATTTCGGCCAGCCTGGCATCGGACGAGGCCAAGAAGAAGTTCGAGAGCCCGCTCACCTATCTGTGGCTGCTGCTGACCTGAAATCAGCCCAAGGCTTTTCTTCCGCTTTCTCCTTCTTCCCTTTTTCCTTTCGCGCCCCTACCGTCCGGGCTTTGAGCATCTCCTTATACGCCGGCATCCAGCGCTCCTCAATCATAATCAAATGCTCGTAATTGCGGATGACGTGCGGGAAGCGCCCCCGCATCTCGTTGATGATGGAATTGAACTGCTGGTAGCTCTCCACCGCGAACTCGAACTCGACTTCCCACGGGGCGAGGCTTCGAATCGCGTAGAGGCTGGAGGGGTGCATGCGCATCCACTCGAACAGCGCCTTCTCATCCTGCCGCGACAGCTCGCGGAAATAGATGATGGCTTTGAAGAATTCCAGCCCCAATTTGTTGAAGTCCACGTCGATGCGGTATGAGAGGATAATCTCCTTCTCCTCCATGCGCCTCATGCGCGAGCGCACGGTCTCCATCGACGAGCCGACTTTGCGCGCCAGCTGCGCAAGCGGAATGCGCGCGTCGTTGGCCAGGATGGTGAGAATGGCCAAATCCAGGTTGTCAACCTGGTTGTCCACCGTGTCTCCGCCCACCACCAGCGGGATGCCGTCGGTTTCGGCGGTGAAGAATTTCTTGTTGTACTGCGTCGTGTCCACCATGGTGCCCAGCACCTTGCTCACAACCAGGTGCTTGTAGCGCGAGAGCAGCGCGTTGATTTTCTCGAAATAGTCCGTCACGTCGTGCGACAGAATCGCGAACACGCAGTCGAACGCCCCGTCGGAGATGCCCATCCAGTAGATGTCCCGATTGTGCTTCAGCTCCTCGAAAAAGCGCTCGCGCTCTTTTGGGATGTTCTCCAATTTCAGATACACCTTGAACATCCGATAGCCCAGTTTGTTTGGATTTATCGAGCTGATGAATCTCAGCAGCACGCCCTTTTCCTGCAGCTGCTGGATGCGGTATTTCACCGCCTCGCGGCTCTTTCTCACCTTGCGCGCGAGCTGGGCATTGGAAATGCGGCAGTTCTTGTCCAGCTCGGCCAGGATGCGCCGGTCGGCCTTGTCGAGAGAAACAGGCTCCATTATTGACCGATATGTGAAAAAACAAATATAATCCTGCTTGTTTCGGTCAAAAAAAGCAAATAAGTTTAATATCTGTGCGGCTCCCCGTTCTTTGCATGGACGTGCAAGACGCCTTCAAGGCCACCTGCCGCGTGCTGCTGCGCGGGGAAGTGGGCGAACTGTCCGATTTCGAGCCCTATCTCATGCGCTATGTGGAGAAGGTCCTCCCGGCGAAATCCGCGCTGAGCGGCCAGCCCCTCTCCCTCTCCTGCACCGAATTCGCGCCCGGCTCCAAATTCATATCCCACAAGGAAATGGAGGAATACAACAAGCGCCTGCGCTCGGCGAAACTCGATATCAACTCAATCAAAGATGTCGACTCCGCCGTTTCTGCCCTGGGCGAGCAGCTCTATTACTGCGGCGACATCATCACCGGCAACTCGCAGGAAGTGCGCGCGTCCGATTCCATCGCCGATTCCTCGCACGTGCTCTCGTGCAGCGAAATCTACAACTGCAAGTTCATGGCCTACTCCTCCATCCTGCGCTACTGCGAGAACTGCTTCGGCACCTCCTCGGGCGGCGAGTCCAAATACATGATTCAGTGCTACGAGGTCTTCCAGCAGACGCGCTGCATGGAGACCTTCCGCGCCTACACCTCCAACGACTGCTACTATTCGGCCACTCTGGAGAATTGCAATGACTGCATTTTCTCATTCAACCAGCGCGCGAAGCGGAATCTGATCGGCAACCGCCCGTTCTCACCCCCAGAATTCCAGAAGCTGAAAACAAAACTGGTGGATGACCTGCGCGCCACCTTGGCGGACCGGAAGGCTCTGCCGTCCATAATCGACCTGTTGCGTGATTAACATGGGCTGCCCTGACCAAGAAATCGAGAAATCGTTCGCCAGCGTGACAAAAGCCGTGCTGGGCAAGGCGCTGGGCGCGCACGAACAATATGAAAAATGGCTTTTTGAGCACACCCACAAACCGGTGCAGCTGAAATCAGCCAAAAGCGGCACGGTGATGTATGTTCCCGATTTCGACTATTACACCGCTCCGGGCAAAAAGGCCGTCACGCTTGAGGAATCCGAACAGGAGGGCCGGAAGATGCTTGGCGAGGGGGAAATAGGCCAGCTCAGCCTGCAGGCGGCCCATTCGCTTCTGGCCCCAATCAAGCTCTACTCCCCGGACGTGAAATTCGGCACAAACATCGAAGTCCATGACTGCGGCGTGTATTTCTGGTCCAGCCACTGCTACAAGGGCACCTGGTACGGGCACGCCAAATACTGCGCCTACTCCTTCTGGCCCCGCAATTCGGAGATGTGCTTCGGCTGCGACTTCGCCTTCTCCTGCAAGTCGTGCCTCAAGTGCTACCACTCCGTCGAGCTGTCGCGCTGCTTCGAGGTGAGCCACTCCAATTCCTGCTCGGACTGCCTCTTCTGCCACAACTGCGAGAATCTGGAGAACTGCATGTTCTGCTTCAACGCCAAGGGCCTGCGCTACGCGATTGGAAACGTCGAAGTCGGGCGGGAGAAATACGAAAAAGTGAAAGCGCAGGTGATGGCCGACATCCTCTCGCAATTGGAGAAAAACAAGCGCCTCGACTGGAGCGTGTTCAACATCGGCGCCGGGAAGAAGACGAAAGCGAAGTAAGCGTGTAGCGCGTTCTATCCTTTGCCCAGTCTGGCCTTGTCAATCAAATTCTTGACCAGCTCTTTGGTTCCGGCCTCAATCTGCGGGCTTTGCGAAACAAACTGCTTCTCGAAGTTCTCCAGCATGGCGCACGCCCCGCCCTTGTTGAGCGCCAGCGCCTCCTGCATGTATTGCCTGGCCTGCGGCGCATGGCCCAGAATGGCGTGCAAAATGCCCAGCGCGCACGAAGCCTCCACGCTGGAGGGCTTGACGCCCTTCACGTATTCCAGCGACTGCTGCGCTTCCTCATACCTTCGCTGCGCGATGAGGGTGTAGCCCATCACCAGCCAGATGTCGGGATGGTCGTTCTGAATGGTCGCGGCCTTCGACAGTGCGGTGAGCGCCTCGTCGTATTCGCCGGCCGCGTAATGCACCTTGCCCTGCAGATACCACACAATCGCGTCTTTCGGGTCGGACTCCACCAGCTCGTCCGCCGTCTGCTTGGCCTCCTTGGTCTTGTTCGCGTCCAGATAGCCCTGCGTCTTGGCTATCATCTGGTCCTCCATCTCGTTGGTCATGCTTCCCCCTCCCCCGGCCAGCTATTTAAACGTTGCCCGTCTCTCCCCCTCATGCCTCCCGCCGCCCCGGCCTCCGCGGCCGTCCATGCGCCCCAAGCCCCGGTTTCCGCGCCCGTCAGCGCCAAGGCGCAGGCCGAATTCATGCAGCTCAAGAGCCTGCTCAACAACCTGGCCTCCTGGGATTTGGCGCCGGCGGACTGGGACCGCCTCGCCATGCACTTTACCGAGGCCGGAAACGAGCAGCAGGCCCAGGCCGTCGTCCAAGCCCTGCAGTAGGAAAAAAGAAAAGAAAAATAACCGGGCTTTTTGCGCGCCTCGAAGGCGCGCCCGCTCTCCGCTTCTTCTTTCTCTCCCCATCCGGCTCGCGCTATGCGAAGATGCCCAGAAATCCGTGCAGCATGGTCTGCACGCCCAGATAGAACAGGTAGGCCATGATGGCCAGCGGCGGCCAGTATTTGAGCCCGAAGAGCACCTTCCCTTCCGATATCACGCCGATGAAGACGGAGACGAACAGGGCGGTGCCCACGATGATGACCACGGCCATCTGGCCCACGAATTCGGCCGAGAGGTTGAGCGAGGGCGCCAGCATGTTGCCCATCATCTTGGTGGCGTCCGTATTCACCTGCGACTGCAGCTTGTTGAAGATGCCCAAAAATTCGGTCGAGATGCCCAGCAGCAGCGGCAGGCCGCCCACCAGGATGAAGATGAGGAAGATGGTATAGGTTTTGGTGTTGAGCACCGTCTCCTTGCGCAGCTCGTCCAAGTCGCGGATTTCCTCGGCCGCGGTTTCCAGCAGATTCGCCAGCTTGCCGCCCGAGCGCAGCCCGTTCTCGAAGAAGGAGATGGTGCGCCGCAGCACCGGCGAATCCACGTGGTCGGCCAGCGCGAGCAGCGCGTCGGTGAAGGACTCGGTGCCCACCGCGCGGGCGGTGATGACCTTGATTTCGCGCTCCAGCGGCCCGAACTCCGGCCGCGCCGAGGCGTTGAAGGCGGCGAACGGGGTGAGGCCGGCGTGCATCTGGGCCGCCACCATCAGCAGGAAGTCCGGCAGGACCTCCTCCACGCGCCTCACGCGGTCATGGATGAGGTAGTAGAGGTGCAGGTACATCAGCACCAGCACGGCCAAAAATGCCAGCACGCCGGAGAAGAGCATGAAGCCGATGAGGTAGGCGACGTTGAAGCTGCCCGGCGCGCCGAAGCCGATGTCGCCGTCCAGCAGATAGGCCATCAGCGGCGGCACGGCCGTGGAGAAGAGGGCGATGCCCATGGCCAGCAGCAGGCGCGAGCCCAGCCAAATCTGCGGCGGAGTCTCGATGCCGGCATATCCCAGCAGCTGGGTGAGGCTGGAGCCGCCGCGCCGCTCGGCCAGGGGCATGAAACGGCGCTGCACGATGATTCTTTCCATATCACTCACTCGTACAATCTGGGCCTTCTCATGTTCACGTATCCGATGATGAGGCACTGCACGAACATGCCGCTGGCCACCAGGCCGGTGTAGATTTCCGGCGTCACGCCCAGCACGCCGAACACCGAGAAGATGACCAGCACCGTGGTGCCGATGGTGGGCAGCACGGCCGCCACCATGAGGTAGATGAGCACGATGAAATTCAGCTCGGCGTTATAGGCCTTGACCGAGCGCAGCTGGTTGTCCACCAGCAGCTTGATGATGCCTTTGAGCGCGGTGGTCAGGTTCGCGCCCGAGCGCATGGCGGTGATGAGCTGCCACACGGTCTTTTTCAAATACTTGCTCTGGCTGCTCACGGCCATGTTCTCCAGCGCGGTGGAGAGCGCGGTGCCGGAGCGCACCTCGTTGACCACCTTGCGGAACTCCAGCGACACCTGCCCGTAATCCCCGTCCGCCACGTTGGCCATGGCCCCGAAGAGGGGGATGCCGGATGAGATTTGAATCAGCATGTCGCGGGTGGCGAACAGCAGGCCGCGGTCGATTTTCTCGGCCACCGAGTTGGACAGCAGTTTGGGGTAGCGGATGTGCAGCAGGAAGAAAATGATCCAGACCAGCAAAAAGCCCAGCAGCGGGCCCAGCACCATCAGCGGCCCGCCGATGCCGCGGACCTTGACCACCACCAGCACGAAGATGGCGGCCAGCACCGCCCAAATCGCGGCCGAAAGCCCGGCGCAGAAGGCATAGCTCTCCGGCCCCACCGGAATCTGGGCGTTGATAAGGTCGTAGCGCAGGCCCGGGTAGACGGCCGCCAGGCGGGTGGAGACGCCGCGGTAGCGGGCGGCCAGCTTCTCCCCAAGCGAGAGGGGGATGAGCATCAGGGCGACGCGGACCATGGCCCATCACCGCCGTTCCGCATCGGCCGGCACTTCCAGGTTGCGCCGGGCAATGTCATAAACCTCTTCGGGGTTGGCGTAATAGAGCGAGAAGATGTTGCCCACCGCGTCGATGTCGGTGATTTTGTTTTTCACCATCCAGTTGAGGATGGTCTGCCGCTTCTTGTTGTCCTCGGCGATTTTGTCCTTGGTCATGCCGGTGTGCAGGTTCAGCTCCTTGTTGAAGCGGGCCGGCTCGGCGATTTTCTCCCAGGAGTCGGTGCGCGGCCGCCAGCGCCACACCACGTTGGCCGACACGTGCCCGTCGTCGGTGGCCTCGCTGACCTCGGCAATCTCCAGCGTGCGGCGCAGGTTGCGCCGCCGGTCGCGGAACTGGACCACCAGCAAATGCAGGCTGTCGATGTCGGCGCCCGGCAGGTCGATGGGGGGGCTGGTCATGCGCCGCAGGGCCTGCGCGGCCGTATCGGCGTGGAGCGTGGAATACACCGAGTGGCCGGTGTGCATGGCCTCGAACGCCACCTCGGCCTCGCGCTGCCGCCTGATTTCTCCCACAAAGATGCGGTCGGGCCTCATGCGCAGGGAGGCCACGATGCAGTCGAGCATCGTCACTTCGCCCTGCCCCTCCGGGTTGGGCAGGCGGGTGAGCAGCGGAATCCAGTTCCACTGGTGCTTGGGCAGCGTCAGCTCGCGCGTGTCCTCAATGGTGATGAGGCGCTGATTTGGCGGCACGAACGCCGCGAGGGCGTTGAGGGCCGACGTCTTTCCCGACGCCGTGCCGCCCACCACCATCATGTTCATTTCGTAGTGGAAGGCCTGCCAGAGCATGGCCGCCATCTCCAGATTCATGGTGTGGCCCTGCTCGTTGATGAGGTTGATAATCGTCCAGGGCACGCGGGCGAAACGCCGGATGGTGATGGTGTTGCCGTGCGAGCTGATGGGCATCAGCGTGGCGCAGACACGGTCGCCCATCTCCAGGCGCGCGTCGAGGATGGGCGTGAGCGTCGCAATCTGCCGGCCCACGCGCCGGGCAATCTGGCTGGAATAGTTGAAGATGGCGTTCTCGTCCGGCATGAAGACGTTGGTCTTGAGCCAGCCGTACTTGCGGTGATAGACGCCAATCGGCGTCTTGGCGTTGTTGACGGTGATTTCCTCCAGCCAGTCGTCGCGGTTGAGCAGGTCCAGCTCGCCCAGGCCGAACATGATGTGCAGCAAAAGGCCCGAGAGCATGTCGGTCGTTTCGGTTCCCAGCTCGTACTTGAGCAGGCTTTTCTTTATGGTCTCATTGAAGTTCTTGCGCAAGGCCAGCACTTTCTCCACGTCCGACACGTCGGAATCCACGGCCGGCACCAGCTTCACCAGCCCCTCCTTCACCTGGTCGAGGAAGAGGCGGGTGGGAATGGACAGCTCGACGAGCGACACGCGGTAGAGCCGCTCGCGCCCGGTGTCGCGGATTTCCACCGTGGCCGGCACGTTGTCGGCCTTGAAGGTGTAGGTGTCAATCATGCGCCCCATCGGCTGCTCCTCTTCCGCCCCCTTCTTGGGCTCGGGGGGCAGGGCGACGAAGACCACCTGCGGCTTCTCCATCACGTTGAGCGGGTAGTCCACCTGCACCACGCCGGCCTGCTCCATGGTGGAGGCCAGAAGCTCGGCGGTGGGGGGCGTCATGTGCAGGGCGATGGCCACCTGGTCGAGGTTGGGCCGCTTGCCCTGCTGCACCAGCTGGATGAACTGGTCGATTTTGGTGACGAGCACGTCTGCTGCATCGAAGAGGAGCATTTAAAGGTTGCTGGGCGCGCCCGGGCCGGAAATTCGTTTCTTCTAATCCCGCGCCAGCGTCAGGTTGCCCGAATAGTTCGCGTCCCCGTACGCGATGGCGATTGGAATCGGAATCCACAGCCGATCCTCCCCCGCGCCCGAATCGGAGACCATCACGCGCTCGCTCCAGGAGCAGTTCACCAGTCCCTTGCTCATGCCGGGGTAGCTGGAGTTGATTTCGCTCCAGACCTGCACGTATCCGCCCCCGGAGTTTATCCAGTCCGCGTGGATGCTCTGCATCCAGTTCCGCCCCGAGTCCAAATAGCTGGCGTAGAAGGTCTTGTTGTAGGCCGCGCCGAACGGGGTGCTGTCGGCGTCATGGGTGGTGTTGGTGGCGTTGTACGCGCCGCTGCTCGAAAAGCGCAGGACGCGCACCGTGGTGCCGAGGCCGGGGCTGTTCTCGCTGAACGTGAGGTTGGCCGCACCCGCCGGCGCGGTGCAGCGGATGCTGAGGTTGATGGATTGGGGCGTCTGCCCGCCCAGCGTAAGGTAGGTGATGTCGTACGCGCCGTTGCTGTTGTCCTGGCTGTACGCCATCCCGCTGGCCGTGCGCAGCAGCACGCCGTCCGCTGCGGGGCCGCTGGAGTCCATGGACAGGCTGGCGTTGGTGACGTTGGGCCAGTTGGCCGACAGCCACGGGCCCAATCCCCCCGTGTTCGCCCTCCCGTTCGCGCTGTTGGTGAGCGGGAAGCCGGCATCCCCGACCGTTATCAGCCGTCCCGTCCCGTTGCGCGAGAGGGTGGCGTTGAGGCCCATCTGCTGCAGGGCGAGCCACTTGAGCTCGGAGAGGCGGAAGTTGAGCACCTCCGCGTCCGTGGGCGCGCCCAGCGCCTGCTCGCGCCGGTCCGCGGCCGTCAGCCACAGTCCGGCCAGCGCCACCAGCGCGCCCAGCATCAGGAATATCGAGAGCGAGTATATCATGCCGCGCCGGTGTGCCCCGTTCCCGCCCATCGTCATCCCCCTCTCGGATACACCTGCAGCCGAATCCAGCCGTAGCTGACGCTGTTGGGCCCGTTGCGCGCCACCAGCGCGCCCCACCGCTGCTCCATGGGCATGTCCAGCGTGCGGCTGCAGTTGGAGCGCACGTACATCCATTGCAGCGCGCGGACGCTGGTGTTGTTGGCATACAGCTCCGCCTGCGCGCACCAGCCGGCCGGCAGGCTCTCGATGAACGCCACCGCCCGCGCGTCATTGGACACGGGCGGCAGGGGGTCGGTCCACACGCCGGCCAGCGAGCCGGCGGCCAGCAGGTCCTGCGCATGGCCGCCCAGCGGCGAGGGCACGGCCGGCCGCACGCCCTGCGTAATCGAGGTGGCCAGCAGGATGAAGGCAAAGGCCACCAGTGCGGCCAGCAGGGCCTCCACCGAAAAAACCACGCCGCTTCTGGATTTGGGGGCGCTCATGACGAATCATTCCTCCAAATCCGCAGGCGCACCAGCACCGGCTGGCCGTCATACATGGCCATGCGCTGTCCCGTCGCGGCCACATAGGCCCGCCCGCCCGGCGCGTTTCCAAAGCTGAGGATGCTGCTGCCGTTGAGCAGGCGCACCCCCCCGTCGGCCTGATACGCGCCCAATCCCATCTTGGCCCGCGTGTCGTTCGCCGCCGCGCCATATCCGCCGAGGTATTGGGCCAGCCGGCCCAGCTTGTAGGGCTCCAGCACCCCGTCGCTTTGCGCCGCGCCCATGCTCACCACCGAGCCCGACGAGGGGCTCAGGCCGGCGGCCGCCCAGTTGGAGGGATGCCCGGGCGTGCGGGTGAGCGCGTCCAGCCCGCGGCGCAGCGCCTCCTGCGCATTGGCCTGCGCCCGCCAGTCCCCCACGTCGCTGATTTGCTGGTTCCAGGCCTGGTAGGCCACCACCACCAGCACCACGAAGAGGCCCAAGGACACGATGAGGTCGCTGATGACGATTTGGCCCCGGCGCGGGCGGTTCGGGCGGTGCGGCGCTTTCACCATCTCACGCACCTCTCCCCGTCACGAACATGCCGCTGGAATTGCAGGTCACGTCCGCCGTCTGCTGCCCGACGAGGCTGGTGGAGCTGACGTTGGACAAATGCTCCAAAAACGAGGCGGTGAGGTTGTCGGACGAGCGCGAGATGATGAGGGCGCCCCCCAGCGTCAGGCTCTGCTGGGGGAAGGTGTAAAGCCTCACGACCGTGTGGCTGGACGGGCCCATCGAGTCCAGCGCGTCCAGCGAGCGGCCCAGCTGCGCCGCCGCCCGCTCGCCCTCGATTTGCGAGGAGAGCGCCAGCAGGCGCGCGTTCATGCTGCTGGACACCTCATAGAGCGCCACGAGGATGAGCATCAGCCCGATGATGGACAGGACGTATTCGGTGCTGGATTGGCCCCGCATGTTTCGGACTGGCGCGAGGAGGTTTAAGAGCGCGACGGGTGGGCCGGATAGGTTTAAATCAAACCCGCGCGTGGGCTTTGCCGATGGCCCGCGCCCCGAAGGAAAAAACAAAATCCCGCAAAACGGAATCCGGCTGGGTTCCGCCCGCTTCCGTGCGCGCCGCGCTGGAAAAACTGGCCGGCGGCCGCGTGCTCATCACCAGCCATTCCCTTGCCGACACCGACGCCGTCGCTTCCGGCCTCGCCCTGGCCCGCTTCCTCGGACCGCAGGCCGTCTTCGCCCTGCCCGACCGCGCCAATTCCGAGGCTCGCCGCCTGCTGGGCCCGCAGATGGCCTGGATGCCCCCGTTCTCGACCGCGCGCTCACAGTTCCCGGCCGCCCCCCTCATCCTGCTGGACTGCAACGACCCCGGCCTCCTGCCGCAGCTGTCCTCCAAATCCAAAATCCTCCTGCTCATCGACCACCATGCCGTCTCGTCCGGCTCGCGCCGCGCCCGCCACGAGTGGGTGGAGCCCGAGGCCGCCTCCTGCAGCGAGCTGGTGGCCGCGCTCATCGCAAGGCCCGCTCCGGACGCCGCGCGTTTCCTGATTTGGGGCCTGCTCTCCGACTCCGCCCATCTGGTCCGCGCCGGCCCGCGCACCCTGCGCAGCCTCGCCGCGCTGCTCGAGCGCGCGGACGGAAGTTACGAGGAAATCCGCAGCCAGCTGCGCCATCCGCCCAGCCTGCAAAGCCGCGCAGCCGTGCTGGAGGGCCTGCGCCAAGTTTCCTGGAACGTGCAGCGCGAGTGGCTGGTCGCCTGTGCCGAAGTCTCGTCCCACGAATCGCACGTGGCCGAGGCCCTGGTCGGCGCGGGGGCGGATGCCGCCTTTGCCGGAACGGCCGACAAAAAGGGGGCCCGCATATCGGCGAGAATCCGGCCCGGCCTCTCCTCGTCCATCGACTTGCCGGCCCTCATGAATGCGGGGGGCCGGTTTTTGGGGGGCACCGGCGGCGGGCATCCGGCCGCGGCCGGGGCCGGCGGGCCGCGGGGCGAAAAGCTGCCCCAAGCGCTTGCGCTGGCGCGAAGATTGCTGGCCCAAAACGAGTCTTGATCAATAGCTGCTGGGCGGGCGGTGGTTCTCGTATTCGGCCATGCGCAGGGCCGCGAAGTCGCGGCGGGCCTGCATTTCCATCTGCACCGGCGAGAGAACCGGCCGCTCCGGCGCGCGGGCCTTGTTTTCCTCCCGCTGGGGGCTGGCGCGCATCACCGCGCGCGCCACGTCGATGTCTTCCACAAAGGAGATTTCGCGCAGCTGCATGAACACCAGCAGGCCCAGGCCCGCCAGCAGCCGCTGGCTCATGTCCGTTCCGACCAGCATCACCATGAAGCAGGCGCCGATGGCGAAAACATAGAGCCAGCGCTTAAGCATCCAGGTTCCGAAATCCGGCGTCTGGAGCTTCATGCGCGCGCACCTGTGCGCCAAACCAAGCTGGACTGTGCCTCATTGCGCTTTTGGCTTACGTCCTATCCTCGGCTTGACTGATGGTCGTTTGAAAATCAAGGAATCTGGCGGGCCGGTTGTTGGGTGGTGTGGTCCCCGGTCCGCCAGGCTCTTGATTATTGATTAAATTACACCTTAAAGTATTTAAAGGCACGCAATCTTTTGCCCAAGATACCCACTTTCTTCCTACAATCGCCTATTGCGAGAGCAAGCCCTCGCGGATTTTGCGCCAGATGCCCCCGGCCGGATACCAAATCAGCAGATAGAAGACCGGAATCATCACCAAGCCCTGCAGCAGGCCCCAGTCCATGGTGGCGCGCGGATAGGTCGAGGTCTGCGGCTCGAAGGTGATGGTGCCGTTCAGCCCCTCCCGCGCGATGGCCGGACCCAGCTTGGCCGACCACTGGTAGATGGTGGCCTGCCCCGGCTCCACGCCGGTGCAGTTGACGGAATTGGCCTGAACCAGCACCTGGCCCTGCCCCTGCACCGAGATGTTCCACTCAATCTCCGCCGGCACGTCGCTGCCGTCTGCCAGCAGGAAGCGGCTGCCGTTGTCCTTGAAGCACAGCTGCCACTGGCCGTGGGACACCAAGGGCGGGAAATCGGCGTAATTGGCGAGGGGAAAGAGCGCGCCCAGCTGCTGCGCCCCGCCCTCGAGCTGGCTGTGCGTGAAATGATAGGACACCGAGCCGTCCGCCCCCCGGCTGGCGTCCGATACGGGCGCGCCGATGGCGGCGCCGTCCATCCCCTGCGTGTGCGGCAGCACCCACAGGCCCAAGGCGAAGGGCAGCAGCACGAGCAGGAAAACGCGCCAGGCGTAGCGAATCCTCTCGTCGGCGGGCTTTTTGTCGGCCATGACGGGCTTTGCCGGGCCGAAGAATAAAACGATTGTCCCAAATCGCCCGAAAAAGATGTTTAGCCCCCGACGAGGATATCGGCCGCTCGCGCTTCGCGCTCGTGCCGAATACCCCCAACTGCTTCGCAGTTGAGGGTATCGGAAGTCGCTTCGCTCCTTCCGAATACTTCCAACCCTTTCGGGTTGAAAGTCGAACTCGTGACCTCGAAAAAACGTTTAGCCCCCGACGAGGATTGAACTCGTGACCTCGTGCTTACCATGCACGCGCTCTACCGCTGAGCTACAGGGGCGAAAAAGCATTTGTTTTAGGCGGCATAGAAATAATAAAGCCTATTGGCCGGCCCGTCGGTCTATAATGTCCCCGGCCGCCGGTCCGGTGCCGATGAGGCCGACTTTCACGCCCAGCTTCTTCTCAATCTCTTCCACGAATTTTTTGGCGTCGGCGGGCAGCTTCGCGTATTCCTTCGCTCCGGCACAGGCCGGGTATTTCACGTCGAGCTTGGTGAGCGCGATGCAGTCGGCCGAATTGACGCGGGCCGCCGTTTTCAGCTCGTCCCAAATCAGGCCGGGGTTGGTGCGCCGGGGCCGCCCCGTCACCGTCCCGTATTCCTGCATGCCCAGTTTCTCCGCCTCGGCCACGCTCACTTCACCGGGGAAGGGCCCGTGCCCCACGCGGGTGGTGTAGGCCTTGATGACCATAATCACGCTCTTGACGTCGAGCGGGCCCAGGCCCACTTCGGAGCAAATCGCCGAGGCCGACACGTCCTTGGCCGTGCAATAGGGATAGGTTCCGTAGAGGTTGGAGAGCATGAAGCCCTGCGAGCCCTCCACCAGCGCGTTTTTCGCCGAATGGATGATTTCAACCGAATCGCAAAGATAGGGTTTGAGCCGCTCCTCCTCTTCCACGAATTTGGCGATTCGTTTCGCCCGCGCCGCCGCGGTCGGGCCGATGCCGGTCTTGGTGGTGCCGATTTTGCTGCCGATTTCCGAGGCCGCGTCCTCGTCCTTGTATTTCGGCTCCAAGAGCGTGCAGCGCCGGTCGATGAAGCAGCGGCCTTTCAGCCCGAACTCCTCCACTTCCTTGATGAAAACGTCCGGGTCCACGAACACGCCGGCCCCAATCACGAGTTTCGCCGTCTTGTTCACCAGCCCGGAGGGGCAGAGGCGAATCTTGTATTTCTTGCCCTCATGCTCCACCGAGTGGCCGGCATTGGGGCCGCCCCCGCCGCGTGCAATCACGTCGGGCTTGTCATGCAGTGCGAGATAGGAGAGGATTTTGCCCTTCCCCTCGTCTCCATACTGGCCACCCACTACGACGGTTGCGGACATAAGAATCAACACCAACAAGTGGGGCGGCAGTCCATAAAAACCAGCGCGCTTGGCGCTTCTCGCCCCCCGCGTCCAATTCCGCCTAGCACCCGGCCGCCCCCTCGAGCCCCTTCATCCCGCATCCTGCCGGCCGTAGGGCCGTCGGCCCCGCTTTTTTCCCGTTCGCTTGCCGCCCCCGGCCGCGTCCTGCCGCCCGCCGGCCCGCCCATTCCATCCGCCGGCCCTTTCGCCCCCGTTCCAGCGGTTTTTTAAATATTTTTTAAAGCACACTTTTTGTTTTTATAAACACAATCTTTTTTCAAAAGAAACTTATCCACCTGTTTTATATTCCCCTCCCGAGAGCCACATTGCGGTGTGGTTTATGATTTGCGAACGTTTCCGTCTGTCCCTAGCCTTCGCGCTCTCGCTCCTGCTGCTGGCCGGCCTTTCCAGTGCCGTCACGCCCCCGATTACCATCTCCTCCATCACCAACAACGTCAGCGGCAGCTGGGCCTCGGATGCCATCTACCTCTCCACCAACTACACCCAGGTGCAAATCAACGTCACGGTAAACGACACCAACACCACCAACAAGCTCCTCAACGTCAGCCTCGTCAATGCGGCCGGCTCCGCGCTGTGCGCCGAGGGCCTGCTGGTCCCCTTCGTCAACCTCACCCCGCTGGCCAGCGGCTCGGTCGCCAGCCTCTGGACCGCCAACTGCACCATCAACGCATCCGCCGCCGCCGACCGCTTCTACAATTTCAACATCACCGTCTATAGCGCCAATTCGTCCTATCCCAGCGTGGGCGTCGTGAGCAACACCACGGCCATCCGCAGCCCCACCTTCGTGGTGGACAAAATCGGCCCCAGTTTCAGCGTCGCGTCCTTCTACTCGCTGGACAATTCCACCAGCTTCGGCAGCCAGTCGTTCTTTTCCTCCTACTACTCCAACAGCAGCCTGCAGAACAGCCTCATCTACGTCCGCGTCAATGCCACCGGCCTGAGCATGGGGGCCGGGGCCAGCAGCCTCACCTTCAGCTTCGTGAGCACCCCCTGCGGGGCCGGCTCCACCGGCAACACGACCACGGTCAGCATCAGCAACGCCACCTTCTACAATGCCACCTGCAACGTCTCCGCCCTCGCGGCCGCGCTCAGCACGCCCCAGCCCTACACCGTCGCCGTCACGGCCGTCGACAAGGCCGGCAATTCCAACACCACCACGCTCACGGCCCTGGTCCACAACCTCGGCTCCGTGCAGGGCCCGCCCTCCAACGTGTCGATTGGCGGGGGCCTCAACTTCAGCCAGTGCTTCCAGCAGGGCTCCCGGTCCACCAACATGAGCCAAATCCTCAATTTCGGCTCCACCAATTTCGCGATGGAGATGCAATTGAACGGCTCGGCCGCCTGCATGCAGGCCCTCGCGGGCCTGAACCAGGCCGCCCCCTGGGGCAACACCTTCCAGACGGTGAGCCTGTTCAATTTCAGCAACGTCAACATCAGCACCCAGCAGCAGGCGCAGGCCGTGATGTCGGCCATGGGCCAGTTCGTTCAGGTGCAGATTTCGCCCCCGCGCCAGTTCGGCACCAGCCGCCTCTACATCAACTCTTCCGCCGTGTCGGTGCTCAACTCGTCGGCCAACGTCAGCCTCTACTACCTGCCCTTCACCTCGGTGCCCAACATCACCTATGACGGGGGCGGAAGCAACAACGTGGTCGTGGTCTCCAACACCACTTGGTACGATGCCGGCAACCAGACCACCTTCATGAACCTCACCCTGCAAATCGGCAACTTCTCCGGCTACAACCTCTCCGACGCCATCGCGCCCTCCGTCACCATCACCTCGCCGACCGCCCGCGTCTACCTCACCAACACCACGCTGGTGGACCTGACGGTGAACGGCACCAACTCGGAGCTGCAGAACCTCTCCATTTCCATCGCCAACAGCTCCACCGGCATCGTGTTCGGCACCTACTACTATTACCTCTATCCCAACGGCACCAACACCAGCATCAACGGCTCCAACTGCACCAACCTCTCGACCCGCTTGGAGACCAAGAACTGCTACTTCAGCTTCAGCGCGCCGCCAGCCGGCAACTACACGCTGAGCTACAGCACAGTCGAGTACGGCACCAATCCCGCATACGGCAGTATGACCTATGCCTTGGGCGACGTGGTGCCGACCGT
>CABMCD010000015.1 GCA_902384555.1 uncultured archaeon | reverse complement strand
TGATGCCCTGCTCGTTCATGAATTCGAGGATTTCGACCAGCTTGGACTCGGAGAGGCCGGTCTCGTTGAGAATGTCCTCGGCCGTGCGCTCGCCGTCGATGAGCTCATAGACCTTGAGGCCGACGGCGCCGTATTTGTCGGAGATGAGCTTTTCCAGCGGCGAGAGCTTGGAGGACGCAGCCGGCGGGGCGGCGGAGGCCTGCGGGTTGATGGGCGGGCGGGTGGTCACGGTGGTGCCGAGGCCGGAGAGTTCCTCGGGCGGCGCAGGCGGCACGCCCTGCGGCGAGATGGGCGGGGGCGCGCGGCGCGAGGAGGGCGGGCTGGAGTCGGCGGGCGGCCAGCCGGGCGGCGGCGCGGGCTCGGAGGATTTGGCCGAAGAGCGGCGCGGAGGCGGCAGCTGCATGGGGCCGGCCATCGAGGGGCCGGGGGGCGGGCTGGAGGAGTCGAGACCGGAATTGGAATAGGAGTCCGAAGAGGGAGAGCCGGGAGCGGAAGGGCCGGCGCCTTGGCGGATGGCGCCGTCCGACACCAGCTGCGAGAGGATGCGCTCGAAAAGCCCGGGCTCCAAACCGAGCGCCTGCTGGATGGCGCGGGCCGTGCGCGCGCCGTCCATCTCCTCGTACACCCGCACGCCGGGCGGGCCGAACGATTTGAGGATGCGGTTCTTGTTCTTGAAGCGGTCCAAGGGGCTGGATTCCACCTTGGTGTAGACTTCATCCCATGAGGCCCCAGTCATGTTATCGCCAAGGAAGGGCAGGAGGGCAATCTTTAAAAGGGTTCGAAATGCACGCCCATTCATGGGGTTGGACGACCTGCTGATTAGCACCGGAGTGGATTCGCTCATCAAGCTGGTGCGCGAGCGCGGAAAAATCGAAATCCGCGAGGCCGCCGCCACGCTGGGCGTGCCGGTGCAAAGCGTCGAGGACTGGGCCCACGTGCTCGAAGGCGAGGGGCTCATCAAAATCCAGTACCAGCTCACGCAAGTCATGCTCATTTGGACCCCGCTGGCCTCCGGCGAGCGGGAGAAGCGGCAAATCAACGTCGGCGAGCGCAAGACGCAGACCGTCAAGAAACTCGAATCGCTTGCCCAGAACGCGGCCGAGGGCGGCGTGGAACTGTCCGCCCTGCAGGAGCAGCTGCGCGGGGCGCAGACCCGCGGGCAGAGCCGTCTGCAGAAGCTGTCGGCCGACCTGTCCGAATCGCAAAAGCTCAATTCCCACGTGGAGAAAGTGCTGAGCGAGCGCCAGGCTTCCCTGGGCCAGCTCAAGACCGATTTGGCCTCGATGCGCAGCGAGATGGCGGAATTCCAGAAGGCGCTGGAAAGCCTGCCCGGACGCGAGGGCCAGCCGGAGATTGAGGAGCAGATGAAAAAGCTGGGGAGCGCCGAGGACCAGCTTGAAAACCGGCTCAAGGCCGCGCGCCAAGTGTTCGACTCGGTGCAGGAGCACGTGAACGCGCTGCAGGCCCGCCTCGCGGCCGACAAGACGGCCGAGGAGATAGAGACGCTCAAACACACCATGGCCGACCTCTCCTTCGCGCGCGCCGAGATGGAAAAGACCGGGACCAACATCCTCCACGAGAGCAAGATGCTGGGCGAGGAGCTGGAGCATGCGCAGGCCAAGCTCAAGCAAATCGAGGCGCACAAGCTGGAGAAGGTCAATCCCAAGAAGATGATGGAGCAGGCCAGCGAGATGTCCAAGAAAGTGCAGGCCGAGCGCGAGACCGTGCTCCATGACCTGGAGCAGACGCTGGAAGCGGTGAAAAAGCAGGTGCAGGCCTACGCCCAGACCCAGTACCAGTACCAGACCATCAGCGCCCGCATCGAGAGCATGGGCGCCGCCCTGAACAAGAACTCCACCGAGCTTGAGGAGATGGAGAAAACCCTCAGCCGCGCGGGGCAGACCTATTCCAAGGACTTGGCCGACGCCCGTGACGAGCTGGAGAAGGAGCGGGGCGAATACGACGAGATGGCCAAGAAGGCCAAGGACATCGAGGAGATGCTCTCGCACTTGCAGGAATTGGGCAAGGCGGGCGAGCAGCTCGAAATCAAGCTCCATGGGCTCATCAAGGAAGCCCAGATTTACGGCCTTACGGCCCCGGCCATGTCGGCCGGCAAAACGGAGAAAGAAGGCAAGGGCGCAAAAGGAAGCGGCTCCGGCGGCGCTGCCGGCGCGACGGGCCCGAAAGGCCCGGCATATGGCGCGGGCGTTCCCGTCCCGCCGGGCTCGCGCGCGGGCGGGGAGCCCGAGCTGCCCCCCGAATTGGCGCGCCGCGTGGCCATCACTTCGGCCGAAGAGGAAGAGTTCGAGAAGAAGCGGCAGGAGCTCTCCCTATTGGTCAAGCGCATGTGGGACGAGGACCGCAAGCCCAAGGGCGGATAGGGGCCAGAGGGAGCCCCGGGCACCTCAAGCCGCACGCCTTGAACTGGAAAGGCCCTCCCGCCATCTTAATTAACTCCTTTTTACCCAACCTCTATTGTGCTCGACCATTTCGAACTAGCGTCCGCCATGAAGCCGGCGGGCGACCAGCCGCAGGCGATAGACCAATTGGTCAGCGGCACGCAGGCCAAGAGCCCCAGCGGCACCAAACAGACGCTCTTGGGCGTGACGGGTTCGGGCAAAACCTTCACCATTGCGAATGTGCTGGCCAAAACCAACCGCACGGCCATCGTCATTTCACACAACAAGACGCTGGCGGCCCAGCTTTATTCCGAGTTCCGGTCGTTCTTTCCCAAAAACAAGGTGGGCTATTTCGTTTCCTACTTCGACTACTACCAGCCTGAAAGCTATTTGCCGGCCTCCGACACCTACATCGAGAAAGACAGCCGCGTCAATGAGCGCATCGAGCGCATGCGGCTGCAGGCCACGGCCCATTTGGCGAGCGACGGGCCCTCCGTCATTGTGGCCACGGTGTCGTGCATCTATGGTTTGGGCTCGCCGCAGGAATGGAAGAATTTCTCGCTTTTGCTGGAAGCCGGCGCGCCGATGGAACGGCGCGGGCTCATCCGCCACCTGCTGGAAATGCAGTATGAGCGCAACGAGCTGGACCGCGCACCGGGCACGTTTGCCGTGAAGGGCGGCATTGTCACCATCGCGCCCGCCTATGAGGAGGAGCTTCTGCGCATCGAAATCGAGGAGGACAAGATTGCCTCCATCTCGGTGCTGGAGCCCGTCAATTTCAAGCCGATTCAAAAGTTGCACCACTACACCCTCTTTCCGGCCAAGCACTATCTGGTGGACGAGCCCTCGAAAAAGAAGGCCATCAAAACGATTCGCGCCGAGCTGAACGAGCATTTGCCCAAATTGGGGGCGCTGGAAGCCCAGCGGCTGCGCCAGCGCACCAACTATGATTTGGAACTTATCGAGGAAGTGGGCTACTGCAACGGCATCGAGAACTACTCGCGCCATTTCGACGGGCGCAAAGTCGGCGAGCCGCCGTTCTGTTTACTCGACTTTTTGCCCTCCGACGCGCTGATGGTGATTGACGAGAGCCACGTCACCCTGCCGCAGCTGCACGGCATGTTTCACGGCGACTACACGCGCAAGAAGAATCTGGTGGATTACGGCTTCCGCCTTCCGTCCGCCTTCGACAACCGCCCGCTCAAGTGGGAGGAATTCGAGAAAAAAATGAAGGACGCCATTTTCGTTTCGGCCACCCCGGACGATTACGAGAGGAAAGTGTCGGCCCAAATCGTCGAGCAGCTGGTGCGCCCCACCGGCATCGTGGACCCGCCCATCACCGTGCGGCCCACGCAGGGGCAAATGGAGGATTTGCTGCAACGGGTGAAGGCCAAGGCGGCGGTCGGAAACCGCACGCTGGTCACCACGCTCACCAAGCGCATGGCCGAGGACTTGGCCGAATACATGGCCGGCCGCGACATCAAGGTTCGTTATCTTCACTCTGAAATCGACACGCTGGCGCGCTCGGAACTGATTCGCCAACTGCGGCTGGGCGAGTTCGACTGCATGGTGGGCATCAACCTCCTGCGTGAAGGACTGGACATCCCCGAAGTGGGGCTGGTGGCCATTCTGGATGCCGACAAGGAGGGCTTTTTGCGCAACGAGACCTCGCTGATACAGACCATTGGGCGCGCGGCGCGCAACGCCGATAGCGAGGTGGTGCTCTACGCCGACCGCACCTCGGACGCCATGGAGGCGGCCATGAACGAGACGGCCCGGCGGCGCAAAATCCAGGCCGAGTTCAACCTTAAGCACGGCATCACCCCCATGAGCATCCGCAAGACCATCGCCGAGCGCCTCGCCCCGGTGGATGCGGCCGAGGGCGCGCTGGCCCACGCCACGTCGGCGGATTTGAGAAAGCAGATTATCCTCATCGAGGAGAAGATGCGCGCGGCGGCCGAGAATCTGGACTTTGAGAAGGCGATTGAGCTGCGCGACACCTTGCGCGAATTGAACCAGAAAAAGGCCGAAAAAGACGACGGACGGGCGCGGCGCAAGAAAAAGGCCGAAGATGAGTGAAAATAGGTCTGCTTTGCGCAAATATTGTTGTTTTTCGTAGAGTTTTACACCTTTTGCCTTTTAAATGAAAAAACACAAATAGAAACATGGCAAAACAAACCAAAATCTTCACTCCAGAGGTCATCAAGCAGGCGCGCCAGCAGACGCTCTCGATTATCAAGGACCTGATTCCGGGGCAAAGGAGCATTTTCCGAAACAAGAATGAGGAAAGAAACCAAGGCCTGATTGTAGGCACGAATGGAATGGGCGTGGAAAACCTTCTGGGATACATCCAATACACGGCCTTCGCCGACCAGTTCCGCCGGGAAGGCCAGCAGTATGCGGCCATTAATCTGTACGACAAGGCCACCCAAGCTTATGAAAATGGCGTGCTGGACGGATATTTCAACAACCTGCCCGCCCTCCTCAAGCTGATGGACCGGATTGAATCCGCCATGCGGCATCTGGCAAAAGGGACGGACAAGAACCCGAACGCCCCCGCCCGCATCATGCACGAGGATAACGACGGACAGCTCGTGATTTGCAATAATCCCGCGGTTTGGAGCGAGTTCAGCGTGCCCAAGCTCTATTACGCATACAGCGGCAAAGCCCGCTCCCACCAGCGCTTGGATAACAACGCCTTGGCCGTCCGGGACTACTACACCGCAAAAGAGATGATTGAAATCCTTGGCCAGGAATCCAGCGCACGCATTGAAGAGGGGCTTGGAGACGCCTTCCTGGCCAACTCCCGCCACCGCAACGACGACCTCACTAGCGTCATCACGGCCAACCCCTATATCAACGACAACGTGCTCATCGCCGCCGGCTTCAAGTACGCCAATGCCGAGCAGATTCTGGCCGAAAAGGGCATCGTGCTTGACGAGGCGCGCAAGATTCTGGACGCGCTCAGGGGGCAGGAAACCCCCTTCCATGTGGAGGACGCGCAGAAGCTGGAAGCGGAAATCCAGACCATGCAGAAGATAGTCAGCCGCCTCGCGCGCATCCGCTCCAAGAAGGAGCAGATTGAGGAACTGCTTTAGGAAGACCCCGGCGGCCGGCGGGGCGGAAAGCGCCCGCCGCTGTCTTTTTATACATGATATACGTTTCATCATACGCCCGATGAAGCGGCTGCCGACATACACCCACCACGGCCTCCTTGCGGGGGCCGATGGCAACGGCGGAGGGCTCCCACTTCTGCAGGAGGTTGGACGGACCGGAAGTCCGGCGCCCATTCCCTTTTATTATTTGTTCGCTGTTAACATGCGCACAAGGCCGCCTCGACGATGAAGGGCGGCGCAAACATGAACAGGTTTAGCCAATGTCCTCCGAAACCATTACCATCAAGGGTGCCCGCGAGCACAACCTCAAGAACATCAGCCTCCAGATTCCGCGCGGCCAGCTTACGGTCTTTACCGGCCTCTCCGGCTCGGGCAAGAGCACGCTGGCGTTTGACACCATTTATGCGGAAGGCCAGCGGCGCTATGTGGAGAGCCTGTCGGCCTATGCCCGGCAGTTCTTGGGCATCATGTCCAAGCCGGACGTGGACTCCATTGACGGCCTCTCGCCGGCCATTTCGATTGAGCAGAAGGCGGGCTCCAAAAACCCCCGCTCCACGGTGGGCACCACCACCGAAATATTCGACTATATGCGCCTCTTGTGGGCCCGCATCGGCACGCCCTATTGCCCCAAGTGCAAGATACCCATCACCAGCCAGAGCATGGATTCCATCATTGACCAAATCATGGAGGCCGCAAGCGGCGCAGAGGCCACCATCTACGCCCCCCTCATCCGCGGGCAGAAGGGCACCTTCGAGAAATTGGTGGAAGAGCAGGGCCGCTTGGGCTTCACCCGCATGCGCATCGACGGGCAGGCCGTCATCATCGACCGCTACGACGGGCAAATCGACAAAAACAAGAAGCATGACGTGGATTTGCTCATCGACAGGGTGAAGACCACCAAGGCCGAGCGCGACCGCGTGGCGGAAGCGGTGCAGGCGGCGGCCGAGCGGGCGGAAGGCCTTATCAAGGCCGAAATCGGGGGCAAGGAAACCCTGTTCTCGCAAAAAAACGCCTGCCCCCAGTGCGGCTTCTCGTTCAGCGAAATCCAGCCCCGCCTCTTCTCCTTCAACTCGCCTTTTGGCGCCTGCCCCGAATGCCATGGGTTGGGCGTGAAGATGTATCCCGACCCCGAGCTGGTGGTGCCGGACAAGACCAAGAGCCTGCTGGAGGGCGCCATCGCTCCGTGGAACACGCGCTTCCAGTCCTTCCGCCTCCAGCAATTGGCGGCCGTGGGCAAGCAGTTTGGATTCGACATGACCACGCCGTTCAACAAATTGAGCAAGAAGCAGCAGGACATCGTGCTGCGCGGCAGCGGCGAGGAGAAAATCGACTACAAGTTCGAGAGCAAGAGCGGCGACTCGGTGTGGACTTCTTCCGGCTCGTTTGAGGGCGTGCTGCCCAACCTGTGGCGCGGCTACATGGAAACCGAATCGGCGGCGCGGCGCGAGGATTTGGAGAAATACATGAGCGAGGAAGTGTGCCCGGCGTGCCATGGGAAGCGGCTCAAGGAGGAGGCGCTCTCCATCTTTATTGCAGACAAATCCATCATCGACGTCACCTCCATGCCGATTAGCGAGGCCTATGGGTTCTTTTCAGACTTGAAATTGAAGACTCAGGAAAGCTACATCGCCAAGCCCGTTCTGAAAGAGGTGCGCAACCGCCTCGACTTCCTCATCAATGTGGGGCTGGCCTATCTCACGCTGGACCGCGTGTCGGGCACCCTGTCGGGAGGCGAGGCGCAGCGCATCCGGCTGGCCACTCAAATCGGGGCGAACCTGACCGGCGTGCTCTATGTGCTGGACGAGCCCTCGATTGGCCTGCACCAGCGGGACAACGGCAAGCTTCTTTCCACCCTCAAGGCTTTGCGCGATTTGGGCAACACCCTCATTGTGGTGGAGCATGACGAGGACACCATGCGCGCGGCCGACCACGTGGTGGACATCGGCCCCGGCGCGGGCGTGCACGGCGGTGAAGTGGTGGCCGAGGGCAAACTGCCCGAAATCATGGCCTGCAAGCGCTCGCTCACCGGCGCCTATCTGCGCGGGGAGCGCAAGATTGCCCTGCCGGCGAAGAGACGGGCGCCGAAAGGCTGGCTCGTTTTGCGAAACTGCCGCCACAACAACTTGCAAAATATTACCGTGCGCTTCCCGCTGGGCTGCTTTGTCGGCATCACGGGCGTGTCGGGCTCCGGCAAATCCTCGCTTATTTCCGAGACGCTCTATCCGGCGCTGCGCATGAGATTCGGCACCGCGAAGGTGTCGGTCGGCTCGCACGAGAGTTTGGAGGGCCTCGAATTCATCGACGGCGTGATTGACATCGACCAGTCGCCGATTGGGCGCACCCCGCGCTCCAACCCCATCACCTACATCGGGGCATTCACCCCCATTCGCGATTTGTTCGCCAAGCTGCCCAGCTCGCGCGCGCGGGGCTGGCAGCCGGGCCGCTTCTCCTTCAACGTGCCCGGCGGGCGGTGCATGAACTGCGAGGGCGACGGCCTCATCCGCATCGAGATGAACTTTTTGCCGGACGTCTACGTGCCCTGCGACGAGTGCAAGGGAAGAAGGTACGACCGCGAGACGCTGAGCGTGCGCTACAAGGGCAAGAACATCGCAGATGTCTTGGACATGACAGTGGAGGAGGCCCTGACTTTCTTCTCCAACATCCCTTCCATCCAGCACAAATTGCAAACCCTGTACGACGTGGGCCTGGGCTATGTGAAGCTGGGCCAGTCTGCGACCACGCTGTCGGGAGGAGAAGCGCAGCGCGTGAAGCTGGCGGCCGAGCTCTCAAAGCGCGACTCTGGAAAGACCGTCTATATCCTCGATGAACCCACCACCGGCCTGCATTTCCATGACGTGGCCAAGCTGCTGGAAGTGCTCAACCGCCTCGTGGAAAAGGGCAATACGGTCATTGTCATCGAGCACAATCTGGATGTGGTGAAAACGGCCGACCACTTGATTGATTTGGGGCCTGAGGGCGGTGCGGACGGCGGGCAGATTGTCGCGACCGGCACGCCTGAGGAGGTGGCCCGCAATTCGGACAGCTATACGGGCCAGTATCTGGGGCCGCAGTTGAGGAGAAAATAACTTTAGATTTGGTCTCTGTTTTGGAACAATCATTTCTTTTGGATTAGGCTATGTTGGACTAAAGTATCTTGGTTAAAAGTTCTACGTCTATCGAATAAATCGATTAAACGTTTTGAAGCATTTGCTTCAAAAAACAACCCATAAACACGCTTGCCTGAATCTTTGACGGCGCGTACGACGTCTTGAAGATCATCATCGCCACCAATCAGAATAGCGATATCATATTGGTCCTCATATGCTTTGGTTATCATGTCGATTGCTAACAGGACATCGACACCCTTCTGACGATAATGGCCTTCTGAACGAATTAAACGACCAAGTTTTACTTCATAATTTTCAATATTTCGAATGGATTGAAAATAGAGGTCCTGTTCTTCGTGCTTTGCTTGTTCTTTTAATGGATCAGCTATTGCATCATAATAATAGACTCTGATGAGCTCGTGCGAGAAAGTACTCTTGAAATCGAGTGCATAGTAAGCCAAGCCATTAAAGTTTATTCTGGTGTCCTCACCGAAACTGTAGTCTTTCCAACCTTTGCGCAAGTAGCCACCATCGATAAAGACCATAACTCTACGATAAACGGGAGTCATACCACCAGCTATAAAACCCATTAAACCACTAAGAGTCGTTTAAACTTACACCTTAAAATGATGAAGGGAGAAAGGGATAAAAATGGTGTGTGCGACCAAACAGTAGTGGTGCAA
This sequence comes from uncultured archaeon, assembly GCA_902384555.1. GTDB lineage: Archaea > Micrarchaeota > Micrarchaeia > Anstonellales > Anstonellaceae > CAIXYX01. Next base: position 36,784 of record CABMCD010000015.1, on the reverse strand, counting down.
TGGCAAATAATGAAAAATCAAAAACACCAATCATAAAAGCTATTTCTGCGGACTACTCAAAATATTTTAATAACATGGAGATAATAAGTTCATTTGATAAACAAGAAAAAACGCCTGCAGAAAGCTTTTTCGATTTTTTTTCGTCATTTAGAGCAGCAGTAGAATCAATTAACGAGGGAAGGATAATCATCAGTGATGCTGCTTGGAAAGTCTTAAGTTACATTTTCTTTTTCGGAGCGATATATTTCTTTAGAGAACCGTTATTTGATGGAGAAGGAGTATACATTACGACCGCCGTATTAGCGGTTCTTTTAGGGACTGACCTGTTTCTGCGAAATTGGGGCCCGATAAAGGGTTTTTTCAAACCACAAAGAAAAATTATCGATGATTCTATTTCTACTGAGGGCGCGGCTCTGGATATATTAAACAAAATTAGATTAGATAGTGAATCGATAGTTCGACTTATAGATAATATTTATGCTAAAGGGCAATTATCACAAAGAGTTGTCGATGTAATTATGGGTTCGCAGGAGATGACAACCCCAATAGCCAAGAAATTAATTGAGTGCGACATCTCGTCGATAGCATTAATTAGACTTTTGAAGGAAAATGAAAATATATTCGATAAGAAGAGTTTGGATGAGATAATTATAAAGTGGAAAAATGATCGCGAGGTAATTACAAGTTGTATAATGACTCAAGAATTAACTGCAGATATACTGCATGAGAATAAAATCGTGGATACGAATACCTTCCAAAAAATACGCACGCTGCGATTTAACGAATCTAAAATCAACGATGCGGCAATAATCTTGTCTGCAGTACTTAGCATACTTTTTGGAGGGCTTATTTTTTCTGCAACGCAAAATAATATTATTACAGCAAATGAAACTATAAAAACAAATTATATACTTGCAGTTGCAATTCTAGCGTTTTTCCTATATATGGGAGCATATTTCATTTTGAAACCAACTCTAAATAGATGTGCGTGGAATTTCATACGGTGGAAAGCAAATCGCATAATGAAACAAAAAAACGCCGAAAAGATCTAAAAACATGAAGAGTAAATAATTCAAAACGACAACCGGTACGGGGGCTCTGCCCAGCCAAAACCTGAAAAAAGCCTTGCGGAGGAATTAAATACCGCCTGACCTTAGTAGGCCCCATGTCCAGCCGGACGGCCTTGGGCCTTGTAATTTTGCTTGGGTTGCTATTTTTGGGGTTCGGCTGCTTCTGCCCGCTGGCCCCGCCAACAGCCTCGGACAATCCGCTCTCGGGCGGAAGAAGCGCGAACAGCGATTATGCCGACCAAGTGCTGGCCTGCCAGTCCAGCTGCTCCAGCCAGTCGCCCGGCGCCTATGGGAAGCTGGCGAACGGCAGCTGCACCTGCAGCTGCTCCAGCGGCTATGTGCGGGTCCGAAATTCGTGCATGCCGCTGGTCGAATACGTGCGGCAGGCCCCGGCCGTCTGCAATGACTCCTGCCGGCAAAGCCGGCCCCATTCCGAGGGCCGCATGCTGAGGGGCGCCTGCACCTGCCGCTGCGAACAGGGCTACCGCGCCTATAACCAAAGCTGCGTGGGCGAGCAGGAGATGCAAAGCCTCGCGCCGCAGCTCTGCCCGGCCGGCTATCCGGTGCTGAAATACTATGACTGGGAATACAAGGGTGCGGCCAACAGCCTCTACCTCTGCTATCCGGACCGCAAGGCACCGGAGGCGGAGAACCGCACCGGCCGCCATGACTATTGGAACTTTGTGGCCGACCCCTACAGCAACGAGTCGGTCTGGGCCGTGACCAACCTGCTGCTGAACATCTCGCAGCGGCAGAACCTCAGCTCCAACGAGAGGCTGGAGCTGGCCATCGCCTTCGTGCAAAGCCTGCCCTACACCTTCGACAACGCCACCAGCCCCTATGACGACTACCCCCGCTACCCGTCGGAAACCATTTACGCCGACGGCGGCGACTGCGAGGACACCTCCATCCTGATGGCCGCGATTTTCGAGCGCATGGGCTACGGAACCGTCCTGCTGGGCCTGCCGCACCACGTGGCCGTTGGCGTGGCCTGCAACCCGGCCAGCTTCAATTACAAGGTCGTTGCCTACCCCTACAGGGGCCGCGACTATTGCTATCTGGAGACCACGGGGGAGAATTTCCGCATCGGCCAGCTGCCGGACGACCTCAACTACACCTCCGACACGGGCGTCGAAATCATCCCCCTGCGCGACCCGGCCCCGGATTTGTATGTCCGGCGTTATTCGTATGCCGTCACGTATGAAACCTCCTCCAGCGCCTCCATCCGCGTCGGGCCGGCCCGCATCGACAATTACGGGCCCATCACGGCCAAGAACGTGAAAATAACCGCCGCCCTGGAAGCGGATGAGAACGGACAGGTGTGGGACCGGCAAAGCTACCCAATCGGAGAGATGCCGTCGCGGAGCTACTACAATTACAGCGCCAGCGACCTGCGCGTGCCGGTCGGCAAGCCCTTCCGCATCGCCATCACGGTTTCGGGCGACAATTTCCAGACCGTGGTGTCCCGCACCGGCTGGGCCCAGTGGCGCTGAACGGCAGGGGCAGAATGAGGGGACAGCGCGGAGCGAACAGCCGCTCGCACGGCCGGCCACCGCGGCGCTGAACGGCAGGGGCGCACACCCCCGGCCAGCCGGAAACGGGCCGCACCTTCAATACCCGATTTCCAGCTTTTGGTATATCCACTGCTTGGGGAAATCGGTGAGAATCAGGCCAGCCGCACAAATGGCCAGAGCGGCTCCCACTTGTTCAAGCGTCAGTGGAGCCATGTCCACCCCAAAGAGGCCAAGGCCGGTGAACACCAGCACGGCGAACCACAGAATGGCGGCCACCGCGCGGTTGGGCCAGGACTGCCAGAAATGCCCGCGCTCGCGGATGATGTAGATGCCCATCTGCCCGCTGTATACCAGACCGAGCAGGATGAGCGTCTGCATGCCCGCCAAATCGAGCTTGAAATATTGCACGCCCATGAAGAACACGGCGAGGCCGATGAGGAAAAAGAACGCGCCGACGGCCACGGATGCCAGCGTGATGTTTTTCAGGTTCCAGTCGTTTGGCTTTTTGGAGGCGCGCGAGTTGTCCACCGCCAGCGTCATGGTGAGGAAGTCGTTGACAATCATCAGCAGCACTAGGCCGGTAATCGAGACCACCACGTCATGGAAGAGGAAGAAGCCGACCATGAGGAGCGGCATGAATTGAATCGAGCGGGCGATTTTCTTGAGCGTCCAAGTGAGCATGCGCTGATAGATTTCACGGCTGGTGCGCACGGCTTCCAGAATGACCTTGGTGCCCGGCTCGGTCAGTACCATGGAGGCGGCCGCCTTGGCCACATCGGTGGAATTGCTGACGGCAATGCCGAGTTCCGCCTGTTTGAGGGCGGGCGCGTCATTGACGCCGTCGCCGGTCATGCCCACCATCTTGCCGGCGGACTGGATGAGCTTGACCACCCAGAACTTGTCCTCCGGATAGATTTCGGCGATGCCGTTGCAGGCCAGCACGGCCCCGGCCTGCTCGCTGGCCGGCAGGGACTTGATTTCGGAGATGCGCACGATGCGCTCCCCGATGCCGGCCTGCTTGGCAATTTCGCGCGCCACGGCGATGTTGTCGCCGGTGAGCATGATGGGCCGGATGCCGGCCTCGCGCAGGGCGGCGATGGTTTCGGCCGAATCGGGGCGCAGGGGGTCGGCCAGGGCGAGCAGGCCGCAGAGCTTGAGCCGGTTGAGTTGGTTGGGCGCGGACTTGGCCACCGCCAGCACGCGGCAGCCGGAGAGGGAGAAGGATTCGATTCTCTTGGTGATGGCCTGCTTCTGCGCGGCCGTGAGGCCCTTGCACAAGCCCATCACCGTCTGGGGCGCGCCCTTCATCACCTTGAAGCGCTGGCCCTTGAATTTCACCAGGGCTTCGGCCCGCTTGGTGGCCGGCTCGAACGGCGTGTAGGAAAGCTGCGAATATCCCGAAAGATTGACGCGGTTGCGGCTCGCGTAAGACAGCACCACGGTGTCAATCGCGTCCTTGCTCTCCGCGCTGGAAGCGAGGGCCGAGAGGGCGAGCAGCTCGTCTTGCTTGCATCCGCCCAGCGGGACGGCGTCGCGCACTTCCAGCTCGTTCATGGTGATGGTGCCGGTCTTGTCGAGGCAGAGCACCTCGATTGAAGCCGCATTCTCGATGGAGTCGAGCTTGGTCACCAGAATCGAGCGCTTGGAGAGGTCGGTGGCGCCTTTCGATTGGGCGATGGTGAACATCATCGGCAGGGCGGCCGGAATTCCGCCGCCGATGAACAGCACGGCGAAGGTGAGGATGACGGAGGCCTTGACGTCAATGGAGAGGGCGAAGACGAGGATGACGGCAAACAGCACGATGCCGATGTAGGTGACGTATTTGGAGATGGAGAACATGATTTCCTCGGTCTTGGATTTGGGCTTGGCGATGTTTACCAGCTCCACCGTTTTGCCGAAGAAGGTGCGCATGCCGGTATTGACCACCACGCACTTGGCCTCGCCGCGCTTGATGATGGAGCCGGTGTAGAGCAGGCCCGATTCGCGCAGCTCGACGGGCAGAGACTCGCCGGTGAGCGCGGCCTGGTCGGCCGACACGCCCCCTGAGATGATTTTGGCGTCGGCCGGCACCACGTCTCCCAAACCGATGGTGAGGATGTCGCCCGGCACCAGCTCGCGCGCCTCAAGGGTTTCCCATTTCCCGTCGCGCAGGACATGGGCCTTGATGGTGAGCTTTTTCTTGAGCAGCAGGAGCGCCTGCTGGGAGTCGTGTTCATTGTGGAAGGCCACCGAGCCGTTGAGCAAAACGATGAAGGCCAGCACCATCGCGTCGAAGCGGTTGCCGATGAAATAGCACAAAATGGTTGCAAATTCCAAGAGCCATGGGATGGGGCCCCAGAAATGGGAAAGGAATTCGAGCACCACATTGGGGCGCTTCTCGGCCACCTCGTTGTAGCCGTATTGCTGAATGCGTGCCTGCACATCGGAGCTGGAAAGCCCCCGCTCGGATGCGGAGAGGGCAGCCAGCACGGCCGGCACCTTCATTTGCTTGAAATCGGGCGGGGAAGCGTCCATACACACACCACGGGAGAGCCAGAGCTGGAGGCTAAATAAAGGCTTGTGTGGATGGCCGGGAAAAGAAGGCAGATGGGCTGAGAAGGCGGAAGAAGACGGCAGGCTTTAGGGCAAATCAATCAGCACGAAATCCGCGCCGGACTCGCCGGCCTTCAGCCCGATTTTTTGCTCGTCTCTTATTTTCAGCGAATCGCCGGGCGCGAGCAAATCGGAATCAGCTTGCAATTCTCCGGAAATGACAAACAAGTAGGCGTGTGAGCCCAAGAACAGGTGCTCCAGCTTTTTTCCGCCATCCAGTTTCGCCCGATAGACGACGGCGTTTTGGCGGATGTGAAGAGGAGCCGGAACCGAATCCACGCCAGACACCAGCGCGGCCAGCTTGTTGTGCAGGTCGGCTGCTTTGAACGAGTGGCTTTTCCAAGTCGGCTCGCCGCCTTTGCGCTGGGGCTCAATCCAGATTTGAAGCGAATGGGTGCGGATTTGGCCCGCATTGGCTTCGGAGTGGAATACGCCCGTGCCCGCGCTCATGGCCTGCACGGCAAGAGGACCGATGGTGCCCTTGTGGCCCTTGCTGTCGGTGTGCTCCATCTCGCCCTCCATCATCACCGTCATGATTTCATAGTTGGCGTGCGGATGCAAACCGAATTTGCCGCCCGGCGCGATAAAGTCGTCGTTGAATACGCGCAGGGCCCCCCAGCCCAGATTGGAGCGGTCGTAGTAGTCGGAGAAGGAGAAGTGGAAATAGGTCTCAAGCCACCCTTCATGGGAATGATGGCGCTCGGAAGCGCGCACAAGCAGTTTCATGGGTTGAGCAAACGAGGCGCGTATTTAATATTTCCCCTCATTGGAGGGGACAGGTGATTGCATTAAAACAATCAAAATTGACGTCCACTACCAGGAAAGCGCCGACCCGCTCGAAATCCTCTACCGCCTGATATGGGGCATCGTGTTTTTCGTCATTTTCAATGTGCTGCAATTCGTGCTGCTGGCCTTTGCCGTTTTGCAGTTTCTGGTCATTATCGCCAAGAAAAGGCGCAGCCCGCGGATTCACCGCTGGACAAGGGCCATCTATGACTGCTTCTGCCAGAACTGGGCATATGTATTTGGGCTGACGGACGAGCGCAGCCCGCTTCTCCCAAAGTTTTGAAACGGGGCGGCCCGTTTGTTTATTATTTACTTTTGTTTATGCTTTGGAGCATGGAATTATATAGCCCCTCTCGGTAGGCCGAAGAGAGGTGGATGTATGAAAACCGTCAAATTCGATGTCACGTTCAAGGAGCCGGCCAGTCGCGTGGAGCTGTTCGTGCGCATGGTCTGGGCGATTCCCACCGCCATTGTCATGATTGTCCTGGCTATCATAGCCGCCATCGCGAGCGTCTTGCAGTGGTTCCACATCCTGTTCGTGGGCAAGCGTCACAAGGCCCTGCATGGTTGGATTTACAAGTTCCTGGTATATGTGGTGAAATACGAAGCCTACAAGGACATGCTGACCGACGAGCGCAGCCCGATTATGCCCGAGGACTGAACCCGGGGCGTTGCGGGTTGCGGGCCCTTTTCCTTTTAGTTTCCTTTTTATTTTCCCTCTTTTTCATCTTCTTGAACATCATGCTTCCGATTCCCATAGACCGGCCTCTCCCGCACGCGCCGGGCTGCTACCAGTTCAAGGACAAGAGCGGCCAAATCATCTACATCGGCAAGGCCAAGGATTTGAAGAAAAGGGTGAGCAGCTATTTCGCGAGGCCGCACCAGACCGACAAGACGGCCGCCTTGGTTCGCCATATCCATTCGGTGGACTTCATCCTCACCGACTCGGAAGAGGAAGCCATCCTGCTCGAGTCCAACCTCATCAAGCAGCATTATCCCAAATACAACATCGACCTCAAGGACAATGCACCCATTTCGTATGCGCTTGTCACGGATGAGCCCGCGCCCCGCCTCCTACTGGTGAGAAAGGACCGAAACGGGCGCATCCGGGGGCCGAAAGGAAGGGCCTACGGGCCGTTCATGGCCGGCTCGGGGCGCTCGGCGGTGGCCATTGCGCTGCGCAAGGCATTCAAAATCCGCACCTGCGCCAACCCCCTGCCCAAGAAGGTGTGTTTGCAATTTCATTTGGGAAATTGTGACGGGCCGTGCGAGAGAAAGATTAGTTTGGAGGATTACCGGTCCAAAGTGGCCGAGATGGAGCAATTGCTCGCCCACCCCGACAAAATCGAGCACTATTCGCAACTGCTGGCCGACAAGATGCGGGCGGCCTCGGTTTCGCAGAATTTCGAGCTGGCCATCCAATACCGCAACGCGTGGCAGTCGCTGGCCGGCCTGTCGGGGCGGCAGAAGCTCGACCGCCTCGCCGACAAGGACGAGGATTATGCCGTGCTGATGGCCGAGAAGGGCCATGCGCGCGCGCAGGTGTGGCGGCTGGTGCATGGCGTGATTCGAGAGCGCATAAAATTCGAGTTCGATTTTGTGGAAGCCGAGCCGATGGGGGCGTTCTTGCAGCGGTATTATGAGGCGCACCCCATTCCGAGAACCATTTACGTGAGCCCAAGGCCGGAAGATGGCGGCGCGGCGCTTGAGCACCATCTTTCCCGCCTGCGCTCGGCTTCGGTTTCCATTCTTTCTGCCCCCTCGCGCGGCTCGGCGGCTGAGCTGATGCGCCTGATTGAGCGCAACATGCGCTCTGAAATCGCGCGCGGGGCCGACCCGGCACTCGTATCCTTGCAAAAGGAGCTGAATCTGGAGCGCCTGCCGCTGGTGATTGAGTGCTTCGATGTGTCCAATCTGATGGGCACGCACGTGGTGGCCTCGATGGTGCAGCTGGTGGACGCGCGGCCCAAAAAGAGCGAATACCGCAAGTTTCGGATGCGCACCGTGGAGGGGCAGGACGATTTCGCTTCCATCAAGGAAGCGGTTTTCCGCCGCTACCGCCGCCTGCGCGACGAGGGGGCCGCCATGCCGGACCTGGTTCTCATTGACGGCGGCCTTGGGCAGCTGCATTCGGCCAAAGAGGCGCTGGACGAGCTGGGTGTGAGCTTGCCCCTCTTTTCGCTGGCCAAGCAGGAGGAAGAGGTATACGGACTGGAGATGCTCCATCCGTTGCGCCTCGACAAGCGCTCGGAAGCCCTGCACGTGCTGCAGCGGGCGCGGGATGAGGCGCACCGGTTTGTTATTACATACAACCGCAAGCTTCGCCAAAAGGATATCCGGACCAAAGGATGAGCATTAAATAGATGTAGCGCCCCGTAGACAAACATGGCAAAAGTGGTCTATACCCCAGCCCCCGGCAAGATGGTTATCGAGGATTGGAAAGCATTCAGGCCTCATTTCCTTGGTTTGTGCCGCATTGACCCGTTTACCCAGAAGCTCCCTGACAAAAAAACCATCCGGCGCTTCGGCCTTTGGCCCTCCTTTGAATACCATGGAGAGTATGAGGGCGTTGTTTCCAAACTCAAGGCCGAGGGAGTGCTGGACCCGAAGTTCAACCCCAAACTGCGAGTCTACAGCCGGCCGCTGAACGTCATCGAGGAAGGCCTGCAGGGCTCCGAAACCGACCCCCCAAGCACGGCTTGGGCAAAGCAGGACTGCAAAGACGCGCTCTTCAGGCTGTTCGGGCCCGGCGCGGAACCGGATTTGGAGCGGCTGCAGAATATCGTGGACGAGGCCAAAAAGGGCCGCGTGCCGGCCGAAAGCAAGGCGCAGGTGGAAGCATATGCCGAGCAGGACGAACAGGCCGGACTGGCGCGAGCCATCCTGCGCTACGCCGCCCGCAACCGGCAAATCTGGCAGGAACTGGTCGAAGACCATCATGCGCACCGCCGCACTCCGTTTGAAGAGTCCCTGCGCAGCACCGAGTCTCTAGAGAAAGCCCAAATGAGCGTGCAGACCGCACTGGAAAACGTCTTTGGCACCGAAGAGGGCGGGCGGCTCTATCGCAAGCCTTCCAGATGAGCCGGGCGGGACGGATGAGGCATACCCATAATAAACATGCCCGCCTACTCGGTCCGGTTGATTGATATGGGCATGAGCAAGCATGATTTGACGCGCAAGCGCAACAACATGAAGGCCGAAATCGAGAAGCTGGAAAAAGAGGCGAGGATGGACCCGCTGAAGAAAAAGCCCGACATCCACGCGCGGCTGGCGAAACTCAAGGCCGAATTGGGCGAGAATTAGACCTGTCTTTTCTCAATTTTTCAATTCTTTGGCCATTTTGAGCAGCGCGGGCAGCTGGGCCAGATTCACAATCGGCTTGCCCACTCTTTCCGAATCATCCACCAGCCTCGGGCAGGCCGTGGTGATGTAGGCGTCAAAGGAATTGAAGTCCTGCAACGAATTGAAATCCACCTCGCCGGTCACCAGAATGGAGACTTGCGGGATGCCGGCCGCCAGCAGCTTCTTTTTCGCATTCTCGGCCGCATGGATGTTGAACTGGCCGGATTTGGTGGAAACGAGGATGCCGATGCGCTTGGCCTGAGCCGTGGCGATGAGCATGCCCTGCTCCTTCTTCTGCTTGCGGCGGATGATGTCGTTGATTTGCATGGATGAGCGGGCGTAGGGATTGACCGCGAAGACGGGCTTGTCGGCCTTGATTCCAAGCGGGTGGAACTCGCCGCCGCCGAAATAGAGCAGGGCATCCACTTTGCCGGCCAGCTTGTCGGCCGCGCTGGAATCGCAGCCCAGCACCTGGCCTTCCAGAATGGCCAGCCCGCCGCGGGAAGTGAAAGTTTGGTGAGGGTGGGCCGGGTCGCCCTCGGCCAGGATTTTCTTCATGTCGTCCAATTGGTGGATGTGCGACACGGTGGTCACGAGCCCGATTTTTTTGTAGTCTTTGAGCAGCGGCAGGGCCTCTTTGAGCACCCCCAAATCCACGGTGATGGGATAGAGGCGGTATTCGATTTCGATGCCCCTGACCACCACCGGCTTGTCGCCGAACTGGGCGTGGCCGTAGTGCACGAGGCGCTCGGCCCCGATGGCCTTGGCCTCTTCCAGCGCCAAATCGCAGGCCCCCCAGCAGGCCGTGGCCGAGAGGAAGACCTCGTGGCCCGACTGCTCGAATTTGGCGGCTTCTTGCAGCGCGTGCATTTTCAGCCCTTGCGGGAATTGCAGCAGGATGCGCATAAACAACCTCTAGAAGCCCCGGCCGTTCTCGGCCTTGCGGGCGAACTCTTGGTGCAGGATGGAGAGCATGTCCCAGACCACCAGCCCCATGGCCAGCATGGGCACGAAAATGGCGAAGTGCAGGAAGTCCGGCAGGCCCATCACGTCGATGGCCAGCGTCTGCAGCAGGAGAAGCGCGAGCAGGGCGAGCAGGAGCATGAAATCGCGCGCCATGCGCCGGCCGGCGCGCTCGTCGCCCGGATGCCCGCGCGTGAGCACCATGGTGAGCGCGTCGCCCAGCAGGCCAAGCTCAGCCAGAATGTCGCCCAGCGCCGGCAGCAGCAGGAGCAGCGAGGCGGCCAGCGCCAGCGTGGGCAGGTGGATGGAATAGCCCAAGAGCGAGACGGTGCTGGAGGAGAAGAGGCGGCGGGTGAGGAAGAGGGCCATGCCCACCAGCGCGAAGAGGGTGAGGTGCCGGCGCATCAGGGCGAAGACGGAGTGGGCGCGCTGCAAAAAGACGCCCTGCCCCTCGAATTCGGCCAGCACCGAGGAGGTGTAGCCCCGCACCCGGCACAGCCAGCTGCGCGAGGCGCGCCCGCAGCGGTCCTGCAGGCGCAGCACCAGCGAGGGATAGCGCGAGAGCATCAGCGAGACGGCGATGGTGGTGAGCACCACGCTGGAGGACATCACGGTGACCAAATCCAGCGAGCCGAGCAGGGGGGCGCTCTGTTGCGCCAGAAAGAGGGAAAACTCGCCCAGACAGCCCATGGCGAGGCCCGACACCAGGGCCTGCTCGAAGCGGTAGCCGGCGAAAAACACCACCGACGTGACCACCGCCAGCGAGGCCAGCATGAAACCCCCCGAAGCGAGCAGGATGAGGGGCCAGCTGGAGAGGGCGGCGGCCGGATTGACCAGCAGGCCGATGGAAATGAAGAAAAACGACGAGAAGGCCAGCGAGAAGGGCGAAATCACGCGCTCCACCTCCTCGCGCATGGGCGTGCCGGCGAGGATGGAGCCGGCCATGAAGGCGCCGATGGCGGGCGAGAGGCCGATGAGGGTGGAGAGGAAGGCCAGCAGCACGCACATGCCCAGCGCGAGGAGCACCAGATTCTCGCGCGTGCGCAGGCTTTCGGTGAAGCGGCGGGTGCGCTTGAGGGTGGCGCGGATGCCCAAATAAACGGTGCCCATCAGCACCATGGAGAAGAGGAGCGAGAGCAGGATGTCCAGCGCCGGCGTGTTGCCGGCCTGCGCCGTCTCGGAGCCCATCGCGCCGAAGAACGCGAGGGCGGCGACGGCCACCAAGTCCTCGATGACCAGCACCGATATGAGGAGCGGAATCTGCGGCTGCTCCATGAGCTGGTACTGCGAGAGGATGCGCACGAAGATGGCGGTGGAGGAGAAGGAGAGGCAGGCGCCAATCGCGAGGGTTTGCAGATAGTCGAGGTTGAGCAGCACGCCGATTTCATAGCCGGTGATGAAGAGGCCGAGCATGATGGCGGAGGCCACCACCAGGGCCTTGACGCCGGAACCCAGGATTTTGGAGAGCGAAAACTCGACGCCGATGGAGAACAGCAGCATGGCGGCCCCGAACTGGGCGAACATCTGGATAAAGGCCGTGTCCTTGATGAGGCCAAGGCCGTAGGGGCCCAGCAGCACGCCGGCGATGATGAGTCCCACTACCGTTGGCTGCCGCCAGCGGGTGGCCAGAAAGGCGCCAAAGAGGGCGACGACCGACAGCAATCCGAATGAGAGGAAGAATTGGTCCAAAAGAGCCATTGAGAGAAATTACGGCGAAGGGAGTATAAAAAGACGACGGAAAAACGGGGCGATCGGGGAGGTTTTGGGTTTAGCCGGCTCACTTCTTTGCCAGCTCGTCCGGCAGGCTGCCCGGCGTCTTGCGCATCAGGCGCATGAGTTCGGCGTAGAGGACGTCCACCTCTCGGCGGGGGAAGTCCTCGGCCAGGATTTCGTAGCCCGTGCCGCCGGCCGTATTGACTTTGAGGGTGCAGGCCCCGATCAGGCGCTCGAACCACGAGGCGTCGAGGCCCACGTCGGTGATTTTGTTGATGGGAGCCGCCACGCGGTGGTGGTCGAGGATGCCGAACTCGTAAATCAGCTCCTCGCCCGCGAGGGTGAGGTAGGCGCGCTGGTGCAGGTGGGTGTGGATAAGGGCCGCGGAGAGCAGGATGACAGCCACCGCCCACGCGGCAAGGGCGAATTCCAGCACCTGCGTCTGCATCAGCACCAGCAACCCGCCGGGAATGAGCAGGAGGGCGGCCGCGGCGGCCCAGACATAGTGCTTGATGAAAAAGGACAGCGGCTGGGGGCGGATTTTGAAAGAATCCATGGGAAAAACACCGGCAGGGGAAATGGGGGAAAGAAGAATAAAAACAAGCGCTAGTCGTTGCCGCCGTCCGTCTTGCTCGGCTGCGCGGCCGCCAGCTTCTCCTCGAGGTGCATCAGGCGCTTGAGCATGACCTTGCTCTCGGCCGAGGCCACGATGCGCCGGGTGCGCTCCACCACGTCCGGATTGACCGACATCGAGGTGACGCCGAAATCCACCAGCTTTTCGGCGAATTCGGGGTAAACGGAGGGCGCCTGCCCGCAGAGCGAGACCGTGACGCCGTGCGCGTTGCAGGAGCGCACCACCTTCTCAATGGAGTTGAGCACGGCATCGTTGCGCTCGTCGAACCCTTCGGCCAGCGTGCCGTTGTCGCGGTCGATTCCCAGCGTCAATTGCGTGAGGTCGTTGGAGCCAATCGACACGCCGTCGATGCCCTCTTCGCAGAACTGGTCGATGAGCACCACCGTAGAGGGGACTTCACACATAATCCAGAGCTTGAAGTCGCGCGTGCGGTGGATGCCGTTGGCTTTCAAGAGGTCTTTGACGGCGCGCAGCTCGCCGATGCGGCGCACGAAGGGAATCATCAGCCACAAATTCTTCATGCCGTACTCGTCGCGCACCTTCTTGATGGCCGACAGCTCCATGGCGAACACGTCGGGCTCGGTGATGTAGCGCGCGCAGCCGCGGAAGCCCATCATGGGGTTCTCCTCTTTGGGCTCGAACTCCTCGCCGCCTTTGAGGTTGCGGTATTCGTTGGTCTTGAAGTCGGTGGCGCGGTAGACGACAGGGCGAGGGTAGAAGGCCGAGGCAAAGGTGCGCAGGCCGTCGGCCAGCTTGTTGATGTACTCGGCTTGGCGGCCCTCGCGGATGATTTTCTTGGGGTGCTCGCCGATGCCGGCAATCATGAACTCGGCGCGCAGCAGCCCCACGCCGTCGCAGGGCAGTTTCGACACCTTCTCGGCCGAATCCACGTCGGCCAGATTGACGTAAATCTTGGTGCCGGTGGGCACATAGGCCTCGCCCGCGAAGGCGGTGGGGTCGTATTTGCCGCCCGCGGCCGCGCCGCCGGCAGACGACGGAGCGCCGGCTGCGGGCTTGGCGCCCACAATCTCGACGTCCCCGTCATACACCTTGCCGCGCACCGCATCGACGGTGAGGAACTGCCCGGGCTGCAGCTTGGTGGTGGCTTCCCGCGTGCCGACGATGCAGGGCACGCCCAGCTCGCGCGAAACGATGGCCGCATGACAGGTCATGCCTCCCGTGTTGGTGAGAATGGCGGCCGCCTTCTTCATGGCCGGCACGAAGTCGGGCGTGGTCATCTCGGTGACGAGGATTTCCCCGGGCAGCATCTGGTCCATCTCGCGCGGAGAGGCGAGGATGCGCACCTTGCCCTTGCCGACGCCGGGCGAGGCCGCGAGGCCGGTGAGCAAAACTTGGCCGGAGCCGGAGGGAGTCGACATAGAGGAACCACCTGTTTGAGCGCTGTTTGCGGATGCCGAAGAAGAAACAGAAACGGGTTTGGACGAAGCGGACGGGTAAGAGGCCGGAGCTTGGCTCGGATTGGGGGCCGGGCTTGGTTTTGCATAATTGTCCCGGCTCTTGTCCATCACATAGGCCGATTCGGCCGAGGCTTCCATGGCCGCCACCGAATCCATGGGGTTGGAATCGGCGGCCTGCACGTCCTTGAACTCGCTTTGGATGAGCTGGGCATAGCGGCCGGACTTCACGGTTTGAAGCGACTCGCCCTTGAGCGTGGTCACGGGCCGGGCCTGCACGATGTAGAGGGTGCCCTCCTGCAGGGCCCATTCGGTGTCCTGCGGCTTGCCGTAGTGCGCCTCGATGCGGCAGCCGATTTTGGCCAGCTCGATGATTTGCTCCTCGCTGAGCTTGGGCAGGGCCTGCCGCTCGGACGGAATGGTTTTCTTCTCGTTGTGGTCGCCCTCCTTGGTAATCATCCACGTCTGGCGCGCCATTTCCTTGGTCTCGAGGCGCCAGGAGCCCTTGCGCACGAGATAGCGGTCGGGGGTGACCATGCCGGACACCACGACTTCGCCCAAGCCATAGGCCGCCTCAATCGAGACGATGCCCAAGTCCTGCGTCACGGGGTCGACGGTGAACATCACGCCGGCGGTTTCGGACTGCACCATCTCCTGCACCACGGCCGCGAGGCCGACCTTGAGGTGGTCGAAGTGGTTGTTGACGCGGTAGAAGATGGAGCGCGGCTCGAAGAGCGAGGCCCAGCACTCCTTCACGTTCTGCACGACTTCCGCTTCGCCCTGCACGTTGAGGAAGGTGGACTGCTGGCCGGCAAAGGAGGCTTCGGGCAAATCCTCGGCCGTGGCGGAGGAGCGCACGGCCACATAGACCTGCCGGCCCCGCTTTTGGCAGAGTTGGCGGTAGGAATTGATGATGTCGTTTCGGATGGAGTCGGAGATGCGGCCGCCCATGATGCGGCCCTTGATCATTTCCGAGGCGCGCATGAGCTTGTCGTTGTTGCTGACATCCAGCTCGTCGGTCATCTCCTGGATGAAGGCGTCGATTTTGTTGGCTTTGACGAAATCGAAATAGGCGCCGGAAGTGACCACGAAGCCCGGCGGAATGGGGAATTTGGCGTACGTCATTTCGCCCAGATTGGCCCCCTTGCCGCCCACTTCGGCCAGGTTTTCCTTGCGGATTTCCTCAAACCACATGACGTTCTTCATAACGCAAGACCCCCCGCTAACGAATTGGGCTTGCAACGACGGGAAGGATTAAAAAAGAAGCCCATGGCGCTGCGCCGGAAAATGGATGGAAAAAACACGCGGGCGGCCAACGGCAATGGCCAGCGGGTTGGGGGGAGAAAAAGAAAAGAGGGTGCGGAAAAGCCCCTCCACGCGGCTTGGACGGAGAACCGCCAGGGCTTGCAGTTGGGAGTGTGCCAATCAGGGCTTGGCGGAGGGGGCGCGCTGCCACAGCCCGATGCGGTTGCCCTCCGTGTCCTCCACGATGGCGAACTTCCCGACCCCGGCCTGCTCGCTGCGGTGCCGCACCTTCCCGCCCAGCTCGGCGCACTTGCGCACGCTGGCCTCGATGTCCTCCACCGCCACGTAGTTGAGCGGACTCTGCTCCTCGCCCTGCCGGCGCATCATGCCGCCGCGCAGGCCGCGCCGGCCCTGCAAATCGGCCGTCTGGATGACCCAATACTCGACGCCGGGTATCGGAGTCTTGGTTATGGACCAGCCGAACAGGCCCTCATAGAAGGCCTTGGCCCTCACCACGTCGGTGGCCGGGATGTCGAAATGCTCGATGGTTGGCATAAAATCACCACCCCCGCATGGCTTTGGGAGATTTATAGGCTTGCGCAGGCCCCTTTTCCGCCCCCCGGTTTTGTGTGGTTTTTTATATCTTACATGTGATGGAGGTCCGTGGACGGACCGATTACGATTACTTCCAACGACATCGTGGATTACACCGTGCTTTACCGCAAGCGCCACGAGACGATTTTCCGCCACGACTACATGGCGCGGCATTCGGCCGGCAAGGACGACCCCGCCATCGGCGCGCTCAAGACGCAGCTGGGCGAGGTCGAGGCCAAGCTCAAGCCGCTGGAGGAGCGCATCCGCCAGGTGGATTTGGTGATGGTGGTGCCCAAGCGCGCCGACCTCATCTCCATCAACGCCGAAATCAACCAGCACTCGCGCGAGGAGCTGGACGCGGCGCTCAAAAGCCGCAGCGGCGCCGTGTACGAGCTGCTGCGCAAGCGCGCCGACATCACCAAGTCCAATTACGAGCGGCGCGAGGAAATCGCCCGCCTCACCATTTTGCTCAACATGCTGCCCCGCACGCAGGCGGAGAACCTGCGCACGGTGGTGGAGTCCAGCGCCGCGCAGGACGTGACGCTGGCCGCCCTCACGGCCGAACAGCAGCAGGAGATGGTGACGCTGCTGGGGCGGCTGGGCGTTTCGGCGTTCGTATCGGAAGGGCTTCTTTCCCGCGATAAAAAAAAAGCGGATGACCTGAACTGCCTGGCCTGGACCGAGGAAATCCCCAAAACCATCGGCGGAGGCGCCGGCAGCAACAGCGCCGCGCTGTGGGTGCCCAAGGACCGCATGGCCGAATGGGAGGAAAACGAGAAGCACCTCGCCGACATCGGGCGCAAAATCCAGACCAAGCTGGCCAAGAGCCAGGCGGACGGCCTGAATGACGACGAGCAGAAGGAGTTCGAGTCGCTGCAGAAGCTCTATTTGGAACTGCGCACGCGCCGCCACTCGATTGCGAATGTGAAGGGCCCGATTTGCGTGAGTTTGCCCAAAGCCGACCGGCCGCCGGTGCACGCGCCCCTCCCGACCATTGATTTGGGGCCGGGCAGCGCGCCGGCTGCGTAGAAAAAAGGCTCCTTTTTATTCGCAGCCGGTTCCAATTCGGTTATGACGAAGAAATCGGGT
This sequence comes from uncultured archaeon, assembly GCA_902384555.1. Taxonomy (GTDB): domain Archaea; phylum Micrarchaeota; class Micrarchaeia; order Anstonellales; family Anstonellaceae; genus CAIXYX01. Next base: position 19,827 of record CABMCD010000015.1, on the reverse strand, counting down.
TCCGCCCCGGCCATCCGGGGCTTTTCGCTCTCCGCCTCCACCAGCGTGCGCGAGCTGGCGGCCCAGATGAAGGACGCCGGCCTGCAGGCGGGCCAGCTGGGCCAGGCGGCCGAAATCATCCATGAGATGCAGAAGGAGAAGGCCGCCATCATCCTCACCTTCACCACCAACCTCGTGTCCTCCGGCCTGCGCGAAGTGATAGCCGAACTGGTGAAGCGCAGGAAAGTGTCGGCCATCATCACGGCCATCGGCTCGGTCGAGGAGGACGTGATGAAAACGCAGGTCGATTTCGAGCAGGGCAGCTTTGACGCGGATGACTGGCAGCTGCGCGAGCAGGGCCGCAACCGCGTGGGCAACATCATCATCCCCACGGCGGCGTATGAGAAGCTGGAGAAAGTGCTGATGCCCTTTTTCGAGAAGGAATACGAGAAGCAGCAGAAGCTGGGAAGGATGCTCGCCCCCAACGAAATTATCCGCGATTTGGGGCTTGAGCTGAAGGACGAACATTCGTTTGTCTACTGGGCGGCGAAAAACAACATCCCCGTATTCTGCCCCGCCCCGACGGACGGGGCCTTTGGCCTTCAGCTGTATTTCTTCAAGCAGAAGCGCCCGGCTTTCGGCATCGACGTGTCTGGAGACTTGAAGCCGCTGGGCCAGCTGGTGCTGGATGCGAACAAGACCGGCGGCATCATTCTGGGCGGCGGCGTGGCCAAGCACCACGCGATTGGCGAGAATTTGCTGCGCGAAGGATTCGATTACGCCGTCTATGTCTCGACCGGCACGCCCTACGACGGCTCGCTTTCGGGGGCGCGGGTGAATGAGGCCGTGTCCTGGGGCAAGGTTTCGGCGAAGGCGAAAATCGTTCACGTCGAGGCGGACGCCTCGATTGCGTTCCCCATTCTGGCGGCCGGCATGCTGGGAGAATGAGACGGCCGGGATGAAATGACGAAAAATAGATGGTAAAAAGGAAAAAATTACTTTCTCTTCTTGGCTTTCTTCTTGTGGACCGTCTTCTTCTTGGTCGTCTTGCGCTTTGTCATTTTTTTCTTCATGGCCATCGCAACTCCCTCCGCCCCTGCTCAACGAACAGAAGATGAAGGGTGCAACGGGCGCAATCATTTTTAACACGATGCTTCGCGCGGCGCAAAAAAGGGCCGAAGATTGCGAAAAAACGGGACTCTGCGGGAAAGTTTTGCAAAAAAAATGGGTTGGGCCCACTGAGATTTGAACTCAGGACCTTTCGATTATCAGTCGAACGCTCCAACCAGGCTAAGCTATGGGCCCATATTCGGGAATGAACACGCCTTTTTGGGCGTTTATTTATTTAAACACTTGCATCCGCCCGACGAGAGGCACGAACCGGGGGAGAGGCATCCGGCAGGCGGACCCGGGCGGCGAAAAACCCGTTTTTCAGGCGTTCGCGAGCGAAATCAAGCAGATGAAGGGCCAGCGCCAGCAGAACGTAGAGCGCGGCGCAGAAGAGCACGTAGAGAGAGGGGTCGAGCCGGTTGCCCCAATCGCGGTACCAGACCAGCGCCGACACGGCGTAGAATACCGCCCAGCCCGCGAGGGAGGAGGCGCCGATGCGCCCCGCGAGCGGCAGGCGCAGCCCCCCGGCGTCGAAAATGCGGATGGCGAGGACGAGCAGGGGGATGAAAATGGCCAGGCTCAGCGCGAGGAAGGAGAAGGAAAGCCCGACTTTGTCAGGCAGGCCCAGCGGAAGGGTGAGTGCGAGGCCGGCGAGGGCCCAGCCCCAGCTGTTCCACAGGGAAGGGATGGAGCCGGGTTCGAGGCGCGCGCGGGGGAAGGCGCGCGCGGAGATGATGGCGGCGGCGAGGGTGAGAAGCGAGTAGTAGAACACGGCCGTGAATCCGCCCAAATAGGGGGCGGTGAGCGACGACCAGAAGGCCGGCGCGCCGAATTTGAGGCCGCTGAAAACCGCCACCACCGCCAGCGCCCAGAGGCCGCTGAGAAGGGGGCGGCCAAGCCACACGACGAGCAGGGCAATGAGGGCGGAGAGGGCGATAATGAGGACCTCGTCGGGGAAGGGCACGAAGAGGCGGGTGGCGCTGATGAGCAGGGCGAGGCCCAGCAGGCGCAAATAACGGCCCAGCGCCGAATCGAGGGGCACGCGCGTCTGCCGGGCGCGGGCGCAGAAAAACCACAGCGACACGCCGCTGCAGAAGATGAAGAGGGCGAAGACAAAGTCGCCGGCGTGGACCTGACCCGGCACGTTGTGCTCGATGAGAGCCGGCACCGCGCCCCCGGGGTAAAGCCAGTACCAGAAGGAGAAGAGGAAAACCAGCAGGATGCCCAAGCCCCGCAGATGGTCCAAGGCCGATAAACGCAAAGGCATAACCTCGTGGACGCAGGGGGGGGAATGAAACCCTTCCCGCTTTAGCTGTTGAAGTTGGGGCTGCACTTCTGGATGCAGCTGAGGCGGTCGTCGCTGCTCGCCAGCTTGTTGCAGGAATTGAAGTTGCGCGCCGAGGAGTGGCACCAGCGCGTGAAGCACTGGGCGCGGTCCTGCGGCGAGTAGAGCTGGGCGCAGAGCACCACGTTCTTGGAGGAGATGGCGGCCTGCGCGATGCAGTCCAGCGCGTCGGAGGTGATGGCGCCGTTGCAGACCACCGCCGGCGCAGACGGAGCGGACGCGTTGGAGGCATTCTGGATGCCCGTAGCGTTGGATGCGCTGCCGTTGCCGGCCGGGGCATTGGTCCCGGCGGGCTTGGAGGAGGTGGCGTTGGAGCCGGGCTTGGCCGGAGCGGAGCCCGGTTTGCCGGAAGTGGCGTTGGCAGGCAGGGTGCCGTTCACGGACGGCGTGGCGTTCTGGGCCGTCTTGTTGAGCTTGCTTGGAGCGGATGAAACGGGGGCCGCGGGCGCGGCCGGGGCGCGGTAATCCGGAGCGGGCGGAACGGAGGGGCCGAAACAGCCCAGCAGCAGAAGTCCGGCGAGCAGGAGTGAGAGCAGGACGTAGGAGCGCATGCGAAAAACCTCGTTAATCGGAGCGGTGGCTGAACACCATCACCACCACCAGCAGGGCGGTGAGGCCCACGCCCAGCAGGACGGCGACCAGGACGTTGGAGCTGTCCAGCCCCACCAGATAGGAGGGCGAGGAGGGCGGCGCGTAGGGGGCCGCGGCCGGACAGTCCGACCATTCGGCGCACAGCGATTGCGAGTTGAGGGCGCCATAGACCATCTTGCCGCCGTAATTGCAGGTGTAGCGGTAGTTGGTGGTATTGCAGGAGCGGCAAAATCCTCCGCTGCGCTCGGTGCGCGCCGAAGTGGTGCCGGGCACATAGGAGCAGGCCTCCACCCACGGGCCGCATTCGATTTCAGAATAGCGCCGGCCGGTGCGGTAGTCGACGTTGGAATAGGCGCGGATGCACCAGGACACGTAGGTGGTGTTGAGGCAGGTGCGCGTCAGGTTGTCGGGCGTGCGCGAGGTGATGTTTTTTTCGCTCTCGGGGTAGAAGCGCGTCCAGCCCTGGCAGAAGTCGTTGGTGGAGCAGTTGAGGGACACGAAATGGCGGGCATAGCTGAAATTGACGAAAACGGGCGTGGAGATGCAGTAGGAGACGTAGGTGACGTTCTGGCACTTGCGCACATAGCCCATCTCGTTGAGCCGGACGTCGTTGATGTGCTCCGGCGCCCACGAGGTCCAGGCCACGCAGTTGCCGGTGGAATTGTAGGTGATGTTGGGCGCGTCCTGATTGAGGGCATGGACGGAGAGCGAGAGGGCGAGCAGCAGCAAAAGCGTCAGAAGCGCGGGTTTATGCATGGCTCCTCGCACACTCTCGAAGGTTTTAAATCTATCGAGGCGGGGCGAAAGAAAGGGTTAAATGGCCAAAAAGGGAAGAATGAGGGTATGAAAACCGAAGGAACCCGCCGCCGGGAGACCGTCCCGTTTCCGGGAGCGAAAGCCCCCCGCGAGCGCTGGGGGGGAGACCTGGTGAAGAAGACGCTGAAGAACGCCGAAAGGCTGGACGGAAAGGGGGAAAGCGACAAAGCCTTCGGCAAGCTGGGGCGCGCCATCCATTTCTTCATGGACAACCGCCTGCAGGAGCCCGCGGCGCTGGAATTGCTCTACGGCAAGATGGATGAAATCAACACGCGCTTCCTGCGGCAAGCCGAGCTCAAAATCATCGGCGTAAAAATCGAATACAATATGAAGCACGGCCTGCCCTTCAGCATTGAGATGCCCCCCATACAGATAGACGTCAGGCCGGAATCGGGCGGCTGGACAATAAACATGGTCATCACGAGGAAGGACGGCAAGGGCGAAATGGGCTGGCTGGACTATGCCGGCACGCCGGACGATGCCTTCGGGACCATCATGGAGTTTCTCCAAACGCGCAAAAACTGAAAAAAAAACACTTCGCTTCTTTTTGCCCCGCGGCCCCGTCACTTCTTTTTCCACTTCGCCAGCGCCTGCGCCAGCTGGGGGTGGAATTTGGCGTAGGATTCGAGGCTTACGCCATTCTGGGCGGCTTGGAGCGACTGGACCATGGCAATGGCGCCCGCGCGGGTGCCGGACGGATGGCCGTGCACCCCGCCGCCGCACTGGTAGACCGCTTCGTCCCCGATGATTTTGTACAGGCCGGGGATTTGCAGCGGCGAGAGGCCGCCGGAGCAGACCGAAAAGACGGGCTTGATGTTTTTCCAGTGGTTGTTTTTTCCATCGTAATTGATGTCGTTGTGAATCTGCATCACGTCCGCCACCGCGCCCTCCATCTTGCCCAGCATCGCGCCGATGTGCAGCTGGTCGGTGCCGCACAGGCGGCAGAGCTTGGCCAGCACCCGCATCGACATGCCGTGCGCCTTGTTGCGCGCATAGGCCGCATACATGGCGCGATGCGCGTGGATGAAGAGCCCCATGTTCTGGTGGCGCATGAACTGAACCGATGAGAGGCCGGCCGTCACCACGTCAATCATCATGCAATTGCCGCCGTGAGAGCGGACGAGCTCCGCTCGTTTCAGCATCAAATCGGCAGGAGCGGTGATGTTGGGCGCATAAATTTTCTTATGTCCGGTTTCCTCTTCGGCCTTGTCTTTTGCCTCGAGATAGCGGACCAGGCGCTCTTCGAAACGCGAGAAGGGGTGGCTGGTGAGGTTTTCGTCATCTTTGACGAAATCAAGCCCGCCGGCCCACGAATCGTAAGCCACTTTGGCCCCTTCTTTGGGAGAGAGGCCGACTTTGGGCTTGACAATGGTGCCCAAGTGGGGGCGCCGCTTTCCCCGTGTGGCCGTGCCGACTATTTTTCTTACGCCCTCCCGCCCGAACGCGGGCCCTGCAAAAGTTTCAAGGTATTTTTTCGGGGCGTCGAAGTCTTCCAGCCGTATGCTGGCCACCTCTTTCATGCCGAAGATGTTGCCGGCAATGTCGGAGAGGATTTGGCTGGAATTGTCGTCCTCAAAGAGCTCGATGGGGTAGGCAATGCGAATCAGGCCGGTCTTCTTGTCCATGGCATAGACGCGGGCCTCCAATTTGGAGAGCACGCGGTGCTGCATGGTGGAGAGGGAAGTCCAAGTGCCGATGGAGGATTCGGCCGCCACGGCCTCGGCCGCCTCGCGCAGGGTGCGGCCCGCTTTGGGAACCACCTTGAATTCGGCCAAAAGATAGTCTTCCGGGTCGGGCCTGAAGCCCGGTTGAATGTATCCATAACCGCCATATGCCATCGACAACACCCCGCCAAAGCGTGGGGAGCACATCGACGACATTTATTATCCTTGCCTCCCCTAATCCCCGTATGGACATCGACAAAAACAAGAACTTCTCCGAATGGTTCAACACCATCATTTCCGACGCCGGCTTGGCCGACTTGCGCTACAATGTCAAGGGCTTCGTGGTCTTCCGCCCCTGGTCGGTCAAGAGCATGAAGCTCATGTATGCGGCCTATGAGGCTGAATTGGAGGCCCGCGGGCATTCCCCCGCGCTGTTCCCGGCGCTTATTCCCGAACAAAACTTCAAAATCGAGGGCGAGCATGTGGAGGGCTTCACCCCGCAGGTGTTCTGGGTGGAGCAGGCTGGCGGAAACAAGCTCGAGGAAAGGCTGGCCATGAGGCCCACCTCCGAGACGGCCATGTACCAGATGTATGCCTTGTGGATTCAAGGGTTGGCCGATTTGCCGCTCAAGATTTACCAGAGTTGTCAGGTGTGGAGATACGAAACCAAGGCCACCAAGCCCTTCTTCCGCTCCCGCGAATTCCACTGGATTGAGGCGCACGACTGCTTTGCTACCGAGAAGGAGGCGCGCGGGCAGGTGCGCGAGGACATGGAGATGACCGAGGCGGTGGTGCACCAGCAGTTCGGCATTCCGTTCCTCTTCTTCCAGAGGCCGGAGTGGGACAAATTCCCCGGCGCGGTGCATACCTATGCGGCCGACACGCTGATGCCGGACGGACGTGTGCTTCAATTGCCCTCCACCCATTTGCTGGGCACCAATTTCGCCAAAGCGTTCAACGTGTATTATCAGGATGAGAAGGGGGAAAAGTCGCCGGTGTGGCAGACCTGCTATGGGCCGGCCATTTCGCGCATCTACGGCGCGCTCTTCTCGGTGCATGGCGACAACAAGGGCCTGGTGCTGCCTTTCGATTTTGCGCCCGTGCAAGTGGTGATTGTGCCCATCTTGGGCAAAGGACAGGACGGCGAAGCCGTGCTGAAGTACGCCAACGAAGTGCTGGCCCACCTGCTGCATGACGGCATCCGCGCCAAGGTGGATTCCACCCCCAGCACGCCGGGCTTCAAATATAACCACTGGGAGATGCACGGCGTTCCGGTGCGCATCGAGATTGGCGGGCGCGAGGCGGAAGCCAAGCAGATTACGCTGGTGATGCGCGACGCGCCGCCCAAAACAAAAAAGACCATTTCGCTGACCGAATCCATCATGGTCATCCGCTCGGAGGGCGCGGCGCTCTCCTCGCGCCTGCTTGCAAAAGCAGACGCTTACTTCGGCTCGCATCTGGCGCAGGCCAAAACGATGGACGAGCTGAAGGCCGGCTTGGAAAAAGGCTGCATTGTGCGCGTGCCCTACTGCTCGATGGAAAAAACGGAAGGAAAAGGCTGTGCGGACGAAATCAAGGCACAGCTGGTCGGCGACGTGCGCGGCATCAAATACGATGAGAAGGCACCGGCGCATGGCGAGACGTGCGTGTATTGCCAAAAGCCGGCCCAGCACTTTGCCTATGTGGCGCGGCAGTATTGAGTTTTTAACCTTCTTTTTCCCTATTCATTTGACAAACAGCCCCTTCGTCTAGCGGCAAGGACGCTGGCCTTTGGAGCCGGCAACATCGGTTCGAATCCGATAGGGGCTAAGCTTTTTTCGCCGCAGGCGAAAAAACCTTGGAAAAACCAATTATCACAGGCAATGCCCGAACGATACATGGGACTGGTATGGACGACTTCGTGAAAACCGCGGGTCTTGTGCTGGTGCTTCTCATTCTGTTCGGCTGCGCTCAGGCGCCGCCCAAACCGACCGCGCCGAGCGAATACGCCTATTCGGTTCATGCGCTGAACTATTCGGTTGGAAACTCGACGCTCTCGGCCCTTTTGTGCGAACCCAACGGCACGAACTCCAAAACGCCCGGACTTGTGCTCACGGGCGGAGATGGCGTGACGGCGGAAAAGATGCGCTCGATTTGCGAGGCATTTGCAAAGAAAGGATTTCTGGTCTTGGCGCACGACAACCCATCCGGCGGAACGCTGGCGGAAGAGGTGGGTGCGGTGGTGGAGGGAGCCAAAATCCTTCGTTCAAATTCTTCTTCCCGCCCCGTTGCCTTGTGGGCCCATTCGGCAGGCACCATTTTCTCCTCTTTTGCAGCCTATGAGCCAACCGTAAAGCCTTTTGCGTTCATCGACACGTCCGGGCACATGCAAATTCCCATTTGCGACAAGCCCGGCACGGCGTCTCCAGTGGGCGGGCAATGCTTGGCTTATTGGAGCGAATTTCCCGCCTCAATTATGATTGTGCAGGGCGAGAACGACAGCGTGGTGGATGCTTCGTTTGCTCAAGAGTTTTCAACCCGTTTATCCAACGCCGGCAAATTTCACCGCATTTTGATGGTGCCGGGAGGGGAGCACGAATTCATGCTGGACAAGAGCGGCGTGCTGGATGCAGAAACCGAATTCCTGATGCAGGCCGCAGGCGAAAGCAGGTAGCGCTTACTTCTTTTTCGCTTTTCCTCTGGCCGCCTTGAGCGCCTCGGCATACCATTCCAGCTGCTCCAAAAACCCGTCCGAGCGCTTCTGCCACGCGGCCGCATCATTCGGCTTGCCGGTCTCGTCAAACGCCTCGTGCACGGCCGGGCAGGGCAGGGTTTTCTGAATCGAGCCGCAGCCCAGCTCGCCCAGCATGGCGCGCAAGGTCATGGCCGCCCTTACTCCCCCGAACGGGCCATAGGAATAGGTGGCAATGGCCGAGGGCTTTTGGGCATATTCGGCGTAGAAATGGTCGAGCAGGTTGGTGAGGGCCGGGGGCGCAGTGTGGTTGTATTCGGCAGATACCAGAAGATAGGCGTCGGAAGAGGCCAGAATGTCGTGCAGCTTGGCCAAGTTGGCCGGAATCTTCTCGCCGGGCTTGTAGTCGGAATAGCGCTTGCGCAGGAGGGGCAAATCATATTCCAGCGGGTCGATGAGCACGGGCTTGTGGCCTCTCGCTTTGAGCGCCTGCTCCAAGTATTTGGCGAAACGGATGCCCAAGCGCCCGTCGCGGACCGAGCCATAGAGGATGGAGATAGAGAGAGCCATGGGGAGGGAACGAAGAGGGGGTTAATTAGGATTGTCCCCCAAACAGGCCTGTGAAAGAAACAAAAACAGCCGCCATGCAGGGCATTCTCGATAATCTGGCCGCCAATCTGTCGGGCGAGCCTTGGCCGCAGCTGCGCAAGACCTTGGTGGAGCAGGGCGTGCTGGAATGCCGCTTTGACCTGCTGCAAACGCTGGAGGCCAGAAACGATTTCCAGGCCCAGCTGGCGCCCACCCTGCGCACCTATCAGGAATGGCTGCAAAAGGAGATGGAGAAAAGCAAGATCAGCAAAAGCGAACTGGACTCCGCCATGGTGACGCTGGCGTGGGAGTTCGGCAAGATTTCAAAAGAGCGCAGCGCAAGCCTGACGGCCAAGCTGGCGGACGGGCGGGAATTGAAAGCCGAGCGGGGAATTCTCAACCGAATGAGAAAATAAGCCGGCACTAAACAGACGGGGCCTTCAAGCGACTGCTGCTTTTCCATTCCCGTTGCGATGGCCGATTCCGTTCTTTTCCGCTTAGCCGGCGGCCTTTGCGTTTCCATTCCCGTTCTTGCCGTTTCCGTTGCCGTTCGAGTGGCCGTTGCCGTTCTTCCCGTTGCCGTTCCCGTTCGAGCCGTTTCCGTTCTTCTTGCTCTGGGCCGCCTCGGCCTCTTCGGCTGCGCGGTCCAGCTTGCGCTTAATCGTCTTGAGCATGACGAAGGAGTCGCGCTCCATTTCCTGCAAGCGGAAGGAAATCAGCCGCGCCTGCGATTCGAGGCGGGGAATCATGACATATTCCAGCGCATTGACGCGCCGCTTGGTTTTCTCGATTTCGCGAATCAGCTTGCGAATCGCGTTTTCGGTTTCGGCCAGCTTCACAATCAGCACCAAAACGCGCGAAAACGCCTCGGTCGAATCGTCGATTTTGGCCGAGGTGCCGATGATGGAATAGCCGCGCTCCATCAGGGGCTTTTCCGTCACTTCGGCCTGAATGGAGGGAATCTTGAGGCCCATGACGTTCTTGACCTGGATGGAGACGGCCGGATTGGCGTCGATGGCCAAGGCCACGCCCTCCACTTCGGCCGAGCCATGGTAGGCCTGCGCCACCGCCATGGCCGTATACGCGTCCGCCATGGCCGTGTTGAGCTCGTCGCGCAGGTCCTGGGCACGGCTGAGAATCTTGAAGAACTCCATAATCAGCACGTCGCGCTTCTGCTTGAGCAGCTTGTGCCCCTTGCGCGCGAGCTTGATGCGGCTGCGCGAAAGGATGAGTTCCATCCGGGTTGGGTTCGGATTCTCGGCCATAGTATACCCTTTCTGAGCTTAGATGACGAGTGTCGTCCGGTTGCGCGCGCGGGCGCGGCGGTTGAGTTTGTTGGTCATGCGCTCACCTTACTCTTTCTTGGCCTCCTTCTTCTCCTCTTTGCGGAAGCGGCGGCCGTATTTCTCGATGTGCTCTTTCTTCACTCTCTTCAATTCCGATTCCGGCAGGCCGGCCATGAGCTCCCAGCCCAAATCGAGCGTCTGCTCAATCGAGCGGTCCTCTCCGGCCCCCTGCTTGATGAATTTCTGCTCGAACGCATCGGCGAACGCCAGATATTGGCGGTCGGTCTCGGACAGGGCTTCCTGCCCGACGACGGCGGCCAAGCTGCGCAGGTCGCGGCCCGTGGCATAGCCGGCGTAAAGCTGGTCGGCCACGCCGCGGTGGTCTTCGCGGGTGCGCTCCTTGCCGATACCCAGGTTCATCAGGCGCGAGAGGCAGGGCAGGACGTCCACGGGGGGGTAGAGGTTCTTGCGGTGCAAATCGCGGCCCAGCACAATCTGGCCTTCCGTAATGTAGCCGGTCAGGTCGGGGATGGGGTGGGTGATGTCGTCGCCCGGCATCGAGAGGATGGAGAGCTGCGTCACGGTGCCCTTCTTGCCCTTGACGCGCCCGGCGCGCTCGTAGATGGTGGACAGGTCGGTGTACATGTAACCGGGGTAGCCGCGGCGGCCCGGCACTTCTTCGCGGGCCGCGGCGATTTCACGCAGGGCCTCGCAGTAGTTGGTCATGTCGGTGATGATGACCAGCACGTGCATGTCCTTCTCATAGGCCAGATATTCGGCCGTGGTGAGGGCGAGACGGGGCGTGATGATGCGCTCCACGGAAGGGTCGTCGGCCAGATTGAGGAACAGCACGGCGCGCTCCAAGGCGCCCGACTTCTGGAATTCGGACATGAAGAAGGACGACTCCTCGTGCGTGATGCCGACCGCGGCGAACACGACGGCAAAGGCTTCCTTCTCTTTGGAGATGGTCTTGGCCTGGCGCGCAATCTGCACCGCCAGCTGCGAGTGGGGCAGGCCGGATGCGGTGAAAATGGGCAGCTTCTGCCCGCGCACCAGCGTGTTCAGGCCGTCGATGGTGGAGATGCCGGTCTGGATGAAGTCGGAGGGCGTGTCGCGCTGGAAGGGGTTGAGGGCGGAGCCGTTGATGTCCAGCCTCTTTTCCGGCGTGAGCGGCGGCTTGCCGTCGCGCGGGCGGCCCAGTCCGTCAAAGGAGCGGCCCAGCATGTCGGGCGTCACGCCCAAGTGCATGGTTTCGCCCAAGAAGCGGACCTTGGTGCCGGTGGTGTTGATGCCCGAAGTGGGGCCGAAAATCTGGACCACGGCGGCCGTGGAGGAGGTTTCCAGCACCTGCCCCGTGCGCTTCTCGCCGGTGGGCAGCGTCACTTCGACGATTTCGTTGTAGCCCACACCGGACACGTCGGAGACGAAGACCAGCGGACCGGCGATTTGGGTGATTGTCTTGTATTCTTTCATGAGCATCACCTCTATTGCTTGCGGGACAATTCATCGAACGCCTTGTCAATCTCCCCCTGCAATCCTTCGAGGGTGGAGAGGTGGCCTTCGGCAACCTCCTTCATGCGTCCCAGGTTGTTGCGAATCGGCATGGCGAGCACGCGCTTGAGCTGCACGCCCAAGTCGAGGGCGGCGGTGGCGCGCGCGTGGAAGGCCAGGATGTTGCGCAGCATCAGATACTGCTTGCGCATGGACGAGTAGGTGTCGATGTCGTGGAAGGCCGACTGCTGGAGGAAGTCCTCGCGCAATGAGCGCGTGGTGGCCAGCACCAGCTGCTCCTTCTCCGGCAGGGCATCGGGGCCGACCAGCTGCACGATTTCCTGCAGCTCGGCCTCTTTCTGCAAAAGCCCCATGGCCTCGGCGCGCTGCTTGGGCCAGTCGGCCGAAATGGACTGTGAGAACCACGGGTCGAGCGAGTCGGTGTAAAGCGAGTAGGAGCGCAGCCAGTTGAAGGCCGGGAAGTGGCGGCGTTGCGCCAGCGCGGCCTCCAGAGCCAGATACACTTTGGTGACACGCAGCGTGTTCTGCGAGACCGGCTCGTTGATGTCTCCGCCCGGGGGCGAGACGGCCCCGATGACGGTGATGGAGCCGTAGCGCTCGTCAGAACCAAGAGTGCGAACGCGGCCCGCGCGCTCATAGAACTCGGCCAAACGGCGCGCCAGATAAGCGGGGTAACCTTCTTCACCCGGCATTTCTTCCAAACGCCCGCCGATTTCACGCATGGCCTCGGCCCACCGTGAAGTGGAGTCGGCCATGAGCGAAACATCGTAGCCCATGTCGCGGTAGTATTCGGCAATGGTGATCCCCGTGTAAATCGAAGCCTCACGAGCGGCGACGGGCATGTTGGAGGTGTTCGCGAAGAGGATGGTGCGCTGCATGAGCGGCTTGCCCGACTTGGGGTCCACCAGGTGCGGGAATTCGGTCAGCACCTCGGTCATCTCGTTGCCGCGCTCTCCGCAGCCGATGTAGACCACGATTTGGGTGTCCGACCACTTGGCGAACTGGTGCTGCGTCACGGTCTTGCCCGAGCCGAACGGGCCGGGAATGGCGCAGGTGCCGCCCTTGGCGACGGGGAAGAACATGTCCACCACGCGCTGGCCGGTGATGAGGGGGATGGTGGGGTTGAGCTTTTCGGCCGACTCGCGCGCCTTGCGCACGGGCTGGCGCACCACCATCGTCACGTTGGAGGATTTGCCGGCCTGGTCGATTACGGCCACCGTGTCATCGAGGGTGAATTTGCCGGAGTGTATCGTTTTGAGGGTGCCGTCATGGGGGGAGAGGATTTTGTGGGCAATGAGGTCGGTCTCCTGCACGGTGCCCAGCACGTCGCCTTTCTTGACCTTGTCGCCGGCCTTTTTCACGGCCTTGAACTCCCACTTCTTGGAGTGGTCGAGGGGCGCGACGTTGACGCCGCGGGGCAAAAAGAGCGAACCCGTCTTTTCGGCAATCGATTCCAGCGGGCGCTGGATGCCGTCGTAAATGGAGGGGAGCAGGCCGGGGCCGAGCTCGACGGAGAGCGGCAGGCCGGTGCCTTCCACCGGCTCGCCGGGGACGAGGCCGGCCGTGTCCTCGTAGACCTGGATGATGGCGCGGTCCTGCACGATTTTGATGACCTCGCCCATGAGGCCTTCCTTGCCGACCTTGACCACTTCGTACATGACCGTGCCGGCCATGCCGTCAGCCTCGACGACGGGGCCCGAAATGCGGATGAGTTTGCCCATGCGATACACCTCGATGATTATGAAGTCTTTCCGTCGGCTCCGTGCGAGCCGCCGTTGCCGTTCGAGCCGTTGGTGTTGGCTCCGTTTCCATTGCTGCCGTTTCCGTGGCCATTTCCATTTCCGTTCTTTCCATTGCCGTTGCCGTTCTTGCCCTTCTTCATGAGGTCAAAGCCCAGCGCGCGCTTGACGAGCTTGGCGATGGATTCGCCCTGCTCCAGCGGGCCGGAACGGCCCGGCACGGCGACCACCACCGGCTTGGCCGCGGACTCGATTTTCTTCTTGAGCCGCCAGTCGATGGATTCGAGCAGGCGCTCTTCCACGATGATGATGCCCATGGTGGAGTCGGACATGAGCCTGCCCAGCACCTCCTCGGCCTCGGCCGGCGTGGCGGCCTGGTGGAGGTGGGTGACGCCCGCGAGCCTGAAGCCGGTGCGCAGCGCACTGTCGCCAACGACGGCGATGCGCTCGGACGGAATGGAGGGAGTGGAGGGTTCGGCCATGGTCATCACGCGTGCACGCGCACCAGCATTTTCTCGATTTCAGCCGCCGGCAGGCGCAGGGACTTGCCGCGCACAATTTTGCGGATGTTGGACATTTCCTGCTCTTTCAGCATGAGGGCGCCCACCAGCACGCCAATGGAGAGCTGGGAGCGGCGGAAGGCGCGCACGCTCTGCTCGGTCGAGAGGCGCGCGAGCGCCACTTCGAACTGCGAGAGCGAGCGGTCCTTGACATAAGCCTGAAGGGCGGCCGTGCAGCGCAGGCGCCACGCGAGGCGCTGGGCGGCGGGCGAATCGGGGCCGGCCTGCGCCAGCTCCAGCCACTTGGAGGCGGGAATGGAGCCGCCGGGCACCAGATAGTGGCGCACTTGCGACGTCTTGGCCTCCACGGTGCGCAGGCGCAGCACGGTGGAGAAGTTCTTCTCGTCGGCCGAGCGCGCAAGCATGCGGCCCACGGCCTCGGAATCGGAGTCGCCAAGCCCCTTGGTGGAGCGCATGGCGAACTGGTAGACGAGGCGGTCGAACTCGTCCATGAGCGGCTGGAGGCTGTCGGCCGAATCGACGGAGAGAATGAGCTTGCGCAGCCGCTCGGCGGCGCGCAGTTCCCCGTTGCGGGTTTCGGTCAGCGCGCGGCCGACCGAACTGGCGCGCAGCAGATGGAGGACTTCCTCGCCACTGGGAGCGGCGTGGATGGCGCGCAGGCGCTCCTCGTCCATGCTGCCGGCCTGCACGAGGTAGGGCACCACCTGCTCGAAGGGCTTCTTCTGCCGCCGCGCGAGGAGCACCACCTTGAGGTTGTGCGCGTCCCAGCGGCCCAGAAGGGCGGACAGGACGGGGCGGGCCTCGGCCGGGGAGAAGGAGAGCAGGAGCTTGCAGAAGCGCGCGAAGTGGCGGCTCACCGCCAGCTCCAGCAAATCGTCGCCCTTGAATTGGAGCGAGAGGGCCACCAAATCTTCCTTGTAGGCCGTGCGCTCCAAAAGCTCGGCCATGGCGTCCGGGCCGGGCGCGGTCAGGAGCGCATGCAGCTGCTCTGGCGTGAGGAAGCGCGAGTAGAGCCCGTGCACGCGCGAGTTGGCGTAGCCATAGACGAGGGGCTTGAACTTGAGGCGTCCCGTAATGCGGCTGAGCAGGTCCGCGGGCGCGAACGCGTTCAGGGATGGAAGGGGGGATGGGACGTTCATGTTCATGCGCTCCTCTCAAAGGGTCTAGGACCTCGATTTGCGCCGGCCGAGGCGCGAGCGCGAGGACACCGGCAGGGAGGTGGACGAGAAGTCCAGAATCCTCGCCGGGCGGCTGGCGCGGGCGGAGCCGAGGCGCGGGCGGCGGCCCAGCTCCTTGCGCGAGCCGGAGCGGGACCGGGCGGCCCCTTTTCCATCGCCGTTTCCTTCCTTGGGGATTTCCAGCATGGTGGAATCCGAGTCGGAGAACAGCTTCTGGTGGATGAGGTGCAGCAGCTCCTCGCGCTTGCGCTCGAATTGGGATTCGAGGGTGTAGTCCACCGAGATGCGGCCGTCCGCGGTCTCGGCCCGGACGCCTCCGGCGCACTCAATCGGCTTCTTGGAGACCTTGAAGCCGGCCGAATGCAGGGTTTCGGTGTCGGACTCGTTCGCGCGCAGCACGGCGCCGGGCGTGTCCAGCTCGTCGAGAGCCTTCTGCGCCCAGGCTTTGAGCTTGGCCGCGTAGCCGGCGCGCTTGGGCGCTTGGGAAAAGTATTCCCAGACCTGCTCCAAGGACTGCTGCACGGCCTCCTCGCGGGATTCCACGAGGTGGCGCGAAGCTTCCAGCTGGCAGGCCGTCAGGCGGCTCGACGCCTCGGCGGACGAGAACGCCTCGGCTTCCGCGCGGGCGGCCTCGAGCGTGCGCGCGCCGGCGGCGTGGGCCGTGTCGAGGATGCGCTTGGCTTCCTCGTGCGCCGCCTTGACGGCGGCGCTGGCTTGCGCCTGCGAGCGCGACTCGATTTCAGCGCACAGATGCTCCAGGCTCATAGAAGACCCTCCGGGTGATGATGGGCAGTTGGGTGCGGTCCGCTCTACGCGGAGTGGCCGCCCAGCTGCTGCACCATCAGGAAGGACACGACGAAGCCCAGCAGCACGATCAGCTCGGGCAGAGCCATGTAGACGATGAGCTTGAAAGCCTCTTCCGGCTTCTCAGCCAGCACGCCCATGATGGACGAGCCGATGGACGCCTGCGCCCACGCGGTCGCCAGAGCCGAACCGGCCATTGCGATGCCGGCGCCGAGGGCGATTCCGCCTGCGGGACTCGCGACTTCAGCCACTGCGGTTGGATCAACTGCCATTTTATACACCTCATTTCTATCCCCGCGGAAAAGTTTCTTTCCCGCAGGATGAATGTTTTTTGTACGCGTGATATGTCATGAGTTTGGACTACATGCCCACCCGGTTTTTCTCGCTGAGGGGCGTGAAGCGGGTTCCTCCGCCCTTGTAGAACTTGCCGAAGAATTCCACCACGTTGAGCCTGGCGCCGTGAATCACGCCCTCGAACATGGCGACGGCCGTGTTGAAGACGTGGGCCAGCACGTAAGCGACGGCCACGAACACGAACAGCAGGATGCCCATCGGGCTGTCCAGCAGCGCCGGGTTGGGCGAGATGAGCGTGTTGATGGCCTCGGCCAGGATGACGCCCGCCACGCCCACGGCCGCGATACGGGCGTAGGACATGATGTTGGAGGCCAGGCCGGGAATTTCGACCAGGCCCAGCGGCCCTTCGGCCCAGGCCAGGATGCCCGCGCCGATGACCGCCATCGCCACGCCGCCCAAGCCCAAATCGGCCGGAACGGCGTTGAGCAGGAAGTAGGCCACTGCCAGCGTGCCGCCGATTTGAATCGGCAGCCACGCGAGCTTGGCGTACGCGTGCTTGCGGTTGTGGTTCCATTCGTTCGCCGCGCCCAAGAGGAAGCCCAGCGCGATGTGGACCCAGCCGACGATGATGGTGAGCAGCAGCAGGCCCGACACGTCCTCGACGCGGTGCACCACGCCCTCGTAGAGGCGGCTGTGCAGGAGGACATAGTGGCTGTAGCCGAAGTACTCGTCAAAGAGCACGCCGAAGATGAAGGAGGGGATGGCCCCCAGCGTCCACAGGCCGGCGAAGTGGTAGAGCATGCTGTCCTTCTTGGATTTCAGGCGCATGGCGAGCGCGAGGATGAAGCTGATGAGCGCGTAGCCCGCGTCGCCCACGATGAGGCCGTAGAGGATGGGAACGGTGAAGAACGTGATGAGGGTGGGGTCGATTTCGTCCGCCCTTGGCGTTCCGAGGAATTCGACCAAAAACTGCGAGGGCGCAGCCACGCCGGGATTCTCCAGCAGGGTGGGCCGGCCATGGCCGTGGTGCTCGTGCTCGGCCAGCGGGCGGACCAGCACTTGGGAGCCGAAGGCCTTCTCGGTCTCGGAGCGCAGGCGCGCCATTTCTTTGGGGTGCACCCAGCCCTGCGAGAAGAAGCAGGAGGAGGACTGGCGCATGTAGCCCGACGAGACGCGGCTGAGGTCGTCCGCGACGGAGAGCGCCTCTTCCAGACGCTTGCACAGGGGATAGTATTTGAGCGACAACTCGCGGCGGCGGCGCGCGAGGGCGCGCAGGCGCTCGTTGAGCGCCTCGGACGCGCTCTGCTCCATCAGAAGCGCCGCCTTGGGCGCGCCCGACAAATCGGCCGGCCAGGCCACGCGCTCGAGGCCCTCAGTTGCGGCGGAGAGGTCGGCGGAGGCGGGGGCGGCGATGAGGAGGAGGGTGCGCGTGGCGTCGTTTCCGTCCGGCACGCTGAGCACCTGCGCGTGCTTGAGGTGCTTCTTGATGCGCGCCTGCGCCTTCTCCAGCTGGGGGGTTTGGGCGCAGAACAGGGAATAGGAAAGCTGGGGGGGCAGGGTGGAGAGGTTGAAGGGCACGTTCTGGATGCGGTGCAGCTGCTTCTCGCGCTCGCGCCGGCCGCCCAGCTGCTTCTGAATCGAGGCCTGCTCCTCGGCCATCAGGCGCAGGGTGTCCTCGATGGCCACGCTGCGCGCGGCCTCCAGCACCGGGCGCGAGAGCGTGGCGTCGCCCTCGAGCGGCGTGAGCTGGGAGAGGATGGCGCGGATGCGCACCAGCTGCTCGGACACCTGCTGGTAGTCGGGAAGGGACTCGCCCTCGTGCAGGCCGGACTGGCCGGCTGGGACGGGGCTGATGTGCACCACGCCCAGCTTCTGCCACAGGCGCAGGGCGTCAGGCTGTACGCTGCGGATGCCGACCAAATAGACTTTTTCGAGTGGAACAGGCTTGAGCATACAGGATACACTCTTTAGATGTGCTCGCAAATGTCGCGCACCTGCGCGTCGCTGAGGCGGCGGCTGGAGAGGTCTTCGGCCTTCTGCCCGGCCTTGTTGAGCAGGGTGCCGATGCGCACCTCGGTCTGGTGGCGGCGCTCGGAGATGAGGCGGTTCTTCTCGTCCACCGCCTTTTCGGAGGCCTCGGCCGTGATTTCCACGGCCTGCGCCTGGGCCTTGGCTTTCAAAGACTGTGCTTCTGCCTGCGCGTCGGCCAGTTTTTTGGCCGCGCGCGCCTCGGCTGAAGAAACAGCCTCGACTTCGCGCAGAAATTCATCAGAAGAAGCATGGGATGCGTGAGTTTCCATGACACCGCCCACCTATCAGTCAGGCTAAGCCCAACTGGTTTTATTCTGGGCTTTCAATCGACGCCAATCTATATAAAGCTATTTTTTAACACCCCAACACCGCAGCTAAACCCGTATTTGGTGATTTTACATGCCCGCTCCTTACCGCCCCTATATTTTGAATGAAATTGGACAGGAAACCGAGGATACGCGCCTCTTTGTTTTCACGCCCGCCGACGGGCAGCCCGTGCCGGCATTCAAGGCGGGGCAGTTCTTCATGATTAGAATTACGGACGTGCCGGGGCTGAAACCGCCCATGCGCTCCTATTCGGCCGCGCGGGCGTTTACGCCGGACAAGGTGCAGTTTGGAATCAAGCTGCACACCGGCTTTACCATCGGGCTGTTTGGGAAGAAAGAGGGGGACAAACTGGAGATTTCGGGGCCTTACGGGTTTTTCACCCTAGCCGAAAATTCCGCCCCCATCGTCCTGCTGGCCGCCGGCATCGGCGTTACGCCGCTCTTGTGCATGGCGGAAGAGCTGGCGCAACAGCAGGATGGGCGCAAATTGCAGGTGTTCTATTCGAATAGGCATGAGAACGACCGGCCCTTCCATGCCCAGTTGGCTGAATTCGAAAGCCAGAACCCGAACATGGAGCTGGTGGAGACGCTGACCGGCGAGGACGTGCCGGCGGGCTGGCCGGGCGAGAAGGGAAGAATCAGCAAGGAACTGCTGGACAAGCACGGCGTGGATTTCTCGGCTTCGCACTTCTATTTCTGCGGCCCCAAGGCCTTCAATGACGCCATGCAAGCCATGCTGGAAGGGGCGGGCGTGGCGAAAGAGAGAATACACAAGGAGAATTGGTAGGCCGGCGCAGGGAAGCCTAAATTCGGACCATCAAGCCCTGGTCGGTAATGTAATAGTGATACCACGTGTCGTGCGGCATGCCCATGCCCTTGATGCGCAGCTTGCCGGAATCAAACTCAATCACGCCGTCCATCAGATGCTCCACCATCTTGACGTCCTTCTCGTCGTGCATCCCCTTTTCCATGAGATACATCGCCGTCGCGCCTTCGCGGCGGAATTTGCCCACCACGAACTGCATGAAGCGGAACGCCGTGGGCGAGTCGGTCTCTTTCAGAAGCGAGGAGAGCGAATGGAAGGCGAGGCGATGGGTGGGAAACGATTTCACCAGCTCGTCCTGCACGCGCGCGATGTGCATCGAAATCGAGGAGAGGGCGGCCGGGGAGGCGGCGTAGGACACCACGCCCTGGTCTTGGAGCGCCGGCTCAAGCTGGCGCGAGTAGCAGTCGATGATTTGCACCATGCCCGTCTGCTCATACGGGGCCAAATCCAGGCCCATCGCCGCCATCTTGGCCTTCCAGTCCTGATAGCCGAAGTCGGTGAGCACGAAAATGCCGGGGGATTCCTCCTGCAGGCCGGCGTAGATGT
>CABMCD010000014.1 GCA_902384555.1 uncultured archaeon | reverse complement strand
GGGCGGGGGTTTGTTGTGGGGTTGGTTTTTGGTTTGTTTCTTTGGCGTGTGTGTGTTGTCGTGGTGGGTTTGGGTTGTGGTTTCGTTGTTTGGCCGGGTTTTGTTGTCGGGCTCCGTTTTGGTTGTGGTTTCGGTTTTTGGACGGGTTTTGTTGTATGGCTCCGTTTTGGTTGTGGTTTGGGTTTTGGGTTGGTGCTTGGTTTCGGCTTCGATGTTGGGTTTGGTTGTGTTGTTGCTGTTTGTTTGGGGTTTCGTTGTTTGTCGGGGTTTGGTTGTGTGTCGCGGGTTTGGTTGTGGTTTCGGTTTTGGGTTCGAGCTTGGTTTCGGCTTCGACCTTGGGTTTGGTTTTGTTGTCGCTCTTGGTTTCGGTTTGAGGCGCGGTTTTTTTGTCCGGGGTTTCCGTTTCAGTTTTCTCGATATGGACGTCGGTCAGCGAAGCCGAGCCCTGCAAACTCTTCACGACTTTGGCCAGAAACTCGTCGTCGGGGAAATCGGCCTGCAGGGAGTTGAGGCGCTCCTGCAGCTTGGAGAGGGATTGGGGGAAGCTGGCGCAGGCCTCATAGGCGATTTTGAGCACGCGGGCGGCCGAGGCCGGGTCGGACTGCAGCGGGCTGGACAGCTTGAGGCTGACGCCGTCGTCCTCGCGGCGCAGCACGGCCTCGAAAATGGAGATGGCTCCGCGCTCCACTTGGCGCTGGACGGAGGGGTCGGTTCCAAGGCTTCGGCAGAAGTCGCGCATCTCGCCCGCAGCCGAGAGCAGGTCGGGGGCCGATGAGGCGAGGAAGAGCTTGTCGCGCAGGGTCTTGAAGTCGGGCCCCGAACCGGAGGGGGTTTTCGTCTGGGGCCCGTCATAGAGCAGGAGCAGGAGCATCCAAATCCCTCATCCGAACCACCCGGGCGAATAAGGCCCGCGGGTGGGAACCTGGCGGAAGTACTCGTCGTCCAGCATCGAGGTCGTCTTGCCGAACGTGCCCTCGAAGACGTCCTTGAGATAGCGCTCGAAGTTGGGCTGGGCCGGCTCGATGGGCTGGACGCGGAAGCCGTTGGGGTCCTGGAAAACCCGGAAGAGGTCGATGACCTTGCTGCCGCGCGGGTAGCTGAGAATCAGCGTGCGGTTGCTGGCCGGGGCGCCGGGCGTTTCCACGCGCACGTTGAGGTCGTACTCGTTGTAGATGGGCTGGCCCTGCGCGTCGAGCTTGGGCTTGTTGTTGGCGTCCAGTTCCGGCACCGCCACCTGCCAGGGTGCCATGGACGAGAGGTAGGGCAGCAGGCGCGCGTTGATTTCGTCCTGCCGGCTCCAGTCAATGTCGCCCGACATGAAGGGGCGGCCGTATTCGCCGTTGACCACGATTTCGCTGTTGGAGAGGTGGCCCAAGTCGTCCAGCTTGACGGACTGGTAGAAGTTCTTGTGCCCGGTCTGGATGAGGAACTGGGTGAACTCGGGCTCGGCCTCGAAGCGCTGCAGGGTGCAGGCGTTGTTGGGCCGGTCGTAGGTGTAATACACGCGCCCGACCGGGCGCTTGGTGCCGTCGATGCCGGAGGTGAACACCGGCAGGCTGAAGTCCAGCATAGTCTGGTTTTTCTGCAGGGTGAAGGCGCCCCCGTTCTCGAACTCCAGCGGGATGGCGGATTCGCCGTCCGCCGCCTGAAGCACGAGGTGCTGGCTGACGGAGTAGGTGTTGGCCTTGGAGCCGGGGTTGATGGCGGCCGGGCCGATGGCGCCGACCATGCAGATGGCCATGGGCACGCCCGAGAGCGGGATGTCGTTGGTAAGCGTGCCGTCCGGCCCCTGCACGCGGAAGGGATAATCCTTGGGCACCCCGATGCCCTCGCCGCTGACGCTGACGTAGCCAGAGGAGCCGGTGCGGGTGGCGAGGTCGTACGCTTTGAGGGCAATGACCTGCCGGCCCGGGTGGATGAGAGGCCCGTCGGCCGTGTGCTCAAGCTGGATGTAGTGCGAAGTGGAGGCGATGAAGAACGGGGCCGAGGTCTGTGCGGAGCCGGGCGCGGGTGCCGCAAGGGCGTTGGCGCGCTGCATCGAGGTGAGCGTCTTGTCGGTGAGCGAATTGATAATGTCGTCGTTGATTTCGGTCGGCGGGGCGGTGAGGCCCAGCGTCTTTTGGATGGCGTCGGTGAGGTCGTGCTCGCTCTGCTCGCTGAGCACGTTGTCGTGCACGTGCTCGCGCAGGGCCCGATAGAAGGACGCGCTGCAGAAGCCGATGGAATAGGAGGGCTGGGCGACATTGGGGGAGCGGCCCACCCACACGTGATAGCCGCTGGCTCCGCCGATGTCCAGATGCCCGGTCTTGAGCAGCTCGTCCAGCTGGCCCTGCGTCAGGGCGGGAACGCCCTGCGCGGAAAGGCCTTGGTTGAACTCGGCCAGCGAGGAGGTGCGGGCCGCGTCGTAGGCGGACTGGCGGCTCTTTTGCGTGCCGCTGGAGGGATAGACCGGGTTGGAATAGGACGTGCCGCCCATGACGGGGGCCGCGCCGGAATAGTTGCGCGGCGGCCAGACGTTGACGCTCTCGTCCAGCACGTTCTGGGTGGCCGTCTCCTTGCGCGGGCGGGGGAGAATGGACTTCTCGTCGCGGGGGATGATGCCGGACAGGAAGCCGGACATCTCAAAATTGAGCTTGGGCCGCTCCAGCATGCGCAGCTGGTAGGTGACCTTCTCGTCGGTGGAGATGTCGATGTAGCAGCCGTCGTTGTGGTGCGCGCACTCCACCGAGTGCTCCTTCTGCAGCGGGTCGCCGGTGTAGACGCGGCTGGAGAAGTCCTGCTGGGGGCTCAGCTGCGCCTGCACCATGGCCAGATAGCGGTCGGAGCGGTGGCGGCTGGCGTCGAAGGGGAAGACCATTTCCACCTTCTTTCCGGAGCCGGAATAGAGCGGGGGCGAGGGCAGGAAGGGGACGCCCGGCGCGCCGGAAGAGTAGGTGAACTGGGCATATTGGGTGGGCTTGAAGAGCGAGGTGGGGATGGTGAAGGTGCCGCTGTTCTGCGAGTAGGAGACCGACAGGCCGGAGGTGATGGGCAGGTAGGGGATGGTGTCTGTCTGGGTGGTGGAGTAGGGGCTGTAGAGGTCGAGGTAGAAATGCACGTCCGGGCCGCTGATGGTGGTCTGCAGCGGGTCGGGCGCATACATGTTGTGCAGGATGAAGTTGATGGTGACCGAAGCGTCGGTCTTGTTCACGCGGTACACGGGCTGGGCGGATTCCAGGCCCAGGCGCGTGGGCGCGAACGCGCCGATGCCGATGTAGCGCCGCTGCACGTCGTTGAGGTAGAAGAAGCAGGCATAGCCGCGGATTTCCTCCGCATCCTCGCCCTTGCCCAGCTTGCGGGACGCCATCCAGTCCACGAAATCGGCCTGGTTGGACGGGTCGAGGGAATAGCCGCCCGCCCCGTCGGACGACACGATGGAGAAGAACGCGTTCTTGGAGGGGGCGAAGGCGGGCGAGGTGTTCTGGATGAGGACTTGGTCGCCCGAACGCTGGAGATGGTAGGACAGGTCGGGGCCGAACACCAAATCAAGAGAGGACAGGGAGGGCGTGTTGATGAAGGTGTTGAGCTGGTTGACCAGGGCGTTCTGCTTGTCATGGTCCGGGATGGGGTTGCCGTTGGGGCCGGCCTTGCTTACGCAGAAGAGCCGGCTGTCCAGCCAGTAGGAAAGCTCGTCCTTGTTGTTGCCGACTTTGCGCTGGGCCTCCTGATTGATGAAGTTGGCCATGTCGCCGGGGTTGGAGAGCGCCACCTTGACCTGCGGGTCGCCGGCGATGGAGCGGATGAAGAGGTTGCCGATGAACTGCGGGTCGCTGCCGGGGTTGCGCGGCGCCTTGGAGGGCGTGTCGTAATACAGCTTGTTGGTGTCGGTTGCGTCGAGCGCGGCCATGATTTGGTCGCGCGTCTTGGTATCGGCCGTGTTGACGGGCGGCTCGTGGGTGGCCGAGCCCACCGACAGGATTTTGGAGGGCTGGAGCACTTCGACCTGGCCCAGCTCGTTGAGGCGCAGCAGCAACGAGTTGCCCGAATCGTCCTTCACTTCGGCCAGTTCGCCGGGTTTGGAGGAGAGGGTGAATTTCAGGGCGGCGAGGTTGGACTGCCCGGCCGGCGTGGAGGGGTCGAAGTCCAGGCGCGTGGCGTGCTTCTGCATCTGTGCGCTGATGCCTAAGCCCAGCTGCTGCACGCTCTTGCCCGAGGGGTCGGCGGTGAAAATGATGCTCAGCAGGCTGCGCTTGAGGTAGGTGAGGTAGTCCTTGTCGCTCCAGTTGAAGTAGGGGTCGCTGTTCTTCTGCCCCGGCTGCAGCGAAATGGCCTTGAAGAAGGGATAGAGCACGTACTCGTTGACCAGCTGCATGGTGGACTCGGCCAGGCCGTAGTTCATCACAAAGGCCTCGAGGTTGCCCTCGTCGGTAGAGCGTTTGGAATAGGGCGTCTGGGACTTGAGGCTGATGCCCCCCTTGCCGCCCAAACCGTTGTCGTCCAGCAGCTTCTGCAGGCGGCCCATGACCACGCCCTCGTCCTGCTGGCTGAGCTTGGAGGAGATGCTCTTGGCCATGGCCTCGATTTTCTGCTCGTTGAACACCAGCGTGTGCATGATGGGGTCCTCGTAGACCAGCCCGTTGCCGAAGCAGAACTTGAGGATTTTGTCGTTGGAGAGGCCGTTGACCTCGCCGAAGTGGATGAGGTCGGAGAGCAGCGAGCGGATGCCGTTGCCGATGATGGCCTCGGGGTCGGCCACCCACTGCGGCACGTAGACGCGGTTGATTTGCTTGTAGTGGGGGTAGAGGAAGTCGATGGAATACACCCACTGCAGGGGCTGGTATTCCTCGCCCGAGCTGGGAGTGGGGCCGTCGATGCCCAGAAACTGGAACGGGGCGCCTGGCGTGCCGTTGTCCGGCTTTGCGACGGCCGTGTAGTCATGGAAGGTGAAACCGCTCTGGAAAAGCCTTGCGCCGGGGTTGGAGGCGATGGCGTCCACCACCTGCTTGCAGCGGTAGAGCAGCGCGGTCTTCTCGGTTTCGGAGAGGGCGGCGTAGGCGGCCGGGTCGGCCTCGGCCTGCAGGCTCGAGCCGCCGTACATGCGGCCGATGGTGAGCAGGTAGGGGATGCTGGTGAGGTAGTGCGAGGCGTTGGAGAGGGTGAGCTTGCCCTTGCCCTGCTCCAGCTCGCCCAGCAGGCCGCAGAATTCCTTGAGCGAAGGGTCATCGTTGAGGGGAAGGGGGGACTTGGTGGAGGACATGTGGGCATAGCGCACCAGCACCGCCAGCGCGTCGCGGTCTTGGAGGAAAAGGGATTTGGGATGCAGCGCGTCGGTGTAGTCGGCCGCGTGCTGGTAGGCAACGGGGATTTGGTTCAGGGTGAGGGTGTTGAGATAGTTTTCGAGGTAAAAGAGGGTGGGGGCGGCGTCGGTTCCGCAATAGCCGCCGATGGCGCCCTTGAAATAGGTCTGCTCCAGATAGGTGCGCGCGCGGGCGAATTCCTGGTCCAGCGCCGTGTTGGTGGAGCGCTGGTTGGACAACGGTTTGTTGATTTGAAATACCAACATAGACCACAACCCCCTCGGCCAACACACGCAGGCAACCATTATAAACAAGACGATGGGCGCGGCGGGAAAAATACGAGAGAAGAAGGGCCGAAATGCGGGCGGGAAGAAAAAGAAGATTTTGGCCGGGACCTATTTCGAGCGCTTGGACATGGAGATGCCGCTTTTGGCCGCGGACGGGCGGGCGCCTATTTGGAGCGCTTGGATTTGGCCCGGCCCTTTTTCGCGGGGGCGGCCTTTGCGGGATTTCCCGCCCTCTTCCTCCCCCACTCTCTCAGCAGCTCCACGCCCGGCAGCTTCTCACCCGAGAGGTATTCGATCAGCGCTTTGCCGGAGAGCGAGACATAACCCAACTTGCTTTGGTTGATTTTGAATTCGGCCAGCGCCGAGAGGGTGTGCCCGCCGCCCAGAAGGGAGAAGGCCGGCGATTCGGACACGGCCGTGAGCACCACGCGGGTGCCGGAGGCGAAGGCGGGCTGCTCGTAGACGCCCATCGGGCCGTTGAGCACCACCGAGCCGGCCGCGCGGATGTAATCGCTGAAACGCCGGGACGTCTCGGGCCCGATGTCCAGAATGGAATAGGGGGAGGGCAGCCGGTCGGCCGAGAGCACCACCGGAACGCCTGGCGGAGATGGGGCGCCCGCGGACGGAGCCGCTGGACGGGACGGGGCGCCTCCGTCCTTCTCCTCCACCACCACATCAGAGGGAAGGATGATTTTTTGCGAGTATTTTTCCAGCAAAGCCTTGGCGGCCGGCAGGTCGGCCAGCACCTCCTTTTTCTCCAAGTAGGCGCGCGTGGCGCCCAGCTCATGGCCGGACGCCAGCAGCATCAGGCTGCCCAGCACCCCGCCGCAGAGGGCGAAGTCCAGCTTGCCGGCCTCCAGCCAGGCTTGGAGGATGGGCAGCGAGTCGGCCGGCTTGGCGCCGCCCAAGGCGAACACCACCGGATGCTTGGGGTTGTGGAACTGGTCCAGGGCGGACAATTCCTGCTGCATCACCCGCCCCGCGAGGCAGGGAATGGAGGAAAGAGGGGAGCCCGGACCGCCCGCCAGTCCAAAACCGACCACCGAGGCGTGCGCGCGGTGCGCGCAGGAGAAGGCGTCCAGCACGAAGACGTCGCAGAGGGGCGAGAGGCTGGATACCAGCTCGCTCTTTCCGCCGTTTTTCTCGAATTTGGTCTCGTCGTCGAGGTAGCGGACGTTTTGCAGAAGAACGACCTCGCCGCCTTTGAGCGAGCGAATGGCGGACTTGGCTTTTGGGCCGCACACGTCATCCACGAATTGGATGGCCGGTGAGGATTTCGGGGCCAAGCCCGCTTTGGCCGCCAATTTTTTCACTTCCTGCTCCAGCATCTTGGCGTGAGGAGCCAGCGAGATGAAGTCATCGTCGCCCTTGCGCCCCTGGTGGGCCAGCACCACCGTTTTGGCCCCCATTCGGGAGAGGTCCAGCACGGTGCGCGCGTGCGCGCTCACGCGCGGGGAGAGCTGCGGCTTCTTGGTCTTCTCGTCCACCGGACAATTGAGGTCGACGCGGACGAAAACCGTCTGGCCCGGCAGGGGCCTGTCATCGAGCGTGAGAAAGCGGGGAGCGGCCATGGGAATACCTCCGCCCTGCCATCGCCCGCAAACCTTTAAACTGGTTGAGGGCGTTAGCGCATCGCGCATTGGATAGAGGTGAAAACAATGAAAATTGCCATTAACGGATTCGGGCGCATCGGACGCCTCGTGCTGCGCGCGGCGCTCGCGCGCGGGCTGGTGGGCGACAAGTTCGACTTGGTGGCCATCAACGACCCCGGCGGGGCGGCGCAGGCGGCGCACCTGCTCAAATACGACTCGGTGCACGGCCGCATGCAGGAGGAGGTCGAGGCCGGCGCCGACTTCATTTCCGTGGACGGCATGAAAATCCCGATTCTGGGGGAGCGCGAGCCGGAGAAGCTGCCCTGGAAGAAATTGGGTGTGGACACCGTGATGGAATGCACCGGCGCCTTCACCGACCGCGAGGGCTGCTCCAAGCACTTAGCGGCCGGCGCGCAGAAAGTGCTGCTCTCGGCTCCGGCGAAAAAGGGCGGGGCCGACGTCACCATCGTGCCCGGCGTCAACGAGAAGGCGTATGACAAGAAGAAGCACGCCATCGTATCCATGGGCTCCTGCACCACCAATTGTTTGGCGCCGGTGGCCAAAACATTGAACGACAACTTCGGCATCGTGGAGGGCTTCATGACCACCTGCCACGCCTACACCAACGACCAGCGCATCCTCGACGTGGGCCACAAGGACCCCCGCCGCGCGCGGGCGGCGGCCATCAACATCATCCCCACCACCACCGGCGCCGCGAAGGCCATTGGCGAGGTGCTGCCCGAATTGAAAGGAAAGCTGGATGGTCTTTCTCTTCGCGTGCCCATTCCCTGCGGCTCGATAAACGACTTGTCCGTCACGCTGGCCAAGCCGGCGGCAAAAGAGGACATCAACGCCGCGCTCAAGAAGGCGGCGACCGGCCCGCTCAAGGGCATCCTGCAATACACCGAGGAGCCGCTCGTGTCCTCCGACATCGTGGGCAACCCGCACTCCTCCATCGTGGACGGGCTGACCACCATCGCCATTGGAAAGAGCGCGAAAGTGCTCTCGTGGTATGACAACGAGTGGGGCTTCTCCAACCGCATGGTGGACATGACGGTGAGAATCCTCTAGACCGGGTGAAAACCGTCGGATTTTTCTTTTCTTTTGAATCCATCTTTTGGTGGAAAACCAGAAGCTGCCCAGCGAGGCGGTTTTCACCTGCCCGCGCTGCAACATGAATGCGTGGCGAAGCCGGCCCCAGCTCACGGCGCGCCTGATGAAGGAAGAGAACGGCCGGAGAACCTTTTACTGCACCCGCTGCGGGAACCGCTGGAGTGAAAAGAGCCCGAACCCCCAACCGCTCGACGCCCACCCGCTGGGCCTCATGCTGGGAGGGTGGCTGGTGCTATCGGCCGTGTTCGTGCTGGGGTTGCTGGCCGCCTCGCTTTTGCTGATGCTGCTCTCCGGCATTTTGCGCCAGTGGCCGCTGCTGGGAGCGGCGATTTTGGGCCTCATCGGATACGCCGTGCTGCGGGCCGGCCTGCGCTGGCTGCAAGGAGGGCCGGGAGAGAAAGAGATTTGAAAGCGCGTGATGGCGCTCGCGCTAAGGGTTGAAAAAATTAGGCCGACGCCGCACGAATGCGACGCCGGCAAGGCGACCAGTTTTCCACGCCGCCGATTCCGGCAACGCGGAACAAAAGACGGATAGGCATAGGGGTTAGGAGTGGGGGATTTATAATGCTTTCTACCCATAATACCCCAACCTGGCACAACTTCGAAGGCGAGCTTATAGCTTAAAAAGCATTGAAGGCCAGAAAACCATTGCAAACACAGCGAGTTCTATTTTCCAATAGGCTTGCGGATGAATTGGATGACAGACGTTCAGGCCCTGCGCGAAGCGATGCAAGCCAAACTGGCTCGCAAGCGCGAAATCATTGACAAGCTCAAGGAGAGCAATTCGGCCATCGAGAAGGCCAAGCAGGAGCTTATGGCCCTGCCCCAGACCGGACGGCCGGGCCGCAACTCCCCCGAGCGCCTCGAGGAGCAGGCCGACCGCCTGGAATTCCAGATTGCGACTTCCGCCTACACGCCGGCGCAGGAGAAGGCCCTCATTCGCAAGCTCGACGTCATCCGCCTCGAGCTGGCGGCGGCCAAGAAGGAATTCGAGACTTCCGGCATCGGCGCCGAGGCGCGCAAGCGTCTCTCGGATGCGCGCAACGAGCGGCGCGCCCTGGTGGGCGAGCTGCAGACCCTGCGCAAAGAGATTGATACGATTTACAAACAGCTCAAGGACACCGACGCCCAGCGCGCGGCGGAGCGCGCCGAGAGGCAGACGCGCCGCTCGGCCGGAGAAGAGCGGCGCAAGGCCCGCGAGGAAGAGCGCAAGGAGATGGAGCCCTACATGAAAGAGGTAGACCCCTTCGTCTCGCTCGAGGAAATCGCGGAAATCAAGCGCAAGCCGGGCGAGGGCGGAGACGAGGAGGAGCCGGACGCCAAGGAAGGCAAGTCCGAAGACTCCGAGCCCGAAGCGTGAGAAAAGCGTTCTTTTTCTTTTAGCCCTATTTTTTCTTCACTCGCTTTTGTGCGAGTACAATTGCCACGCCGACCACAGCGCCGCCCAGGAGGCGAGCATGAAGGCGATGGAGGAGAAGATGGTCGGCACGTCCAAGCTCAGCGCGCGCGTGGCGTCGTAGAAGACATAGACGAGGAAGGTGAAGGACAGGCCCAAAAGTTCGCCCTTTCCTTTCCAGACGGCGAGGGCCAAGAGGATGAAAACGCCCAGTTCGAGGGCGATGGAAAGCAGCATCAGCGGGTCGAGCATAAAGACACCGGCCCGTCCCACATCGAAGAGCTTTTTTAGCCTGCGTATGCGCGCCATGCCGGAAAGGCATCAGTCGCGCCGGTAGGGATAGTTGGAAGATTTGACGTGCGGCAGGCCGGAGATGGTGAGCGTGGGATAGACGAGCGCCAGCGCCCCATAGTCCTGACTGTAGGGGACCGGCGATTCGCTAATCAGGCGCGGGTCCTGCTTCGTGCGGCCGCTGGAGTCCAGCTCCTCAAGCAGGATGGTGACCGAGAAATCGCCGTTTTTCACACCATAGTAGGAGGGCGTGGCGCCGTCGAAAACCTGCAGCTGGCGCGCGCGGCGGGATTCGCTCAGCGTCAGCTGGTCGAGCGCCAGCCCGATGGGGACATAGGAGTCCGGCTTGTATTCCGCGCTGCTGCCCTTGAGCTGGTGCTCCTGCGTGGTGAGAAGGTTGGAGCGGTAGCCCCGCTTCAGCAGCACGCCGGACAGGCCTTCCAGAAAGGCTTGCAGTTGCACGGCGTCAGGCTCCGACAGCTGGCGGTAGAGGTCGAAATGGCCGCCCACGTCGGTTTGTTTGAGGTTGAGGGCGTAAGTGGGCGTTTTCTTGTCGAAGATGAACTCGACCAGGCCGGAGAGATGGGCAAATCCGGACTGGGCCTTTGGGTTCGCTTTGACGGCCTGCTCAATCGCCTTGAGCTGTTTGAGCGCGCCGGCCGACGTCAGAATAGGTGTGGCCATAAATGTAATATTGAGATTTGAGCTTATTAACCTTATGGAAAGGGGCCCGCGTCGCATTTTTTAGCTTGCGGGACGAATGGGCAGATGATGAGCGACGAGCCCAAAAAATCCAAACCCCCTGTGCGCAAGCGCCGGGGCGTGCTGCTGGAAGCCGACTACATCATCAAAAACAACGAGACGCGCGTTCGCTTGCAGATGAAGGGCAAGAGAATCTACTATCTCTTCGACCGCTACGAGCCCTATTTCTATCTGGACGCGCCCGCGAGCGCCATCCCCGAGCTGATGAAGGCCAGCGCGCTGCACCGGGGCATGCAAATCCGCCCCGTGCGCATAGAAGAGGTGGAGCGCGAAGTGGAGGGCAAGAAGCGCAAAGTGCTCAAGGTGTATGGAAAACACCCGCCCGAAATTCCGGATTTGAGAAAGGCGCTGGAAAAATACCCGGCCTGGGAGTTCAACATCCTGTTCGGAAGACGCTACATGATGGACCACGGCCTCGCGCCGCTCTCGGAATTGAGATATGAGCGGCAAGGGAGAAGGCTGCTCAAGGTGCTGGGCCAGAAGGAGGCTTCTCCCGCTTTCCGCACCATGACCTTTGATATTGAGACTTACAACCCCCTCGGCGCGCCGCGCCCGGAGCGCGACCCGGCCATCATGATTTCCTATGCCACCTCCACCAAGGATGGGAAGGTGCTGACCTACAAGAAAATCCACAAGCCCTTTGTGCAGGACTGCGGGGACGAGAAGGGGATGCTGGAGGCCTTCAACCAGCTCATCCACCAGCAGGACCCCGAAGTGCTGGTGGGCTACAATTCCACCGGCTTCGACCTGCCCTATCTGGAGGCCCGCACCAAACACCACCAGATGAATTTGAAATTGGGAAGGGACGGCTCCTCGTTCAGGGTGAAGCGGCGCGGCATCCGCGACGTGGCCTCGGTGCGCGGAAGAATTTACGTGGACTTGCTGCCGCTTTTGCGCTTTTTGTCCTTCATCGGCGCGGTGAAGGTGAGCCGCTTCTCGCTGGAAGTGGCCTATTCGGAAATCGTCGGCCACACCAGCGAGCTGAAAGCGGGAATGGAACGGCTGGACATTTGGAAGATGTGGGACGACCCGGGCCAGCTGCCCCACTTGGCCGACTATTCGCAGGGAGACGCGCACATCACCTGGGAATTGGCCCAAGCCGTGCTGCCGCTTGAATTTGAAATGTCGCGCGTGACGCGGCTGCCGCCCTCCGATGTGATGGGCGCCACCTCTTCGCAACTGGTTGAATCTTTGCTGATGCACGAGGCCGTGGCGCGCCACGCCATCGTGCCCAACCGGCCTTCTGATGTGGAGGCCAAAAGGCGGGAAATGAATCCGATTCAGGGCGCCTTTGTGCGCACCCCGGAGCCGGGGATTTACGAAAACATGGTGGTGTTCGACTTCAGAGGGCTGTATCCCTCCATCATCACGGCCCACAACATCGACCCCTTCACCCTCAATTGCGCCTGCTGCAAAGACGACGGCTACCGCTCGCCCACCGGCGCGCATTTCTGCAAAAAGCACCATGGCCTCATCCCCGACGTGCTGGCCAAAGTGGTGAAGGCGCGCGCCGAGCTGAAAGACAAATTGAAGAAGCTGGAGCCCGGCAGTGATGAGTACCGCGCCATGTTCGCGCGCCAGCAGTCGCTGAAAATTCTGGCCAATTCGTACTACGGCTATCTGGCCTTCTCGCGCTCGCGCTATTATTCGCGCGAGGCGGCCGAGTCGGTGACGGCTTGGGGCCGGCACTACATCATGCAGACCGGTGAGAAGGCGGAAAAGGCCGGCTTCAAGCTGCTGTATCAGGACACCGATTCGTGCTTTTTGCTCATGGGCGAGAAGAAGAAAGAGGATGTGCTGGCTTGGATGAAGCATGTCAATGCCGATTTGCCCGCCGGCATGGAATTGGAATTGGAAGCCTTCTACCCGCGCGGCGTGTTCGTGTCCAAGAAGGTGGCTGGAAGCGCGGCCAAGGCAGTCGGAAGCCCGAATGAGAGCGGCGGGCCCTCCAAATCGGCCTCCACCGGCGCCAAGAAGAAATACGCCCTGATTGACGACAAGGGGAGAATCAAGATTCGCGGCTTTGAGCTGGTCAGGCGCGATTGGTCGGTGGTGGCGCGCGAGACGCAGAGAAAAGTGCTGGAAGCCATTCTCAAGGACGGCTCGAAGGAGCGGGCGGTCAAGATTGTGCGCGAAGTGATTGAGCAAATCCGCTCGGGCAAGATGCCGCTGGAAAAATTCGTGATTGAGACGCAGTTGGTGAAAGGCATTGACGGCTATGAAGTGAAATCGCCCGAACTGGCGGCCGCGCTCAAATACAATTCCAAGACCAAGAACGAGAAAATGGGGCAGGGGGCCGTGGTGCGCTTTGTCATCACCCGAAGCTCGAGCATGAACCCCGCGCTGTATGAGCCTTGCAAGAAATTGAAGGTGGTGCAGGCCAAATCCAGCTCCAAGACTTCGGTGTCAGACAAGGCTGAAGTGCTGGAATACGCCAAAGACTACGACCCGGACTATTACATTGACCACCAGATTGTGCCGACGGTGCTGAAGATATTGAAGGAGCTGGGCGTGGAAGAAGAGGATTTGAAAAGAGGGGGAAAACAGAGCGGATTGGGGGCGTTCTTCTAGAACCCGACCGGCCCGCCTATCCCGGCCAAAACAAACAAAATATTCCCGAACAGCAGCGAGATAATCAATCCCAGCAATAAGTGCGGCACAAAAGGCAGCAGGCCGGAATAGACCGGGATTTTCTCCTTCACCTGCTGCAAACGCTTGTGTTCCGCCTCATCCACCAAACGGCCAATCGCATACTTCTTGACCGTTTGAGCGTCCATCTTGTCAGGCGCGATGATGTCCTCCACCTGCACTTTCTTGGCCGGCACCCACTCAATCATGGAGTCATTAATCGCCGTGCGGAACAGCACGAAATACACGCTTACCGCAGCCAATAACGCGAGGAAGATGATGTAGGCTCCGCCCAAGAGCGGCATCGAGCTCATCACAAAAGCCAGAATCCCATAGGAA
The DNA here is from genome assembly GCA_902384555.1 of uncultured archaeon. GTDB lineage: Archaea > Micrarchaeota > Micrarchaeia > Anstonellales > Anstonellaceae > CAIXYX01. The sequence goes on along the minus strand of CABMCD010000014.1, from coordinate 1,832 downwards.
ATGACGATGGCGAATGCGCCAAACCACTGCTCGGCCTTTATTGCGCCCGGCTTGAGGCTCTTGATGGCATAGGGCACGGTCTTGGCCAGCAGGTGCAGCATGAAGGTCAGGAAGGCCGCGGTGAGCACGTGGATGATGAAGGGGAAGGTGGCCCAAGCCGTGGTCTTGTCCAGCAGCAAGGCAGTGGGCTGGGAGGGCAGCAGCAGTGCAATGGCCGTGAGGATGGGCACGTCGGCACCGCCCAAATAGCCGGTTTTGTAGAGAATGTAATTGCCGATGAAAAGGATGGCGCCCGCCACTAATCCATAGGGCGTGGCAATCGGGTCGTAAGCCACAATGCATACGAGGAGCGAAAGGCCCAAGAAAGCCTGCAGCAGGCGCTCGGGCACGTTCTTGTTGTTGAACAAATCGTAATAGGCGCACGCGGCCGTTCCTAAAACAGCCAAGCCGATGCGCAGCCATTCGAAGGGAAGCGTGATGTCGGTGCCGAAGAGAATGTCCATGCAAGAGGCAGGATGGGGGGAAATAAAAGAGTGATGGGAAGGGCGGAGGAGTGGCGGAGGTGGGCGGGCCCTCACTCCACAAATCTTTTCGGCCCGTCATTCAAAGTCTGGACAAAGGCATCTTCCACGCCCATCACGTCCAGCTGCGCGCATTTGCAGGGGGTTTTGAGCAGCGAGGTGAAGGAGGGCTGGGTGCGCCCGCCGTCGCCGTGAATCAGCTCCTTGATGTAGGTGCCGGCTTCGGCGAAAATGTCCAGCACCCACTCGTTGGGAGAAAGAGAGACCGGAGAAATGGAATACACGTGGCGGGGCCGGACCAAATCGGCGCGCCGGCGCAGCACCCGGACCGGCGTCTGCTGCTTGACACGAATGGGAAGCGCGGCCTCGATGGTTTTCCAATCTTCACCCGTCAACTCCCGGTCCGCCTTCACCCACGCGCGGTAATGCTTGTCGAAGTGAGAGGTGCAAATGGTGCCCGGCCAGAAGGGCTGGACATATTTGAGGTCATGCACCTCGAGGGGGAATTTGGCTGAAAGGGCGGACGCAAGAGCAGGCAAATCCGCTTCCCGTTTCTGCGGCTGCAGCAGCTCAATCACAAAAGGCCGACCCGTGGCCAGACACATCACATCGACGTCTTCGCGGCCGGAGGCGTGCAGGTAGCCGTCCGATGCCCCAAACGCAGGCACAAATATTTCGCGCAAAGCCGATTCGATGGCCGGATACTCCTGCTTGTGGTAATGGCATTTGGGGCAGCCGCGCCCGCGGCAGGCCATGCAGGCCCAGTCGTGCTGGCACCAGGTGCGCGACTTCTTGATGTAATGGCCGAAGATGAAGATGGGGGCGGCGGTGGCCGAGCCTTTGAGGTTTTTGAAATCCAGCTTGAAGGCGATTTCGCCGTCGGGGGCATAGGGCTTGGCGGTTTTTTTCTCGAACAGCTCGCCCGCGAGGCGGTTGGCCTGGTTTTTGATGACCGTGACGCCCTCCAGCGGCTCGCCGTCGATGATTTCCTCTTCGCGCGCCATGAGGGGGCGGGAGAAGGTGGTTTGCACCATGAAAGAGGCCCATTGCTTGTTGGAAGCCGAAGCGAGCGCCTGCTCTATCAGCTGCGGCATCTGCTCCAGCACGCCCTGGCAGATGAAGCAGGCGGAGGGAGCCGGGGCCGGGGAAACGTCCGGATGGCGGGGATGGCGGACCCGGCACGAAGAGCAAAGGCTGTAGGCCATATCCATCTTGCCACGCCCACCGAATTTAACCCACGCCCACTACAACAACAGACAATGGCATACCCGTTCATAGAACATGAGGGCATCGACGGATGCGGCAAGGGCG
>CABMCD010000013.1 GCA_902384555.1 uncultured archaeon | reverse complement strand
GGCCTGCGCCCGTCAGGGCGGCGTAGGGGGCGGCCGACACGGCCTCCCGTCCGTCCGAATCCGAGAGCAGGATGGCCGACTTCTGCGGGCTTTGAGCCGCGAAATACGGCCAGAGGCTGTCCAGCTTCCGCACGCTCAGCGATTCCTTGGGCAGGGCGGCCCCCAAGTCATTTGACACCGGCGCGGCGGATTCGAAATACTGGATGGAGTCGGTCGAGTTGCGGAAGAAGCGGGCCAGGTATTCCCCGTGGCTGGGGGTGAGCACGAACATGTAGGAGGCGTTCATCTGGGCTGCATAAACCGCCCCGCCCACCACGTCCTGATAACTTTGGGAATTCACGATGACCCAGGGTTTGGATCCGGCCGCTGCCGAGCCGGTTGCGGCCATCGTGCCGAGCAGAAGAAGGGACAGCATGCAAGCCGCCCACGCGCGGATCCCCAACATCATCACCCCAACTTGTTTGAAACTGCAAAATTGGAAAAAAGAAAACGCACTCGTCAGCTTACTGGATTTCGCCGTAGAAGTAATAGGTCACCGAACTGCCGACCGTTGCGTTGGCCGGCACCATGACCTGATAGTTGGCCGAGCTGTTGTCGTAGGCGTTGCCGGAGGCGTTGATGGGCACGGCGAACACGTAATCCTCGGCCGACGTGACGTCTCCGTAGTTGAGCACCACCTGCGTCCAGCTGGCCTGGTTCTGGCCGTTGTTGGTCTGGATGATGGGCCGGCTGCCGGCCGTGATGCTGTAGGGGCCCACCGTCATGGCCGGGTTGGCGTTGTCGCTGCCGGTGTTGTTGGCCCTGTCGTTCGCGCCGGAAAGGAAGGGGAAGGCGGTGTCCAGGCTGTTGATGGCCGGGTCCACGGAGGAGAGGTTGGCGAAATTGATGTTGCTGGAACGCGACACGAACACCACGCCGCGCAAGGAGTCCACCGTCCAGGATTTCACGGTGTAGGTGGTGCCGCTCTGGTTGGAGGCCAGGCGCAGGCCGGCGGTGATGTTGCCGTAGAACGCCTGCCAGTGCAGCGTGGTGGAGTTGATTTGCAAATTGACGAAGGTGACGTTGCCGCCCCACGCCTCGACCGAGCCCACGGGGCCGGAGCCCAGCGTGACGGGCGTGCCGGCGTTGACTTCGGCGCCGACCGGCGCGGCCACCAGCAGGCCGCCCACTGCCAGCACGGCTGCCAGAACGTAGAGTATGCGAGGCATCACGCTAACCACCATCTTCGACGATTCCATGGGTTGTTTCACGCCTCAGAATGTTTTTAAGCCATCCGGCCCCGGCCGGCAGCCCGCCGGCGCTTCTTGGGCCGTTTCACTCAAAGCTGTCCTGGCGCGAGAGGAAGTAGCGCACGGCCACCAGCGCGCCCACCACCAGCACCACGCCGATGCATACCATGGCCCAGGGCGGGCTGCCGGCCGGAAGGGCCGCTCCGTTGTCGGCCAGCGCCAGCGGCCGCGACACGGCCACCGGGCTTTGGCCCCGCTGCTCGCGCAGCAGGACGTCCGAGCGGCTGCCGGTGCGCAAAAAGTAGTCGGCCGCCAGCCCGTTCACATACGCCTCCTCGTCGGAGGAGAGCAGGTATTTGACCTGCACGATGCCCGCCCCGTGGATTTCCTGCAGGGGCAAATCCAGCACCACCGGCCGGCCCTGAATCACGAAGCGCAGGGTGCCCGACACCCAGCCGTCGCCCTGCATCTGCAGCTGGAAGGCCTTCTGGTCGGAGGAATAGGTGACGCGCACCAGCGTCAGGGTGGAATTGTCGGAGTAGGTGGAGAGGGGGATGTTGGTGAAGGAGACGGTGTCCACGTTGTCCAGCAGGCCCGCGTCCTCGCCGTAATTCACCGTCACGTCCGCGGCCGGGATGTGGCCCGACACGATGGCGGAAGAGGCGTCGAGGGGAATGCCCACCGTGGTGGTCTGGTTCGGCGCGAGGGAGATTTGCGAGGAGTCGGCCGAGCCCACGCCGCTCACGAACACGCCGGAGGAGAGGTAGATGAAGTCGCCGGCGTTGGCCACCCTCAGCTCGAAGCGCTTGGCTCCGACGTTGTAGCTGAGGTTGAGCACCTGCAGCGACACGGTGGGCGAGGGCAGGGGCATCACCATGAGCGGCAGGGCCTGGTTCACCCCGGCATAGCCCTCGCCGAACTTGATGAACACGGCCAGTTCCGGATAGAGCGCGCGCAGGGAAGCCATGCCGTCCACGATGGAGGACTGCTGGCTGGGGTCGGTCGAGTCTCCGGAAAACACCACGCCGGAGGTGATGTTCTGCTTCTTGAGGAAATCGGCCAAATCATTGGGCACGCTGGAGCGGCCCACCAGCACGATGGGGTAGCTGGCGTCCACCATGGACTTCTCGAACGAGTAGCCGGAAACGAACATGGCCTGCCGCGCCGGCCTGATTTGCTCGAAGCGGCGCACGATTTCCATGTTGTTGGTGTAGCGGCTGCCGGTGTCGATGGTCTGCGGTTCGGGCAGTTTCGCGGTCTGCTCAGGCGTGAGCTGCGAGGCCACCTGCCCGTAGATGAGGGTGGAGGCGTAGCCGCGGCTGGCAATCGCGTCCAGCACCGGCCCGGCCCGGCTGGGCTCGTCCACGAAGAAGAGGGGGGATTTGGTGAGGGCCGCATAGGGCGCCAGCGACAGGGCGTCCTGCCCGTAACCGCCTCCCACCAGGATGGCCTGCTTGCGCGGGAACTGGTCGGCCACCCATTCCTGCACCGGCTGGCCCTGCACCACGGTGAGGTTGCGCAGGCCGGTCTGGCGCAGCAGCGTCGCCATGTTGGGCAGGATGGTCTTGCTGCCCTCCAAATAGACCACGGGGTCGGTTTTGACTGAAGTATAATAGTGGGTGACGAACACGGCCTGCGCGGGCGTGATGGCGAAGGCCAGCGTATCCCCGTTCGCGGCCGCATACACCGAAGCGGCCATGACATCCTCGTAGTTCTGCGAGTTGACCAGCACCGTGGTGGCGTGCAGGGCGGGAAGGGCCAGCAAGAGGAGACTCATCCACAACCCGGCCAGCCGTGCCGCGCGCGCCATCGTGTCATGTTCCATCTCATGCCCTCTTTTCATTCCGCCTTTTGCATCCCAATGCATGGAGGGTTAAAATAGTTGCCGCCGAAAAGCGCGCCTATGCGCGTGGCGTTCTTCAGCGACACCTACCATCCCAGCCTCGACGGCGTGGTGCGCTCGGTGGACTCGTTCAGTGACGGCCTTCGCGCCGCCCGCCACCGCGTCAAAATCTTCGCCCCCGCCCCGGCCCAGCCGCGCGAGCGCGAGGAGGGGGTGGCCTATGCGCCCTCCATCTCCTTTCCCGCCTACCCCCAATACCGCATCCCCCTGCACGAGGAGGGGCTGGTGCGCGAGGCCCAGGCGTTCGCGCCCGACCTCATCCACAGCCACGCCATGGTCAAGATGGGGCTGGCGGCCCGGCGCGCGGCCGCCAAAACAAATGTTCCGCTCGTCGGCACTTTTCATACGCTCGTTCCGCAGGCCGCGCACTACATCATGCCCATCGCGCATCTGGAGGGCTGGACGGGCCGGCGCATGTGGGATTACCTGCGCTGGTTCTACGGCCCCTTCGACCACCTCCTTGCGCCCAGCCGCTTTTTGGCGCGCACCCTGCGCGAGGAGGGCCTCGAAGCCGAGGTGCTGCCCAACCCCGTCAATACGGAATTTTTCAAGCCGGGCCGGATGAAAAAGGAAAAAAGCGGGCCGCCGGGCGCGAAGAAGAGCCGCCCGCAGACCGTCCTGTTCGTGGGCCGCATGGCCAAGGAAAAGAACCTCGATTTCCTGCTCGAGCTGGCGGCGCTCAAGGAGTGGAAAGAATGGGGCGCGCAACTGGTGCTGGCCGGCGACGGGCCGTATCGCGAAACGCTGGAGGAGCGCGCCGAGCGCCTCCGCCTGCAATCCCATGTTCGTTTTCTGGGCCGGGTGGCGGATTCGCGCCTGCCCGCGCTCTACCGCTCCGCCTCCTGCACCATTCAGCCCTCGCTGTTTGAGACGCAGGGGCTCACGGTATTGGAGTCCATGGCCTGCGGCACGCCGGCCGCGGTGCGCAAAGGCACGGCCATGGCCGAAGTGGTGCATCCGGGCAAGAGCGGCGAGCAGTTCGAAGACGACTCGCTTCAGGCGCTGGAAGTGGTGCGAAAATTGTGCGAGCGGCGCGCCAAATACGCCAAGGGTTCGCGCGAAGTGGCCCAAGCGCACTCCATTCCCAGCTGCACCGCGCGCCTGCTCCGCATATACAAAAACGTGCTCGGGTCCTGAAAACCCCTCGAAATCAGGCGGACGTCCGCGCGCGCCCGGCTTCCTTTTTTTGCAAAACCACGGCTCCCATCCAAATCAGCAGCGCGGGCAGCAGCATCTGCACGCCCAAGAGCGCACCCGACGAGACCATCCCCGTCGCGGTCCATTCCCAGAACGGCGCGCCGCCCAGCCAGCCCATGCCGCGGTCCACCAGCACCATGATGGCGGTTCCGGCCAGCATCAGGGCCAGCAGGCCGAACTTGTATTTGGAATAAATCCCCCGCAACTGCGCCACCGCGTCCCGCCCTGTTTTTCTCGTCATTATCATTTTCTCATAAACCAGCACCATCGCGGCCCCCGCGGCCAGCAGCGCCAGCGTCATGGGGATGCCCACCCATGCGATTTCGTGCAGCAGGCCGGCCGCCCCGGCCGGGCTGGCCATGGCCGTCAGGAACGGGGGCCCGGGCACCAGCTCGCCGTGCGCAACATGCTCCACCGCCAGCGCGGCCGCGCCGCCCCAAATCATGGCGTTGAGCCAGCCCATATGCAGGCGAGCGGGCAGGCGCTTGCCGAACAGGGCCGTCAACACGCCCACTGCGGCCGGAGCCGTGAAACAACCCATTCCATCATCTCCGTTTTCTTTTTCCCCGCCCGGCTCATCTTACCTTGAGGCTCTTGAGCAGGCCGGGCAGCTCGTCCAACGTGATGAGGCGCACGCGGCGGTTGGCGATTTGCAGCTTGAGCGCCAGCGGCGCGGCGGCGGCCGAGTGCAGGCTGGACTCGAAGTCCTCGCGCTCGTCCGCATCCTTGAACACGATCCAGGTCGAGCCCGCGTCCGCGGAGGAGAGCGCGCGCACGATGATTTCCTGGTCTCCCTCGTAGAGGTGCAGGTAGTATTCCGCGCTGCCGATGATGGCCTTGACGTCGCAGCTGGGCAGCGCGCGCAGCTTGGAGAAGCGCACGGCGTGCGTCACGAACAAATCGCGCAGGGAGCGGAACATGGCGAGCCGGCGAGCCGTGGGCGGGGCGGCCGCCGCGCCCTCCGCGCCGCCTTTCGTTTCATTCCCGCTCTCGCGCAGCCAGTTGGTGGGCATCCAGTAGCCCAGCTCCTCCACCACCAGCTTGCGCTCGTGCAGGGTGTCGAGGATGCGCTGAAGGTTGTAGTCGCCAATCATCACCGGCTTGCCGCCCGAATTGACCTTGCGGAAGCCGTTGCGCAGCTCCTCGGCCTTGAGCGGCATGCGCTCCCACGCATAGTCGCGGTTGATTTGCTCGAAGAGGCCCAGCACCTGCCGCGGCGTGAGCTTGACCTTGAGCACCGACTGGGGCGGGAAGTCGGGGATGTCGAGGGAGTAGAGCAGCTTGTCGGTGCGCACCTTGCTCACGTAGAAGCCCAGCGCGAAGATGATGGCCGCCACGGCGCCCAGGCCCACCACGTCGCCGCGCTCCCACAGCTGCGGGCGCACGTAGTAGTAGAGCGTGACGCTGCGGCTGTAGTCGTGCCCGAAATCGAAGAGGAAGGTGTAGTTGCCGCGCACAAAGTCGCGCTTGAAGGCATAGGCGATGTTGTCCTGCCCGCCGAAGCTCTGCGCCGCGCCGTTCATCGACGGGGTGGGTCCCTGGAGGGTGACATTGACCGCCGGCACCGGGCGGGGCTGGCCGTCGGAGGTGAAGAGGAAGCGGAACTGCCCCGTCGCGAACGCGTAGGAGGTGCCGTAGTTCAGCCCCCGCGCACGCCACACGGCGGCCGCATCGGGGCCCAGCACGTCCAGCTGCGGCACCCACACGCGCGTGGCGGCGTAGATGCGGTTGTAGTTGTCCACCAGGCGCAGCACATAGGCGCCCGTGGGCGCGTCGGCAGAGAAGGTCGTGGTGGTGGGAATGTTGGTGTAGACGGGGCCGGAGCCGACCGGCGCGCGGCCGTAGGTCTGCCCGTCCTGCTCCAGCTCCAGATAGAGCGTGGTGGCCTTGCCCTCGGCGTCGTTGGGGTCCAGCTCGACGTACTTGTCGCCGCCGCCCAAATATTTGGGCACCAGAATGCTGCTGCCGTCGAGGAAGAGGTCGCCGCTGCTTTCCTTCTTGATGGGCCAGTCCACCACCAGCTGCTCGGCGCGCGAGCCCGTGTCGTTGAGGTAGAAGCGCAGGCGCAGGATGCCTCCCTGCGGCGCGATGGCCGGGTCGAAGAACAGGCTGGCGCGCCCGCTGCCCGGCGGGGAGGCGGCCGGCGCCCATTGCGCTCCTGACAATACGGGTCGGTAGGGCTCCTCGGCCACCAGCGTCGCGATGTCCTGTGCGGCCGCCGCGCCGTCCTGCGGCCAGCCGCCCTCCAGCGTCTGGGGCACGAAAAGCAGGAATCCCTTTCCGACGGCCAGCCCGCTGACCGAGCCGTAATAGCTGCCCAGCCCGTAGCGCTTGCTGCTCACGGTGTAGAGCGGCGCGCCCATGCGCCAGGGCGCGACGGAGGCGGGCCGGCTGGAGTCGTCAAAGTTCAGGCCCAGCCCGCTGACCGCGCCCGGCGGGGCGCTCACCGGCCGCCCGCCGCTGTCCAGCAGGCGGTCCATGGGCTGTCCGATGTAAATCACGCTCACGCCGCGGCTGGCCAGCTCCACCGGCGAGGGCGCGCGCCCGCTGCCGTCCAGCATGGCCTGGGGCAGAAAGCCGGTGGGGATGATGAGGGTGCTGCCGCCCGGCATGTCGCGGAGGTCCTCGATGCGGATGTCGGAGAGCGGCCAGCCCCGCGCGCGCAAATTCTCCTCCAGCCCCGTCCTGAACTGCGGCCAGGTGGAGTCGCCGATGCGCGGGTATTGCAAAATGAACACCTGCCGCGAGGGCGCGGAGGAATAGAGGCGCGCGTCCACCCAAAACCCGGACAGGTTGCGGGCCGCATAATCGAATTGGGCGTAGGGCTGGGCCTGTATCTGGCTGCGCGTGCCGGCGGTGAGCATGTCCAGAATGAGCGGCCGCACTTCCAGCCCGCCGATGAACCCGCTCGTGGGAACGGGCGGCACGGGCTCGACGCGCGGGGTATTGGCGTTCACCCACAGGATGAGTCCGGCCCCGGCCAGCATGATGATGATGAAGAACACGGCCATGGTCTTGAGGATGGCGGACAGGAAGCTGGGCCCGCCCGCGCCGGCTTCGGCCTCGGCCTTCTGGCGCGCCGCGCCCCCGCGCGGGGGCAGCTTGGGCTTGGCCGTGGCGCCCAAGTAGGCGGCGAGCGGATTGAGGCCGTGGCTTTTCTTGATAATGTAGTGCGCGACCGGCGTGTACTTGCGCCGCAGGTTGAAGAAGTAGGCGTTCTTGGTCACCCGCAGCTGTTCCAATGGATCGGTCGGCGAAGCCATGGACTCACTTGCGCGTTTCAAGGTATCCGGCGGACACCAGCTGGTTGAGGATTTGCTCCACCCGCGCCTCGCTCACGCCGTTCACGGCCGCGAAGTCGGAGAGGTTGATTTCCCCCGAATGCTCGGCCAGCCAGGACTGCACCTTGACGGCCAGCACGTCGTCCGAGTAGCGCTCGAGGCTTTGCAGGCGCAGCGTCAGCTCGTCCTGGCGGTTCTTGAGCTCGTAGTTGTCCTTGGTCAGCGAATTGACGGCCGCCGCGAGGTCCTTGATTTTCTTCTTGTAGCCGCCCGTTTCGGCCTGCAGGCTGTCGTAGAGCGAGTAGATTTTCTGGTAGTCGGAGGACACGTACTGGTTCATGTCATCCAGCGTGCTCTCCAAAAACTGGTAGAGGTGGCGCATGTCCACGCCGTACTGGTCGGAGGAGAGCGTGAGCAGGTTGAAGAGGAATTTCACCATCTCCAGGCGCCGCAGTTTCGGCGAGCCGCCGGGCGGGATGGTGTAAATCACGTCGATGGCGGTGGGCCTGAAATAGCAGATGGAGAACACGTAGGGGTTGTTGGAGATGTCCCGCGACTCGATGTTGAGCACGAGCAGCGTCTGCGGGTCGGCCGCATCGGTCGCCATCTTGAGGAAGGTGAGGCTGGAGAAGGCCTGCATCAGCTGTTCCGGCCCCGTCTCGCGGCGCGCGAGCAGGCGGAAGCCGCGCACCGATGCGCTGGCCGGCACCGGCTGGCCGGACGGGTTTTGAGGCGCGCCCCCGTTCGAGCCGGGCTCGGGCATGGGCTGGATGGCCATGGTTATCGCCGGCCGGCCCTGCGGGCCGTGCTGGATTTGGGATGCGCCTTGCGCGAAGCGGAGCCCGATGTCCGGCGGGACTTGGCCGCCGAACCCGAACGGGCCTTGGCCGCCCTGCCTGCGCCGGGCTCTTCTTCATGCGCCATGCCGCCCGCGCCCGCCATGCCGGCCATCGGAGCGCTCTCGCTTCGGGCCGCCTGCGTCTGCGAACCGCCCGCTCCCATCGACCAGACTGCCGAGGATGCGGGCGCGGCGGGCATCGGGGCCGTTGGCGCATGGCCGGCAGCGGTTTCTTTCGGCATCGCCATGTCGCCTTGCAGCGGCGGCACGTAGTCGAGCAGGGGCAGGCACATCAGCAGCGCGGCCAGCAGGATGCCCACCAAGATGGAGCCCAGCTGGAAGGTGCCGGCCAGGAAGGGCAGGGCGATGAGGAAGAGCAGCAGCGCGCCCGCAATCACGGCGTGCAGCAGGACCTTGCCCTCGTAGGCCTTGCGCCGCTTGGCGTGCTTTTCGAGGCAGGCGGAACAGACCACGAGCGTGTTGCCCGACGGCTTGCCCCACAGCATCTGCACGGGGGCAAAGCCGGCCTTGAGCCTGCGCAGGGAGCGCACCACCAGCGTGTCCTCCACCGGCTGGCCGCTCTTGAATTCGTGGCACATAATGCATGCTTCCGCCATAATGCTCACCCGCTGCCCGCGCCCTCTTCGAGGATGACCTGCGTGATGTCCTTGCCCTCGAGGCCGAGGCGCTTGAAGTCGGCTTTTGAGAAGATGTTGATGATGGTGGAGTCCTCCACGCCCACGTCCTTGAGGAAGGTGGTGATGTTGGGCCGGCCGATGCCGTAGCGCTCCAGCAATATCACGAACGACACCACGTCGAGGTGGCGGTTCTTCTTGCCGAAGAGGGTGGCGATTTCCTCCACATGCGTCTCGTCCAGACCGAAGGCGCGCAGGCGCTTTTTCAGCTCCTCGCGCTCGAATGATACCGATTTGGCCATATCCACTTCACCCAGGGCCGGGTCCGCCAGGCCCCCCATGTCCAGGAAGAAGTCCTGCATGGGCTCCTCTCCCACGATTTTCTCGATTAAAAAGGTTTCCGAGAAGGACGCCGTCGTCTGGAAAGCCATGTTGACGGCCGCCTGACCGACGCCCAGTTTCGCGATTTCCCCGCGCATGTAGTCGCTGAAATTGAGCGAGGACTGCAAATAGTCCAAGAAGCGCTCGAACTTGACGCGCAAAATAAACGTGGTGCCCACGTTGGAGAAGATGGCCTCGGAAATGTCGGTCGGGTTCTGCGAGGCCACCAGCAGGCCGAAGGAGTACTTGCGCCCCTCGCGCACCACCATGACGGCATCGCTGTTCTCGTCCTTGGCGATTTTCCACGCCTCGTCCAGCACCACGATGAGCTTGAGGCCGGCCGTCGGCGACCAGCCCTCCTCGCGCATCTTCTCCTTGATGAACTGCAGCATGGACAGGCCGGCCAGCGCGCGGAACACCTCGTCGGGCAGGCCGGACAAATCCAAATCCACCAGCCCCGTGCTGGTCATCTCGTCGAGGTTGATGGTGGAGGCTTGGGCAAAGAAGTCCTCGCCTTCTCTTGTAAATTGCTTGATGCGGTAAAGCGCGTTCTCCAATTCGGCCGGAAACTCGTAGGTGCCGGCCTCCAGCATTTCCTCCAAAATGCGCTGCACGTCGCGCAGGGTGGGGGGCCGCAGCGGCCGGCCCAGCGTGTCTCTCTGCGTCTTGGAATCGAGCTTGAACTTGGCCGCCACATAGGCTTTTTCGATGGCCTGCTCGGTGAGCCGCTTCTGCTCCGGATAGCGGTCGATGTCGGTGAGGATGCCCAAGGTGCGCATGATTTGCTTGATGCGGTCGTTGGGGCGCATGCCGCCCAAATCGAGGAGGTTGATGTAGCTGCCCTTGCCCAAGGCGATGATTTTGCCGCCCGCCTGCTTCACCCACTCCTTGTATTCCCCGGCCCAGTCGATGATGAAGGCACTGGTGCCCCAGATGAAGTTGGCGCGCGTGAGAAAGGTCTTCACGAAATAGGATTTGCCCGCGCCGGTGATGCCCACCACGGCGATGTGCGGGTTGGTGATGCGCCGAAACGTCCAGGAGAAGGGCACGTGGAAAATCTTGGTGTAGCCGATGAAGATGGAGTCGTTGGGGTCGTTGATGAGGAATTCCGACGGCGGCTCCGGTGGGCGGACGAAGAAGTTTCGCCGGGCCAAGTTCTTGTTGGCCACCACTTGGTAGAGCAGACGTCCCATAGCACATCTCACTTGGCTGCCAAGCGATGCTCCCTAGAGCACCGCGTTCTCCATGGCCTCGACGTTGGGCGGCACAAAGCGCTCCCAGTCGAAGCAGCGCAGCATCTCGTCGCCCTGCAGCATCACCACCTCGACGTTGAGCGCGTTGGATAGCGTGGCCTTCAGCTCGCCGGCCTGCGTCTTGGCGGCCGCGGCCGCCGACTCCTTGGAGATGCCCATCGCGGTGGTCATCACATAAGTTATGGCCCCCATGGGCTTGAAGCCGGACACCAGGCGGTGCAGCTGCTGCTCGCACATGCCCACTTCCTTCTCGAAGCGGTCGAGCTTGAGCACGTCGGGGTCGGGCTTCTCGCGCTCGCGTCCCAGTTTCAGCCTCGCCTCGGCGAGCCTTGTTTCCCATTTGAGGCGCTCGGCCGACATGTCCAGCACGCAGACCATCATGGCGAACTTGACGGGGAAGCGCACCGAGGAGATGGCGCGCTCGAAATACTCGGAATAGACCACGTTTTCCTCCATCGTCTTCTCCGAGGTGGACTCGTAGATGCGGATGCCCAGAAACGCGGAGGCGTAATACACGCTGCCCGACTGCTTGATGATGACATCCTGCGCGGGGGGGATTTCGAAGCCGTCCTGCATGATTTGCACATGCTTGGTGCGGCTGGTGATGAGGGGGAAGATGAAGTAGCCGAACTTGAACACCGCAATCGAGAGGCCGGCGCCCAAGAGGTACATGATGGCCAGAATGGGGGCAAAACTGGTGTTGGCTCCGCCGAACGCGCCGATGGCGCCAATGACGCCAAAGCCGGCCACGATGTAGGTAATGTAGCGGATGTTGAGGTTGTTCAGGTCCATCGCATCACGCCTCTGCGTATGAGATGGGCAACGGGGTGGAGGTTTAAAAGCTGAACTCCTGCGGCACGGGGTCTAAAAGGGGGTTTTTTACTCCTGTACGGCCCGCCGGTCTCCCGGCCCGTTCTTTGGCTCTCCGCCCCCCGTCCGCCCGCGCTGGCGCTAGGGCTCAAAAATATGAAAAATGAAAAATTGAAAAAGAAGAAAAGGGCTTACTGGCCCTTGATGGCGTTGGTCTGCGGCTGCTGGGCGGGCGCCGGGGCGTCCATCTCGTAGAGCTCCTTGAGGTCCGCGGGAACCTGCATGTTCAGGTAGACTGCCACGGATTTCTCGATAACCTTGGTCTCATGGCCGTCAATTCCGAACTTGGCGCCCTTCTCGCCCTTGCCCTTGACTTTGACCTGCTTGCCGGTCGAGTCGTAGCCGTTCACATAGCTGTACCAGGCATGGGCCTTGATGTGATACTTGCTCGCCAGGTAATCCTTGGCCGCCACAAAGGCGTCCAGAATGGGCTTGATATCCACGGGCGTGAACTTGCGGTTCTTGACAATGACGCGCGCGCCGGTGTCAAACTCCTTGTCGTAGCCGGTTGAGTCGGTGTTGGTGAGGGCGCCCAGCAGGGTGGCCTGAATGGCCTCCTTGAGCACGCTGTCCGCCACGGGCTGGTACTTGGGCGTGAGCTGCTTGTATTTGCGCACGGCCACCTCGGAGACACTGTCCACCATCTGCTGCACGGCGGCCTCGACGATGTCGGGCGTGTAGCCGTACTCGGTCGAGATGGATTTGACGATTTTGTTGATGATGGCCCGGTTGGCCTCGAAGCGGTCGTTGAGGTCGTTGATTTGGAAGCCCATGGAGTTGAGCTGGCGGGCCATCGAGCTTTGGTTGCTGATGATGCCCTCGACCTTGCCCTGCAGGTCGGACACGTCGTTGCGCACGGCCTCGATGGTGTTGGTGTTCGTATTGACTATGACGGCTAGCGAGTCAAATTTCTTGTTCAGGCGCGCGATGTCGCCGTTGGTCGCGCAGCCCGTCATCTGGCTGACGCCGTAGACGGCCAGCGCGCTGATGGCCAGAACCTTGCCGGTATTTTTCGCGGTGTTCATGTTCATTTTCATCAGTATGCACCCTCCCGTATTGGTTATTGAGTGTTATAATTAGTGAATTAACATATATAAACCTGCCGCCCCACCCCATAGCCGTATTAAAGTTGCCCGCCCATGCATTGTCATATCTGCGGGAGGCTTTTTCATGGCCGAAGAATGGACCTATCACCGGCTTTGCGACGTCTACCGCGAGGAAAAATCCACCAACAGCCTCACGCCCATGGCGTCCGACTTCCACCGCTCGCTCCAAGAGCTCATCTCCCGTCTCACCGCCTCGGCCGCCGGCAGCCTCGAAGGGCAGCGCGAATTGGAGATGGCGCGCAAGCAAATCCGCCTGCTGACGCGGCTGCGCCGCCAGAAGCTGATGATGCGCGCCAGCATGGACACGGCCGAGGCCGAGCCGGAGGGCATGACGGCCTCCGAGACCGCCCTTTTCGTGCGCCTGCGCGAGATGTACAAGCAGGAGGACGAGCAGCTGGAGAGCCTGATGCACCCCCTGCCGGCCGCCGCGATGCCGGTGTCGGCCCTGCCGGCTTCGGGGCTGGAAGCCGCGCGCGCGCAGCCCAACGGCCCCGGGTCTTCATCGCTTTCCGAACCCAACGGCGGAACATCCACCTCTCCCCCTTCCAAAAAGAAAATCAAGCTTTTGGCCTACGTGCCCGAATACCGCGGCGAGGACGACGTCGTTTACGGCCCCTATGCCTCCGGCCAGTCGGCGGAGCTGCCCCTTCTCGAGGCCGACGCCCTGCTGCGGGGCAAGATGGCCGAGGAGACGGCCTGAATAATAAACATTTATCCCAAATCTTCTTCATGGCCGACCTCCCGACCGCCCCCAAGAAGATGTTCGACGCCATCCAAGACTGGTGCGGCGGGCACGGCATCACCCTCGTTCTGGACTCCACCATCGGCCTTGGCGCCAATTTCGACTACAACAATCAGGCGGCCCCCGGCAAGCAGAATCCCCACGTCGTGGTGCGCGACGAGACGCAGGGCCCGATGTTTTTGCACGAGGCCTTCCATGCGGCCTACTATCTCGATGAAGTGAAGGCGCAGGCCGACCCGGCCAAAGCCAAGGCGCTGGAGGAGGGCCGCACGGCCATGGACCGGCAAATCAACGACCTCCTGCGCCTGGAAAACGACCTCGGCCCGGCCGAGCAGGGCATTTTGGAGAACATCTTCGGCTCCAAGAGCTATTATGCCGGCCCCATCTCCCCCACCGAGCTTTTCAGCTACACCAACAACCTCGTGGACGAGTCCCGCGCCACCTCGGTGACCGAGAACGACCGGGTGGGGCACCCGATGGACAATTTCAACGAGTTCTGCGCCTCGCTTTCGGCCTCGGCCGCTTACGGCGATTTCAAGACGTTCTCCAAGCGGCTGACCGATTTGCAGAAGGCGGCCGAAAAGAACCCCGAACTGGCCAAGATTTACGATCAATTGCACAACGTGCTCGCGGCCGCCCTCCCCCTCGTGACCAAATACGCCGAGCAGCTTCGCATGGCCAACGGGTTTGGGCCCGAGCCGCCGGAGCTGATGCAGATGGAGCTCAATCTGGCCAAGATGACCAAGCTGCTCAACGAGCTGCCCCTCGCGCAATTGCAGGGCGAGCAGGCGTCGGGCAATCTGGCCAAGCGCTAGAACCCCGCCGCCCTCCCGGCCGCCCCCGTCGATAATATCTATATAAACCTTGTCCGCCATAACCGACGTATCAAATCATCTTCTTAGATGGTGAGAGCTTATGAAATATCCAAAGGAAGTGCGCACTTACTGCCCCAAGTGCAAGTCCCACACCACCCACAAGGTCAAGCTGGTGTCCAAGGGAGCCGCGCGGCCCATGGCCATCGGCACCCGCAAGCACGAGCGCTCCCTGCTGGGCCACGGCGGCAAGCGTGCCGGCGAAAAGACGGTCAAGAAGCAGGGCAAGCGGCAGAAAATCGTCATGGAATGCACGCAGTGCAAGAAGAAGCACGAGCGCGTGATTGGCGTGCGGACGAGGAAGAAACTGGAGTTCGCCTGATTGGCGAATCCTCTTTACGAGGTTATTCTGATGAAAGGACGAACCAAAAGCCAATTCTGGCGCGTGAAGTGCGCCTGCGGCAACGAGCAGAACATCTTCTCGGCCGCCACCACGCCGGTGGCCTGCCTGGTGTGCAACGCGCCCCTCGCCACCCCGCGCGGCGGCCGCGTGCAGCTGGCCGAAAAGGCCACGCTGGTCAAGGTTCTGGAGTGAGTCTTAAATGACCTCGATGCCGGAAGCGGACGAGCTGGTGCTGGCCACCGTAAAGAAAATCCTGCCCTACGGCGCGTTCTGCGCGCTGGACGAATACCGCGGCGGGGAGGCCTTCATGCACATCAGCGAGGTCGCGCCGCGCTGGATCAAGAACATCCACGAGTTTTTGCACGAGGGCCAGCACCTCGTGGCCAAGGTCTATCACGTTGATTTGGAGAAAGGCCAGGTCGACGTCTCCTTAAAGCGCGTCTCGGAAGCCGAGCGCAAGCGCAAGCTGGAGTCGGTGCGCCGCGACAAGCGCGGCACCAAGCTCTTCGAGCTGGCGGTCAAGGAGGCCAAGAGCACCGCGTCCGAGGCGCACGCCGCACGCGAGGCGCTGGAAGGCAAATACGGCGAGCTGATGGAGGCGTTCGAGCAGCTGGCCAAGGGAGGCAAGGACGGCCTCGATGGCGTCAAAATCGAGAAGGGCCTGGCCAAGGCGATTCTCAACGTCTCCTCCAAGAGCATCCGCGCCGCCCGCGCCCAGCTGGACGCCATCGTGCAGCTCACGGCCTGGTCGGCTGACGGCGTGATGAAAATCCGCCAGACCTTCTCGGGCCTGAAAGTGCCGGCCGGCTGCACCCTTTCCATGCACTATCTGGGCGCGCCGCGCTACCAAATCGGCATCGTGGCCGGCGACTACAAGGAGGCGCAAAAAGGCCTCGATTCGGTGCAGGAGCAGCTGCAGACGGCCGCCAAGAAGCTGGACCTGACCATGGACTGGTCGCTCATCGAAGAGTAGAGAAAAGAGAAAGACGAAAGGCGCTCGAGCATGAAATGGATGAAAAAGTGTCCGGCCGGGGCGCATTACACGCTTTCGGACATTTGCCCCCTCCATCATGCTCCTTCTTCCAACCCGCATCCCCCCAAATTCAATCCGAAGGACAAAAACGGGGAAATGAGGCGAAAAGAAAAAGGACTGGTTGAATAGAAAAGAAATCTAGCGGATGTAGGTCAGCTCGTCGCTTCCGGTCGGCTTGGACACTTCGCCCGTCGCCGCCTGTGCGGCCTTGGCCTCCATCTTCTTGATGAACTTCTCCCCCATCGCCGCCTTCTTGGCCAGCGCGGCGGTGTCGAACTTCATACCCACCATCTTGCCCAGGCAGTCAATCACCTGAATGGCGGACTTGGGGTCCACGTAGCCGCCGTGGGTTTCGCCCATCAGGCAGACGCCGTGCATGTGCCGCAGCCTTCCCAGCCCCAGCAAAAGCCCGGCCGCGCCCACGATGGAGCCGCGCGTCTCGCCGAACACCACGCCGTGCTTGGAGTAGGTTGGAATGTCTTTCTTGTGCGTCGCCGCGCCGAACACCTTGGGGAATTCGGCCCGCTTGCCGGTGCCGTATCCGCCCAGCGTGACGACTTCCCTGCCGCCGTGCTTGGCGAAGTAGTCCAGCACTTTTCCATTGACCTCGTACTGCGCCTCCGACGTCACGGGCTGCACGTCGCCGGCCAGCAGAAGCAAATCGTTCTTGGGGCCGGGCAGGTGGTAGAACTTGAGCCGAATCATGCGCAGCACGCCGCTCTTTCTCATAATGACCTGATGCGGGAAATGCGGCGAGTAGAGGGTGGCGACCTTGAGCGCCTTCTTCTCCTTCACCAAATGGTCGACGGCCAGCTTGCCCACCAGTCCGATGCCGGGCAGGCCCTCCACCAGGACGGGCTTCTTCATCTTGACCTTCTTGTGCACGATGATGGTGGTTTCGTTCATGGCCATGACCTCGAAG
>CABMCD010000012.1 GCA_902384555.1 uncultured archaeon | reverse complement strand
GGCGGCGGGTTTCGCCGGTCTTGAAGAGGCGGTAATCCACATTGACGCCGTCGGATGAGAGGGCGAGGCTGTAGCCCACCGGCGCGTCGGCCAGCATCGAGCTGAGCGTCAGGCGGCGGCCCTGCGCGTCGCACACGCTGGCTTCCGTCTCGCCGGCGCGGTACGCGAACGTGCAGGGCTTGGACACTTCGGCCCCGGGCTGCACGTCGGTGTAGAGAATGTAGACTCGCTGGCCGTTGATTTCCTCGAAGCGCTTGGCGAGGCGGGCCTGGGAGTTGGGCGGGTTCTTGAGCTTGAGGCGGATTTCGTCCCCTGAGACGTCGACGCGGTATTCCACCGGGTTGTAGATGAGCACCTGGCGCGAGAGGTCGAAGACCGCGTTGAGGACGGGGCAGCGCGTCTGGTAGCCCTGCTCGAACTGCACCGCGCCGGGGCAGGAATTGAGGAGCGTGAGCAGGGCCGGCATGTCGGCCGCGCCCGCGATTTGGGATTTGAGTTCGCGCGGCAGGCTGGAATGCGCGGCCAGCTCGGCGCGCAGGGAGGCGAATTCGGGAGCGCTCAAATCCAGCTTGGAGAGCGAGGAGGCGAAGGCCGGGCCGTCCAGTTCCAGAGGCCTAAGCTCGATGCGGATGCCGTTTTTTTGCAGATAATCGTCGATGTCGGCCGTGCCCGCCTGCTTGCGCAGGGAGCGGCGGATGCCCTCGCTGAGGGTGTTTTTCAGCGTCTGGTTGATGGCCAGTCCACTCTCGCCGTAAAGCTCGATGGGGATTTGCAGCACGATGCTCTCGCCCCCCGTGAGCGGGCCGTAGTCCCGCAGGCGCGCGTCCACGTCGGCCAGCGCCAGGCCGGCGCGCAGGCCGGACTGGGCCTTGGAGCGCGAGCCGGCGAGGTAGGAGGGCAGGCTGAAAGAGGAGCCCACGCCCTGCGTCTCGTAGGACAGCAGGGAGGGGTGGTCGGCGAGGGTGAAGAGGTTGGGGCTCTGGACGCTGAATTTGGTGTCCGAGCCGAAGAGCTGGCTGAGGGGCGGCAGGGGCTTGCTGACATAGTCCCAGCCGCAGTAGAAAATGTCGTGCAACTGCACGGACTGGTCGATGAGAGAATAGGAATTGAATGGCGAGGCCTGCTGTTCAGCGGGCTTTTTCGCCAGGAGATTGGACTGGAAAAGCCACATAAGGAGATGTCAGAGGGGCGGTTTATAACGCTGTTTGAGCGCAAAGCGGCAAGGAAAACGCTTATCTAAAAGGAGTTGGCGCAGGTCGGCGTGGGCTGGCCGCCCACTTCGAGCACCGCCACCATGGAATAGCCGCCGGATTCCGGCTTGAAGCTGATGCCCACGCCTCCAAGGCCGTACGCGGAACCGTTTGAGCCCATGAGAATAACGGGGGCGTGCTCTTTGCTTTGGAACAGCTTGCGGGCCGCATTGCGCACGGCCTTGATGACATCGGCCGTGTCGGAGAGCGAGGCGGGAAGAATCATGGCCTCGACGTGGATGCACTCGCGCGCGCTGCGCGAATAGGGCAGCAGCCACGAAAGGCGCCCCGACTGCTCAGTGACGTCGTGTGAAATCTGGCCGGCGGGCAGGGTGGCGAGGGTGTCGCTGTATTTTTGGGCCACGGAGTTGAAACGGCGGTGCTCGCGCAGGGGCACGGCCCCCTGCTCGGAGCGGATTTGGTTGATTTCATCGAGGAAAGCGGCGCGCAGCATCTGCAAATAGGCCGAATCGATGGCCACCGGGCGCCGGGCGTTGGAGTTGGAAATGGAGCCCGGAGAGCCGGGGAGGGCGGCGGCCGGCCCGAGGCTGTCGATGAGCTTGGAGGCGGAAACGGGCTTGTTGAGAACGAGGGTGTTGGCGTTATCGGCCATGAGCTTTGGGTTGAACTTGTTGATTGTTTCCTGGCCCTTGAGAGAGCCGAAGCTGGCCAGAGCAAACCCCACGACAACCGGCATCGCGTATTTCAGCTTCACAGACACCACATAGATGTGGTATTTTAAGTTAATAAATGTTTCTTTGCACCTTTTTCGACGAATAGGCACAACTGGGGAGGCAGGGTTTATGGACTTTGCCCGCGAGGGGGAGGCGAGGAGATGCGATATGGTACTGATGGAATCGGCCCAAAAGCTGAAAGCGGGCGAGCCGGCCCCCGAATTTTCGCTGATGGGGGCGGACGGCAAGACTTACAAGCTGTTCCAATTCGAGAACGCCACGGCCGTGGTGGTCATTTTCATGTGCAACCACTGCCCCTACGTGCTGGCCAAAGTGGAGGCCATGAAGAAATTGTATGAACGCTACCGGCCGCGCAACGTGGCTTTTATCGCCATCAATTCCAATAACAACCCCCAATACCCCGACGACGATTATGAGCACATGAAGAAATTCGTCGCCGAGCACGGCATCAAGTTCCCCTACCTCTTTGACGAGACGCAAGCCGTGGCCAAGGCGTATGGCGCCACCTGCACGCCGGACCCGTTCGTGTTTGATTCGGGCATGCGCCTCGCGTATCATGGAAGGATTGACGACGCCATGAGCCCGGAGGCCAAGCCCACGACCGAGGATTTGGCCAATGCGCTGGACGACATTTTAATGGGCAAAATCGTGAAGGGCGCCTTCAAGCCCAGCCGCGGCTGCTCGATTAAGTGGAGGGAATAAATGACCCCTCTTCGCCTTGTTTTCTTGGGCACCAACGGCTGGTACGCCACGCCGATGGCCAATACGGTGTGCGCCCTGATTGAGACGCCCCAGCGCTACATCGTGCTGGACGCGGGCGACGGGATTTGGAGGCTGGACCACTACGTGAAGGACGGGCGGCCGGTCGACATTTTCCTCTCCCACTTCCATCTGGACCACACCATCGGGCTGCACATCCAGCCCAAGTTCAGGCTGATGAAAAACAAGTTCCGCATTTTCGGCCAGCCGGGCACCAAAAAGGCGCTGGCCACGCTGGTCAACAACCCCTTCACCGCCCCCTACGAGCTGCTCAAGAAACAGGGCTTTGACCTCGAAATCCGCGAGCTGGGCGAGGGGGAAAACAAAATCGACGAGTATTCGGTGCGCGCCGCCCCCCTGGTGCATGCCGACCCCTGCTGGGGATATCGGTTTGAGATGGATGGAAAAATAATTTCCTATTGCACCGACACGGGGCCCTGCGAAAATCTGGTGGCGCTCTCGCGCGGCGCGGACGCGCTGATTACCGAATGCGGCCTGCTGCCGGGCGCGCCCAGCCCGCCCTCCTGGCCCCACCTCAATCCCGAAATGGGGGCGCAGGCGGCCAAGGAGGCGGGCGTGAAGAAGCTCTTTCTCACCCATTTCGCGGCGCATTTGTATGAAAGCAAACAGAAGCGCGAGGAGGCGCAGGCCGCGGCGAGAAAGATATTCGCCGGCAGCACCGCCGCGATGGACGGGATGGAAACTCGGATTTAAGCCCCCGCCCCCTCCCCGGCCGCTTCCACGCCTTATTTTATAAACATTAGTCGAGAATAAACAGACGATAGGACGTTTTGTTGTTTGGTGATTATTTCATGTATCAAGTCATTACCGTTTCCGACCGGGTCCGCCTGCCGGCCCAGAACTTCACCATGAAGCTCACGGACGGACTGCGGCAAATCCTGCGCGAGCGCTACGAGCGGCGCATCGACAAGGAGAACGGCATCGTGCTCTCGGTCTGGAACGTGGTTCCGGAGGGCGACGGGCTGGTCATCCCCTCCGACGCGGCCGCATATTACGACGTCAAGTTCGAGGCGCTCACCTATCTGCCGGCCGTGAATGAAGTGATTGAGGCCGAGGTGGCCGAGCTGGTGGAGTTCGGCGCCTTTTTGCAGATGGGCTCGCTTGAAGGGCTCGTGCACCTCTCGCAAATCGCCAACGACTTCTTGACTTACAACAAGCGCCTGCCCGCTTTCGTGGGCAAGGAGAGCAAGAAATCGCTCAAGAAAGGCGACCACGTGCTGGCCAAAATCTCCACCGTGTCGCTCAAGCCCAGCCTCTCGGAGACCAAAATCGGCCTCACCATGAGGCCGGAGGGACTGGGCAAGGACGAGTGGGTGGCCGAGCGCGAGAAGAGCGGCCCGAGCCCCGAGCGGGAGACCAAGGCGCAGAAGAAGGAGCGCAAGGCCAAGGAGGCCGCGGAGTAGGTTGTCATGACCAAAGCCTGCAAATCCTGCCATCTGCTCGTGGAGAGCGAGGCCGCCTGCCCCATCTGCGGGGGGACCGAGTTCTCCGAGCGTTACAATTCCGTGGTTCAGATTTTCGATGCCAGCAAATCCGAGATTGCGGCCAAGCTGGGCGCCAAGGCGCCGGGACGCTATGCAATCAAAATCCGGGACCGCTAGAAATGAGGTGTAGATATGTCTCGACGCGTCAGAGGAAGCATCAAGCTCGTCAATTGTGCATCATGCGGGAGGCGTGTGCCGCGCGACAAAGCGCTGGCCTACGACCGCGTGACGGTCTATTCGACCGATTTGAAGACCAATGATGACGTGCGCACCATGCTGCGCCGTGAAATGCACTACTGCCCGTCCTGCGCCAAGCACTTGCGCCTCTATGAGAAGAAGGCGAATCAGATGGCTCGGCGCGCCCATTCCGGATGGGGGCAGCAGGACCGCGAAGCACAGGACCGTTGGGGGACCAACGAGAGGTTTGGAAATTCTGACTCTGCGTAGAAAAGACGAAGGATGGGGTGGCGTCGTGACGGAGCAGACGGTTGTCATAGAAGGTCGGAAGTATACGGGCATGCTTTTCTCGCTTGGGAACATGCCCCTGATGGTCGTGAAGGCCAAGAAAGGATACGTGGCTTGCGCGTATCTGGACAAGCAGAACTGCGAGCATTTGGGCGATGTGGCGGCCTTCGTGTCCGGCGTAAAGGACCTGGAGGGCTTCTCGCACGCCAAAATCAAGCACATGACGGTGTGGGCCGAGGAGATGGGCATCCGCGAGGGGATGTCGGTCAAGAAGGCCCTTGAAATCATGGATGGGGTTTGTTAGAACCCATCCACCTACTTTTTCTAGTCAAATTCGGATAAGATGACCATCGTCGTGGTCTGGTTCACGCCCGGAATCTTGCGCAGGCGGTTGACCACGAAATCGTTGAGTTCCTGCGTGTTCTTTTTGCGCACCTTGGCCACGATGTCGGTTCCGCCGGCGACGATGGCGACCGATTCCACGCCCTCCAGCGAGCGGATTTTCTTCGCCGTATCGGTCTGGGAATAGTCCCAGCCCGCGTATTGCACGCTGATGCTGATGTAGGCCGACACGTCGAGGCCCAGGCGCTTGGCGTCGATGGCGGCCTTATAGCCGGTGATGACGCCCGCCCGCTCCATCTTGCGGATGCGGTTGTGCACCGTGGTGAGGGGCAGGTTGAGGCGCTTGGCAATCTGTTTTTTGGTTTTGGAGGCATCGGTGCGCAGGATGTCCAGAATCTGGATGTCCTTCTCGTCGAGCTTGAATTCATCCATGGAAATATTTTCCAAATAGTTATTATAATACCATCACTTTCTTCTGTAATTTCCATTTATTTGGAAATATATATTAATATCCGGAGCGCCGCCGCTTTTTCAAGAGGTGGTTTAGATGAAATCAGCGATTGTGACGGCAATAGGTGGCGCGGGCGCGATGCGGGCCCTCAAGAAGGAAGGGGGAACTCCCTGGACTTGGGTGCGCCTGGCCCTGCATTGCGAACACGGCAGCCAGTGGGAAAAAAGAATCAAGCCGTTGGTCGAGAAGCTGTGCGAGCCCTACCTGCACGAGGGCGGCGTGAAGGGCGGAATCGGTAAAAAACACACTCGGGTGGCATATTGCATTTCCACCGTCCATGCCGGCGGGGACGCGCCGCTTTTGATGGAAGAGAGATTGCCGGCGGCCGTGCTCGAAGTGGTTCTCAAGACCCACGTTGGAGGGGAAGATTTGCTGCTGCGGACTTCCGTCCCGAGCGGGCAGATGGGCGGGTGATGGGGACTGGGGGCGCCAT
This sequence comes from uncultured archaeon, assembly GCA_902384555.1. Taxonomy (GTDB): domain Archaea; phylum Micrarchaeota; class Micrarchaeia; order Anstonellales; family Anstonellaceae; genus CAIXYX01. Next base: position 35,865 of record CABMCD010000012.1, on the reverse strand, counting down.
CAGGGGCGCGCCCTTCCCTTCCCATCCCATTTGGGGTCGTCAATAAACCAAGCGATGGAATTGGCTGAAAGAATGGCCTGTAGCAGCTCTTTTCCCTCCTTGCTTTTCACCGCCTCTTTTTGGGTGTGCTCAATCCACTTTTGCGTGCGATAGCCCGCATCCAGGTATTCTTTCGCCGTGATGGCGCACTCGATTTTGTCGGCCTCGTAGGCATATTGCCGCAGGCGGGGAGAAAGAGAGGACAGGCAGGATTCGAGGTCTTGGCTCATTTCTTTGGGCAGCCCTTCCCGCTGGTCTTTTTCGCATTTCTTTTCGTCCAGTTTGCCGTAGAGTTTGGCGAGGCGGTGCAAGTCGCCGATGCGCGCCTCATGCAAGTCATGGAAGAGGCAGGCCTTGATGAGAAGAGCCTCCTCTTTCTCATCCAATCCGGCCATTTTGGAGAGCACCCAGCCCACCATGGCGGTGCGGAACGAGTGTTCGGCCACCGATTCGCGCGGCGCGCGCACGGTTTCCCAGCCGGTGCGCGACACGGTCTTGAGCAGGCCGGCCTCGAAGAGGAGGTCGGCGATGCGGGAATGCGAAGAAGCCATACAGACACCTACCAGGCCATAATCGACTGCTTTGGAGGCGCGGGCGGCTTGCCGGAGCCGGGGCGCCCCGGCCCGGTGGAGGAAGGCCCGCCGGCTTCCGGCGCCTCGCCCGAAGTGGGGTCGTCCGGCCCGCTGATGGTGGCCCCGGCCTCGATGATGCGCTTCATCTGTGAGGGCGAATAGCCGGGCTGGATGAGGCGGGTGTGCCCGCGCATGCCGCGGCCGGATTCCACCGTGGTGATGAGGCCGAGCATTTCCAAATCATTCAAATACTCGCGATACCAGCGCGCCGAGCGCTTGGGCTTGCGGTAATGCCGGCACAGGCGCGAATACTCTTCATACACCTCTCCAGACATGAGTGGGCGCTCCTCATGGGCGGCGGAGGCGGTTGGCGAGCCGCCCAAGCGGGCGTAGCGCTGGCCCTCCAGCGAGAGGTTGCAGACGGCCAGCAGAACGAGCTGCTGGTGCACCGGCAGGGTGGAGATGGTTTCGGCCGCCAAATCCACATCTACGGAGCGCCGGGCGGCCTCCACCTCGTTGTGGGTGATGCGCGCCAGATGCTTCTCGTCCGCCAGCTCGCCGGCGCGCAGCAGCAGCTTGAGCGCGTAGCGCGCATCCCCGGTCTCACCGGCCGTGATGGCGGCGGCCAGATTGATGGCCGAGTCGTCCACCGCGCCGGCCTTGAAGCCCATCGAGGCGCGATTCGCCAATATCTGGCGCAGCTGCTCGGTGTCATAGGGGGTGAAGAGCATCTCCGTTTCGCACAGGCTGGACTTGGAGCGCGGGTCGAGCGCGTCCTTGAAGGAGAGCTTGTTGGTGATGCCGATGATGGAGACCGAGCCGCCCTGCAAGTCGTCGTTCATGCGCGTGAGGGTGTAGAGCAGCTCGTCCAGGTCGCGCACCATGTCCACCTCGTCGAGGATGACCACCACGCGCCGGGCGCGGGGCGGGTTGGAGGTAGAGTCGGAGGCCACCCAGTCCATGAGCTTTTCATAGAGCGTGTTGAGGCCGAAGCCCGAGCGGTCGAGCTCGGGAATGAAGTCCTTGGCCATTTTCTGAATCACGCGGTAGCGCGAATTGTACATGCGGCAGTTGATGTAGCAGGAACGGGCGCTCGATTTGCGGGCCTCGAACTCGGCCATCACCTTTCTCACGGTGCAGGTCTTGCCGGTGCCGGTCTTGCCGTAGATGAAAAGGTTGCGCGAGCGCTCGTCGGTGAGCGCGGGCGCCACGGCCGTCATGATGCGGGTGATTTCCTTGTCGCGGAAAAGCAGCGTCTCGGGAACCCAGTGGGGGGAGAGCACGTCCCGGTTGGTGAACAGGGTTGGAGTGGAGAGGATGTCATCGAAAGTCGGCATGGATAGCCTCCCGCGCGCATGGGCCCTAAGGCCCCGTCTTCGTCTGGACAAAGCTTTATAAGAAAACACTTATTAATGAGCGCATCGCAATAGGCCGCCATATAGGGCGACCATAGCTCTCATGAGGTGGAATCATGGGCATTTTTGAAAAGATTGGTAAGGGACTTGGTATGGGCAAAGAACTCAACATCGAAGAGTACATGAACACGGTCGAGATGGAGAACGTGGACGTGCTGCACGAGGCGGCCGACTACTACGTCAAGCCCATCGCGCTCGAATCCGAGAACGACATGGGCGTCATTCAGGAGGAGCTCAAAGCCCGCAACATCATCCTGCTCAACGTCTCGCCCATGAAGCGCAACGCGGCGAAGCTGAAGATGATTATCGACAACATCAAGAGCCATGTGTCGAAAATCAACGGCGACATCGCGCGCATCGACGAGGACAAGATTCTGCTCACTCCGAGCAAAGTCAAAATCGTCAAGACGCGCAAGAAATAAGCGCCCCTTTCATTTTCCTTTTTTAGTTAATTCTTCTTTTCCAGCTCTTCCAACGCCTGCCTTAGAACCATCAGCAGGCCCCTCGTTTCCATCTGGTCGGGCAGGGCCCGGCCCAGCACGCGGCGGAAGGCCAATTTGACCTTGTCGCGCTCGCGCAGGGGGTAGCGGCCGGCCAGGCGCTCGAAGCTCTCTTCCAGCGCTTTTTTCTCGACTTCCGTGGCCGCTTGGCGGATGTGGCGGACTTTCTTCTGCTGGCCGCACAGGGCGTATAAAACGGCTGCCAGGGCGTGCGAGAGGTTCATCACCGGATAGCGCTTGACGGTGGGGATGGTGATGAGGGTGTCGCAGGCCTGCAATTCGGCCTCCGTTAAGCCATTGCCCTCAGCTCCGAACAGTATGGCGATTTCCTGCCCCGGCTTCCACGTCTGCCCATAGACTTTCTCCCTGAACTCTTCCAGCATGAGCGGGTGGCGCAGGGCGTCCTTGTGCCGCCTGAGCACGCCCGTGGTGCCTACCACCAGCGAGCAGCCCTTGGTGGCTTGGGCCAGCGTGTCGCACACCACGGCCTTGTCCAGCAATTTCGTGGCATGCTTGGCATACATCCGGGCCGTGAAGCCCACCATGCAGTCGGGCTTGACTAGGTAGAGGGGACTTTGGCCGAAGTTGGCCATCAGGCGCGCGGCCGAGCCCAAATTCATCTCGTATTCGGTGCGCACTAAAACGATGCGGAATTTGGGCTTGGGCATAGAATCAGCGCTTGTTGGGCTTGGTTCTGGAATTGGGCTTGTATTGCATCAGGATTTTGTCAACAAAGCGCCCGTGATGGTTGTGATACTCGTTCAGACGTCCGACTTCGACAAAACCAACTTTTTGATAGAGCCGTCTGGCGGGCAGATTGCCTTCCGTGTGCTCAATCCATATGCGATGGGGCTTGAAGCGCTTCTTGGCTTCGACTATGGCCCGGCGCAGCAGTTTCTCGCCCCAACCCATGCCCCGATGGGACTTGGAGATGGCAAGGCCGAAATACACGTTGTGGCGCTCGGATTGGCGTTCGCTGGCGAGATGAGCCGAGCAATCGCCAACCAGCTTCCCGTCGCTGAAGAGCAGGACGTAAAAGAGCGCCTTTTTGTCAATCTCCTTGGCTCGGGCGGCTACCCAGGCTCTTTGCTGCGCGAGCGTAGGCACTTTCTGCACAGACAAGTAGGATTTTTCCTTCACGAACGGCGTGATGAATTCCTTGAAAGTCTTGGGGCCGATGGCAAGGAGGTCTTTTCCTTTGGTGATGACGCGGATTTCGTGCATGGGCTCACGCCTTTTGGCTCAATTCCCATATCTCGAGCTTTTCAAAGAAAAAGCTTTTGGACAAGAGGACGGAGTGGGAGAACGGGTGCCGAGCCAGCAGGGCTTGTAATTTGTCTTTCGGCTGCAAGGAACTGACCACGAGCAGGATGTTGCCCCCCGGCGCCAGATGCTTTCCAGCTTCGGCCAAAAATGGCCGCACGGTCTTCAGTCCATCTGGCCCGCCATCCAGAGCCGAGTTGAGCGCGCCCTTCACCTTATCCAGTTTGGAGGTCGGCAGGTAGGGGGGGTTGAAGAGGATGAAATCGAATTTGGAGGAGGCGGGGAGGGAGGAAAACAAATCAGATTGAAGAAAAGAAACCGACTTCGAATCGATTTCGTTTTCTTTCGCATTTTTCTTGGCCGTTTCGACCGCATCCGGGTTGAGGTCGACCGCCACCAATTGTTTGAATTTCTTTCCGCTCTTGGCGAGGGAGAGAATCACGGCCCCCGAACCCGTGCCGATTTCAAGAACCGAGGAGCCGGGCGGCACTTGGCTTTGCGCGGCCTGAGCCAGCATTTCCGTATCATCGCTGGGCAGATAGACCGAAGAGGGAATGGTGAGCAAAAGCGAGACAGGCCCGAAATCGAATTTTTCCATTTGATTCTCTCTTCCTACAACTTCTTGAGCCACTCTTTGGCCTTGTCCAAGCCCGCGCCCTCGCGCAAGATGCGCTTTTTGGGCACGTCGATGATGGTGGAGCCCACCCCGCCGGGGCAGGGGCCGCCGTCCACAATCAGGTCGGCGCCGTCCATGATGGATTCGTCCAGCTGCTCCACCGAGTGGGGCGGCGCGCGCTTGTGCAGGTTGGCGGAGGTGGTGATGATGGGCTTTCCAAAACCCTTGGCCCAGGAGAGGCAGAATTCGTGCGCCGGGATGCGGCAGCCCACCATGGGGCTCGAAGTGACAGGCAGGGGGTTCTTGAGCGGCAGCAGGAAAGTGAAGGGGCCGGGCGTGAGCTCGCCCAGTTTCTTTTCAAGGGCCGCGTCCATTTTCACATATTCGCGCGCCACGCTCCAGTCCGAGAACAGGACCGAAAGCGGCTGGTCGGCCGGGCGGCTTTTGAGCAAAATCACTTTTGATACCACGGCCGGATTGGTGGCGTCCCCGCCAAGCCCGTAGAGCGTGTCGGTGGGATAGACCACCACCCCGCCGGCGCGGGCGTGCGCCAGCGCCTGCGTGAGGGCAGGCCCCAATGGCGGATAGACGACCAGTTGCATGAGAGGGAATGGGGAAGCAGGGGATTAAAAACTACCTCCCAGAAGGCAGAAGCATGCGCACCAAAAGCGGCCAGGTGTCGATGGAATACATCATGATACTGGGGGCCCTGCTGCTCATTTTGGGCCTTTTGATGGTCATTTTCTTGGGCCAATACAACCAGCAGAGCCTGATTGCCCAGAACCGCATGGCCGAGCACACGCTCACGGTGCTGGCCGATGAGGCGCAGCAGGTGCGGGCCGGCGGCCCGGGGGCCGAGCACAAGGTGGTGGTGGAGTTCCCCCCCACCGTGGATTTGAGCCGCAGCTCGATTTCGGACAAGCTGATGCAGCTCTATATGGGGGGCATAGGAGACGTCAGCCGCGGCCTGACCTTCAATGTCAGCGGCCAGTGGCCGGCGCGCACCGGACGGAGCTATATGTCCCTCTACAACAACGGCACGCACGTGCTCATACGCCCGGCCGGCCTGCTGGCCGTCAATGTCACGGGAATCTACATGCGCATGCAGGCCGGCAGCGGCAACAGCACCAACCTCTCCATCGTCAATCAGGCCAACGTGAGCTATGTGCTGGGCCAGACGCTGTCCTGCCCCGAACTGGCCTCCTGCGCATACGGCGGCAGCAACGGCACGCTGTCGGCCGGGGCGCAGCAGGCGCCGAGCCTGAGCATCAATTCCAACACCAACGGCACATGGGCGGGCTGGCTGCAAATCAACGCCACCCCCGCGGCCGGCTCGGGCCTGCCGAACGAGACGATTACCATTCCGCTCACCATCCGGGTGGGCTAGGCGAGGAGATAAGATGCAAAAACTCATCCGTGCGGCATTTGCCTCCAATCCGCTCAAGGCGCACGCGCAAACCCTGCGCACCCAGATGGCCGCCTATTTGCGCGCGCGGGGCGTGCGCGTGGTCAGCCCCAAGCACGCCCAAATCCTGATTACCATCGGCGGGGACGGCACCATCCTGTACAACAAGAACCGCTACAAAAAGCCCGTGTGGGCCATTGGCTCGGACACCAGCTTCATCTGCCAGTCCAACAAGAAGAGGTGGAAAAAGGAGCTGGAGCCCCTGCTTCGCGGCGGATTTGGAACGCAAAAGCGGCTGATGCTTTCCTCCACCCTCAACGGCCGGCGGCTGCCCGACGCGCTCAACGAGGTGGTGGTGCGCAGCCAGTACCACCGCGTGCTGGAGCTGGAACTGAGCATCGGGCGGCGGCGCATGATGTTCATGGCGGACGGGCTGATATTCAGCACCCCCACCGGCTCCTCGGCCTATGCCTATTCGGCCGGCGGGCGGGAAATGAAGGCCACGGCGCGCAAATGGCAGATTGTGCCCATTGCGCCGTACAGAAGGCTCTTCAAGCCCGTGGCGTTGGGCGAGCGCGAAGTCTGCCGCGTGCGGGTGGTGGGGCGCACGCGCGCCGATGCGGTGGTGGACGGGCAGATGCACCGGCCGATTCGGGGCGGCAGCGAGCTTATCGTGCGCGTGGCCGGCCGGGATTTCGAGTTCGTGAAAGTGGCTGGACGCAAGAAGTAGGCGGGAAGCAGAAGGCCTAACCCGTGTGCTCGAATTGCACGCCCTTGCCCATTTCGACGGTTTGCAAATCGTTCGAAGTCAGCGTCTGCTTGCAGGTGTGCCGGCCGCGCCCGTTGCACCCGTTTCTGGACGGGCAGTCTTTCTTGAAATAGCATTCCACTTGGAGCGGGTGCTTGTTGAAGTCGAAGTGGAGCGCCGTGTTTTTCGCCAGGCGCGAATCATCGGTGATGACTTTGGCGATAATGGGATTCTTGATGCAGACGCGGACATCCCGCCCTCCCATAAAGCGCCTATGGGGCGAAAATTTAAAACAAGGGGAGTTTAGTGGGAAAAAAGAGAATTGGAAAAATAATTGAAAAATAAAAAGAAAAGAGGGGGGGCTGTTTTTCGCGCTCAGATGAAGAGCATGGCCAGCACCATGGTGATGGTGGCCAGCATCTTGATGAGCACGTGCAGCGACGGGCCGGCGGTGTCCTTGAAGGGGTCGCCGACCGTGTCGCCGACCACCGCGGCCTTGTGGACCTCGCTGCCCTTGCCGCCGTGCGCGCCGGTCTCGACATACTTCTTGGCGTTGTCCCAGGCGCCGCCCGAGTTGTTGAGCACGGTCGCCATCAGGATGCCGGCAATCGTTCCGACCATCAGGAAGGCGGCCATGGCCTCATACTTGAGCAGCCAGCCCACGATGATGGGGAACAGAATCGCCACCGCGCCGGGGAGCACCATGTTGCGCAGCGCGCCCTTGGTGGTCAGGTCCACGCACGAGGCGTAGTCCGGCTTCACCGTTCCGTCGAGGATGCCCTTGTTCTTGAACTGGCGGCGCACGTCCTGGATGATGTATTGCGCCGTGTCGCCGACCGCGCGGATGCACAGGGCGGAGAACAGGAACACCAGCATGGCGCCCAAGAGGGCCCCCACGAAGACCTGCACGTTCGCGATGTTGACCACGTTGAAGGTGTGGCCAATCAGGTTGCTCACCTCGTCCATGTAGGCCGAGAAGAGCAGGAAGGCGGCCAGCGCGGCCGAGCCGATGGCATAGCCTTTGGTGAGCGCCTTGGTGGTGTTGCCCACCGCGTCGAGGCGCTCCGCCTTCTCGCGCACATGCTTGGCCGAGCCGCTCATCTCCACAATGCCGCCGGCATTGTCGGTGATGGGGCCGAAGGTGTCCATGGCGAGAATGTAGGCCGCCGTGGCGAGCATGCCCATGGTGGCGATGGCGGTGCCGTAAAGCCCGCCGTGCGCCACGCCGGAGGTGTCGCCCAGCCAGTAGGCGATGAGCAGGGCCAGCGCGATGACAATCGCGACCGGTCCGGTGTTCTCAAGGCCGACGGCAAAGCCGGCGATGATGTTGGTCGCCGGGCCCGTCTTGGAGGCCTCGGCAATCGACTTCACGGGGCGGTACTTGTACTCGGTGTAGTACTGCGTGATGTACACGAAGGCCACCGAGAGCAGCAGGCCCACCATGCCGGCGGCGAAGAAGTGCAGGTTGCCCTGCAGCAGCCACGCCACGGCCACGTAGAAGAGGATGGCCGCGATGATGGAGGTGACGTAGTAGCCGCGGTTGAGGGCGTTCATGGGGTCCTCATGCTCGCTGGCCTTGACGCTCATCACGCCGATGACGGAGGCGATGATGCCAAAAGCCCGCGCGACGAGGGGGAACATGATGCCCGCGATGCCGAAAACGGGGTAGAGCGCGACGCCCAAGATCATGGCGCCGATGTTCTCGGCCGCGGTGGACTCGAAGAGGTCGGCGCCGCGCCCTGCGCAGTCGCCCACGTTGTCGCCCACCAAATCGGCAATCACGGCCGGGTTGCGGGGGTCGTCCTCCGGAATGCCGGCTTCCACTTTGCCGACCAAATCGGCTCCCACGTCAGCGGCCTTGGTGTAGATGCCGCCGCCCACCTGGGCGAACAGCGCCACGAAGGACGCGCCGAAGCCGAAGCCCACGATTTGGAAGGGCGTGGTCTGCGGGTCCGCGCCCAGAAGCACGAACACCAATGAAACGCCCAAGAGGGACATGGCCACAATCAGCAGGCCGGAGACGGCGCCGCCGCGCATGGCCAGCGTGATGGCGTGCGAGACCGACTTGTCCACGGCCGCGGCGGTGCGCAGATTCGCGCGCACCGCAATCCACATGCCAATCACGCCCGCAATCGCCGAGCAAGCCGCGCCCACCAAAAAGGAGAACGTGGTCTTGAACGCGATGTCGGGCTTGTTGGCCACGAAGGCGTAGGAGATGTATATCACCGCGCCGGCCGCCAGCGCCATGACGGCGATGGTGGAGTACTGGCGCTTGATGAACGCCTCGGCACCCTCGCGGATGGCGTTGGCGATTTCCTGCATCTTGGCCGGGCCCTGTTCGGCATCCAGCACGTATTTGGCGAAGTAGATGGCTACCGCGATGCCCAGCATGCTGATGACAAAGACCAGCATGAGGGGCTCGATGGCCATGCCAAAGAGTAGGGGAATTGTTTGCGCTACCATAACGTTTCGAACCTCCCACAAATTTCTTTGAGGTTAATTTTCTGATTTGTCGTCTGACGGACAGAGGTTAGAATGAAAGGCCTTTTTTAAGCTTCGCCCGCCCTGAGGGGTGCGGAGATGAGAGAATATGGCCACCAACCATTCCAAAAAACGCAATTACGACCTCTCGCGCGGCTCGCCGGGGGCCAAAAAGGCGGACGCCACACAGCCGCGGGCGGACCTGATGGAGGCGCTGAGCGGCTTCTTGGGCGAGGCGGCGCATCTGGTGATGCGGCCCGCCGATGCCGTTGGGGAGGAGCTGGCACGGCCGCACGGCTGGAAGAGCGGCCTGCTCAATTTGGTGCCCAGCGTGGTGTTCGCCAGCGCGGTGGTCGCGCTGATGGTGGCAATCGGCCCCGGCCTCGTGGGGCCGGGCGGCGAGGAAGTGCCGGGCTGGATGGTGTGGGTCATCAACACCGTGCTGGTGGCGGTCGGCTATCTGGCGCTGGGCCTGCTCACCTTGGGCACCCTGCACCTCATGGCCCGCCTGGCCGGCGGAAAGGGCGAAGTGAAGGGGACGTGGCACCTGCTCACCAAGATGCTGGTGGTGTTCAACCCGCTGTGGCTGGTGGCCAACGTGCTCTCGCCCGTGCTGCCGGGCCTCAACGCCGGCTTGGCCCGCTATGATGCGGCCCAGTTCGTCGTGGACATGGGCTTCTTGTGGGTGCTGGCCCAGATGCTGCCCGGCATGTACGGGATTTCCAAAAACAAGGCCGTTATGGTGGCCGTGGCGTTCTGGGTGATGGCCATGCTGCTCTGGGCCTGGGCCAACAGCATCAGCCCCACCGCGGCCGGCGTTTGATTTTTTCTTATATTCTCGCTTTCTTCTCTTTTCTTTTATCCGAACTCGAGCTTGTGCTCGTCGCGCAGCACGACCACCTTGATTTTCTTCTCTTTCAGCCGGGCCTTGAGCGCGCGGTCGTTGGTGGCCACCCACGCGTTGGTTTGCAGCGCGAGGGTGATGAGCGAGCCGTCGGCCGGTCCGTTGTAGGGCAGCAGGCGGGCGCGGCCGGATGCGAGCAGCTGCTCAATCGCGCGAAGCGCGGCCTTGGCGGGGCGCACCCGCCTGCCGTTGGCCGGCCCGCGGGCCATGGCTTCCAGCTCGTCCTTTACCGACGAGGAGATGCCGGCCTGCCAAGGCTCGTCCTCGGACAGCCGGTCCAGCTGCTCCAGCACGTTGAGCCCCTTCTCAAAGGGCAGGAGCCAGAAGTTGGTGTCAATGAGAATGGTGCGCATGGCATCAGGAGGCGCGCTTGGGCCTAATAATGGCAACGCCCAGCAGCATCACCAGCCCGGCGGCCGGAAGCGCGCAGGGCAGGGGCGAAGAATTGGGCTTGGAGGAGCCCGGGGCGGGAGAGGATGCGTTGGCCGAGGCCGAGGCGTTGGTTCCGCTTTTCGCGCCCGCGTTCGCATTGGTCTGCACGATGGCCTGCGCGGCCGCGCCGCTGTCCTGCGATGCGGGCGGGGCGTTGAGCTGCATGCGGGCCACTTCGGAGAGGGTCAGCTGCTCCAGTTGCGCGGACTGGGTTTCCAGATTGGCCAGCTGCGCGGCCGGAATGGGGGGCGCGGAAGCCGAGGCCAGCGCCGCATAGCTGGCGGCAAACGAGGCGGACTGGTTGGAGCCCGACTTGTTGAGCGAGGCGATGGCCAGCTGGATGGATTTGAGGCTGTTGCGGATGTGGTCCGCCCGCTTCTGGTGGTCGGCGATGCGGTCCTCCAGCGCGTCGGACTGGTTGATAAGCACGGGCTTGGCGGCCAGCGCGGAGTGGATTTTGCCCGAGGCGGCCAGCGCGCGGGTGGAATTGAGCGACTGCTTCCATGAGAGGATGTCGGAGGCCAGCGCCGGGTCGGACCACACGGCGGAAGACGCGCTGAAATTCATGGCGGTCGCGGACTCGCGCGCCGACATCTCGCTGTCCATGGCCGACCAGAGCGCCGGGCGGTTCTTGGCATAGTCCAGCCACTGCGCCGTGGACTGGGCGAGGGCCTGCGCGCGGGCGGGCTGGTCCTTGAGCGAGGTCAGCGAGGCGCCGACGCGGTACCACTGCGACTCCATGGCGCTCCAGTTCTCCTCGCCCGTCCAGTTGGTGCGGGTGCAGAACTCGAAGCAGGTGGAGCGGTTGAACTTGGGGCAGTCGGCGTCCCAGCGGGTGCGGTAGAGGTCGTTGTGCATGAACACGTCGAATTGGCGGCGCACGGCGCTCAGGTTGCCCTGCACCGAGGCCGCATAATCGGCCGAAGGCGAGGGCGAGGCCAGCGTGGCGGCCAGCGCGTTGGCGGAGGTGTTGAAGGCGGCGCGCTGGGCCTGCCAGTCCACCATGGCCTCCCAGAAGCCCTCGGCGTTAATCATCGACGAGGTCTGCGGGTTGGCCTGCGCGGCCTTGACGCAGCTGGCCTTGTTGAAGCAGGGGAAGCGGTCGACGGCCGTGTATTGGGCGCAGTGCGCCTCCGGCGCGGTGCGCACGGACTGCAGGGTGGAGAAGGCGGCCGTGGTGGAGTCGAGCGTGTCGTTGTAGCCGGAGGTGAGGCGCACGTCTTTTTCGAGGAAGGATTGGATGGAGGCCGAGTCGGTGAGCAGCTGGTCGTTCACCACCAGAAAGGCGGGAGCGCCGTTGATGGTGTAAAGCATCACCGTCGCGCCGTCCGAGGCCAAGGCGTTGGACTGGACGCTCATGTCCGGCTCGATGACGCCCGACACTTGGGCGGGCAGGGCCGCGTGCACGCAGAGCGAGGCGGCCAGCAGGAGAAGGGCAAGGACCGAATAGGAGGCAGATTTCATGTATGGGAGATGGAAGAGGGGGAAAATAAAGGCATGGGTATGGGAAAAGGAAAATGGGTGAAGATGGGGGAAGAATGCCCTTTCTCTTCTTACCAGTTCAGCACATAGCCGAAGACGAGGGGCGCCACAATGGTCGCATCCGACTCGATGACGAACTTGGGCGTGTCGATGTGCAGCTTGCCCCAGGTGATTTTCTCATTGGGCACGGCGCCGGAGTAGGAGCCGTAGCTGGTGGTGGAGTCGGAGATTTGGCAGAAATAGCCCCAGCGCGGCACGTCCATTTCCAAATCCTGCGTCATGAGCGGCACGGCGCAGATGGGGAAGTCGCCGGCGATGCCGCCGCCGATTTGGAAAAAGCCGATGGGCCCGGTTTTGGACTCTTTCTGGTACCAGCCCACCAGCGCGTGCATGTATTCCAGGCCGGTTTTCACCATGGCCGTTGATTTTATCTTGCCCTGCATCATGCGCGCCACGATGATGTTGCCGTTGGTGGAGTCTTCCCAGCCGGGCACGAACAGGGGCAGGTTCTTCTGCGCGGCCGCCAGAAGCCACGAGTTCTTGGGGTCGATTTGGTATTCGGGTTCCAGCTTGCCGGAAAGCAGGAGCTGGTAGAAGAATTCGTGCGGGAAATAGCGCTTGCCCTCGGCCTCGGCCTTCTGGTAGAGGGCGAGCAGGTGGTGCTCGATTTTGCGGAAGGCTTCCTCTTCGGGAATGCAGGTGTCGGTGACGCGGTTGAAGCCCTGGTTGTAGAGCTCCATTTCCTGCTCGGCTGTCAGCGAGCGGTAGCCGGGCACTCTTTTGTAGAGCTTGTTGGCCACGAGGTTGTAGACGTCCTCTTCCAAATTGGCGCCGGTGCAGGTGATGGCGTGCACCTTGTTCTGCCTAATCATCTCGGCCAAGGATTGCCCCAGCTCGGCCGTGCTCATGGCGCCGGCGAGGGTGACGAACATCTTGCCGTTCTTCTTTTCCAACAGCTCGATGTAGGCCTCGGAGGCGTCGACCACGACGGCGGAGTTGAAATGCTTGTAATGCGTTTTCATGAAGTTGCGCAGGAATGCCACTGTATCACCTGATGGGCGGATACGGCGAGAAAGAATATAAGATATCAAGTTCGATGAGAGGTGGATGGAGCTTTCGCTGGAGCTTGGAAAAACGGTGCGCCAAAATCTGCAGGAGCGCTATGCCGAGCTTCGCAAGCTGAAAGAGAAGAAGGCCGGCCTGCTGGCGGCGATGAAGGAGACGGAAAAAGAATTGAGGGAAGAGGAGAAAAAGAAAGAGGAAAAAGAAAAAAACGCCGCTGGGCCATCCGACAAATCCGCCTCGCCTCATGCCTCCCCCAAATCCCTGCTTCATGCGCCGCCCCGCGCCGCCCAAAAATCCAAGAAGCCGAAATCCCACTGGTATGACCCCTATCTTACCTTCCTCACGTCCGGCGGCCGGCGCGTGGTGGCGGGCCGGGACGCCAAGCAGAACGACGAACTCTACGCCAAGCATTTGATGACGGGGGATTTGTTTTTCCATGCCGACATTCAGGGCGCGCCGGCCACCATTATGAAAGACGGGCAGAAAGCGAGTGAGCAGGAGAGGAAGGAGGCCGCGCAGTGGGCGGCCTCGTATTCCTCGGCCTGGAAAACCGGCGTGTCGGCGGTTGATGTGTATGCGCTCAAGCCCGACCAGGTGAGCAAGCACGCGGACGGCGGCTATGTGGGGCGGGGCGCGTTCGTGCTCAGCGGAGAGCGAGAATGGTTCCGCAAAACGGAATTGAAGTTGAAGGTGGGCTGGAGTGAGGAGGGCCGGATGGGCGGGGGAGAATTGGCCGGCCTTCCGGCCGTGCATCCGCTGGCCCTTGAAAACCAGATTGTGCTCTCGCCGGGGCCTGTGGTGAAAGAGGAGGCCGCCAAAAAAATCGCCGGCATGCTGAGTGCGAAAGCGGATGCGGTTTCCCGCCTTTTGCCGGGCGGCAAATTCGTGATTCAGTGAAAAAAGCTTGGGCGAGCGCATGAAAACGATTTCCATTTCCGACTTCGAGCCAATCGATAAGAAATTCCCCGCGATGCGCTTTTTGCGCCTCGAGGAGCGGCTGTGCTGCACGCGCTATTTGATTGTGGATGAGAAGCAGAAGAAAACCATGATGATAGATGCTGGAGATGGAAAAGACCAGCTGGATTTTGTGCCGGACGCGGTTTTCCTCACCCATGGGCACTTTGACCATGCTTCCGGCGTAAAACCGGATTGGCCGGAAGTGTGGATACACCCGCAGGAGGATGCGGCCTTGCGCTTCATGAACGTGCCCAAGAACGCCAAGCCATTGCTCGGCCAGCAGTTTGATTTCGGCGGATTTCATTTCAACCTCCTCCATACGCCCGGCCACACGCCCGGCTCGATGTGCCTGTTTGAAGAAAAGAGCGGCTTTCTGTTTTCCGGCGACACCAAATTCGCGGGCGGCAGTTATGGGCGCACCGATTTGGGTCATGCGGATGCGGAGGAGCGGATGAAGGAAAGTTTGCAACTATTGGAGCAGGTGGACTGGAAACTGCTGTGCCCGGGGCATGGCGAAATGGAATATGCGGACGGGCGCATGATTTGAGCGGCAGACAAGCACAACGCTTTTGAACTTCCGCGCCTTATCCCGAATCGATGGCCACCAATCCCGCCATGCTGGACCGACTCGGCCTCTCGCTGGCCGTGGTGCTGGGGGCCCTGGTGCTGGGCGTCGACCTTCACTTGGGCCAAGCTCTTTTCTTCCCCATCTTTCTCGTCTTTCTCGTCGCCTCGGTCGGGGCCACCAAGTTCGGATATTCCAAAAAGCGGGAGATGAACCTCTACGAGCATGAGCGCTCTTGGGAGAACGTGCTGGCCAACGGCTTGGTGCCGGCGCTGGCCGCCATCGCTTCCCCGGCTTTGGGCTGGGGCGCTTATGTGGGCTCGGTGGCCGCGATTACGGCCGACAAGTTTGCATCCGAACTGGGCGTGCTGGGCGGCCAGCCCATCTCGCTGCTCAATTTCAAGCCCGCCAAGAAGGGCGAAAGCGGCTGCATCTCCATATTCGGCACCCTGATGAGTTTGGACGGGGCGCTCATCATCGGCGTGACCGCCTATGCGCTGATGTCCGGCCTTGACCCGTGGATGATTCTCTACATCGGCCTTGTAGGCGCGGCCGGCTCGATGGCCGACTCCATCGCCGGCGTGCTCGAAGAGCGCGGCATCGGCACCAAGGCCACCACCAACCTCATCTGCGCGCTGGTGGGGGCCATTCTGGGCTGGGCCTTCTTGCGATAGGGGGATGACGACATGGCCAGCCAAGCACTTGATGAAAGCGGGCTGGACCGGTATTATGAACAGCAGTTCGCCCAGCGCGAGCGCGGCCTGCGCGCCGCGCGCGCGGGCATGATGCGCGTCTTGATGGAAGAGGGAATGGACGAGGCCGAGGCGCGCTTGGCTGTTGGGATGGTGATGGGCGGCCATCCGGCCCAACCCGAAAACAGCGGCCGCTCGCTGCCGCCCGCCATCCGCCTGCCGGGGCGGGACAAAGCGGGGGCCCGGCGCATCGAGAACGCGCTAGCCGGACTGGTTTCGCGGCTGGAGCCGCATTTGCCGCTTTCCACATACGCCGAAAATAATGAGGATGGAATGGAATGGCGCGTGGTGCCCTGGGGCGGGCGCTCGATGGTGGAGCGCGCGCTGCTGGACAGCCCGCTCTCCAGGCCGGAGGCGAGAGAAGACGCAAACGGGCCGGACCGGGGGCCGGAATCAACCGAACGGACCCGGGCGTCCGAAACTTCCCGGGCGGCGGCCAAGCATTTGGGCCAGCTCCCGGTTCGAACAAGCGCGCACCCGGCTCGCCATCCCCCTTCCTCCGCTACGGCGCGCGGGCTGCGCGGCCACGCCAAGCCGGGCGAGGGGCGGGCGCAGGAGCACGCCGAATTGCAGAGCCGCCTGCACGCGCTGGCCGACATCCGCCGCCTCGCGCACGACCTCAACCCGCAGGCCGTCTTTCCGCCCGCGCTGGAGGCCGAGTGGGTGCGCGCCGGAGCGGGAGGCGGGCGGCTGCGCTTGCGCGCGCAGGGGCCGCCGCGCGCCAAGGCGTTCTATGAGCAGCTGGCCGGGGACTTCGCCGGGCTGCTGCAAAAACGGGCCGGGCAGCAAGCCGAGATTCGGATGGAGTGGGAGGCGCCCGACAGGCTGGCGGTGGAGGCGGGCTTGCCGGAAACGAAAGCGCGGAAATAGTCAGAACGCCAGCGAAAAGGGCTGGGGCTCGCCCGGCGCATCGCCTTCTTGAACCACTTCGAGTTTTTTCACGTCCACCCCAAGCGGGTCGTGAAGGGCGGAGAGCGCGCCCAGCAGGGCCTTGATTTTCTCCCCGTCCCCCTCCAGGCGGGCGCGCACCGAGCCATCGTCGTCATTTCGGACCCAGCCACCCAAACCAAGAGTGCGGGCCTGTGCCGTTATCCACATCCGGCACCCGACTCCCTGCACCCGGCCCGTCAGGCGGATTTCGACGAAACGCATGACGGAAGGGCGGGCGAAGGATTTAATAAGCGTCCTGCTGATTTTATGAGGTAGAGGAGGGGTGTTCATGTTTGTCTTCCAGTTCAAGCAGCCGGGAAAAAACACAACCCAGTCCATCCTCACGCAGGAGCAGCGCGAGCAGTTTTTGGGCAATGGAACCTATTACGGGGCCTCCAACGCGTTTGCGGATGCCGCCAGCAAGCACTTCACCCAGGGCCTGATATTCACCTTTACCCAGCGCTGGTTCGAGCAGGAGCCGCAGAGCCTGCTGGCCGGCAACATGATTGAGGTCAATTTGGGAAAGCCGTTCACCTCCGGCAACGCCAAGAAGGCCTATCAGGCCACGCTGGATTATGTCAAGGCCACGCTGGACGACTTGAAGACCTATTTGGAGACCAACTTCAAACTGGGCATTTCCGTGAGCGAAATGCATGACAGCAATGGGCGGCTGGTGGGCTACCGGCTGCTGTCCACCCAGACCACCGAAGACATGGAGAAGAGCATCGCAACGGCGCTGGGCGGCTCCGCCCCCGCACCGCCCGCCCCGACGCAACAGCCCCAAAACACGGGCGGCAGCCAGACGCAGCCAACGCAGGGCGGCAGTTCCATTGTGGGCGGCATCAAGCCCGGCACCAATCTGAGCGGCCCGCAGGGCAGCCAGACGGGGCTGGGCCAGCGCAATTCCGACATCGCGCTTCTCAACACCCGCCTCTTGGAGCTGGAATCGGCCAGCCTGGACGATTTCACCACCGCGAGCCAGCAGTTCGACGCCATTCAGGCGATTGACCAGCGCATCTGGAACAACCTGCGCGGCCTCTACCCCAACGACGCCAACAGCCGCAACGCCGCGTATCAGAAAATATGGGACGACGTGCTGGCCGGCGCGGACGACAGCTCGACAGTAAAACAGGCCTTCAAGAACGGCGTGGACAAGAACAGCGCCAGCTTCATCTACAACCGCATGGCGGCCATCACCCTCATCAACGAGGTGGACAACCAGCTGTACAAAATGCTGGCGCAGAAATACAGCACCACGACCGACCCCATCACCGGCATGCAAACAACCGAGACCGACCAGAGCGTGCGCGACGCCATCAGCGCGTATCTGGTCCAAATCCGCAAGACCGGCATGTCAGATGCGGCCGCGCAGCAGCTCTTCGGTCGAAACGGCGAGGCGCTGGACGCCTTCATCGAGCAGATGAACCTGAACCACATCCTCATCAGCACCACGGGAAAGCCGCTGACGGTTGCCGACAAGTACGAGCTGGTGGTGCAATACCTGTCCAACAACATGGACTCGGCGCGCGCCGCCTGGCAGAACTTCCAGGCGCGCTTCCCGCAATCGAGCGCCACCATCACCACCATGCCGCAAATCGTCACCATATCAGATGACGTGTGGAGCAAGATGGGCTCGCCGCTCAACACCACCGACGCGAACGGCAACGTCGTGAACAAGAAGCCGGACCGGCGCAACAGCTACGACATTTTCACCTCCCTCTCCTTCGCGCACGGCCTCGACGATTTGTCGGCCAGCGCCAAGGTCAGCGACACCTTCCTGCTGGCGATTTTGGGCCAGGTGACCTACGACCCGGTGCTGGGATACACCGTCACGCCCAGCACGCTCTCGCAGCTGCCGCCGCACGCCAGCATGATTTTCGCGGCCAACCCCTCCATCATGACGGGCGTGCTGACCGACGGCGCCACGCTGGATCGGGCTGTGGCGCGAATCAAAATCGGCTTGGGCGACATGCAGACCATCTACAACCGCTCCGGCCCGGACTACCGCTTCGAGGACATGGCGGACTACGCCAAGAACACCTGGGCGCCCATGGTGGCGAAGGGCGACGTGTTCAGCGAATTGCGGCGCAGCACCATCAAGGGCACCGAATACGGCCAGATTGAGATTACCGACCCGCGCGTGGAGCTGTTCCAGACCTACGGGGCGGCCGGCAGCACCTTCGCCGTGGGCAACATGATGGCCCGCTACCGCCTCGGCTCGATGCTGTTCATGAACCGGCCGGTCTACGGCATGCAGGGGGCCGGCTATTACGATGACTTGCGGGCCACCCGGGATTACAACGCGTACCAGCGCGACCTGACCACCGCCACCCTGCCCTATTCCTACATCGCGACCTCGTATTGGAGCCCGCCGCCGCTTTACCTGCGCGTGGACGAGAGCGCGTACATCAGCCAGCTGTATGCGGGCATGCAGACCATTTTGCGCAAGCGCGCGGACTACACCAACCGCATCGCCCGCATCGGCGGCGCGATTCAGCACAGCAGCGCGCCCGACATCAGCCAGACCGACTTCGGCACCTACATGCAGGGCTCCAAATGGGGGCAGGCCGCCATGATGAGCGGCTCCACCAGCTCGCAGGACTTCAAGGACAAGGACGGTCAGAAATACGCCGATGCGTCGGCGCAGCAGTTCCGCCTCTACGGGCAGAACCTGCAGACGCAGAGCGTGGGCGTCTACCACGCCTTCGCCGACTGGCTGGCCACGCAGGCCAACCAGATGACCGTCATCGCGGGCAACCCGGCCACGCTCAACAACGTGGGCGAGACGCTGGTGCTGGGCACCGGCAATGTCATGGGAGCCTCGACGGCCGGCAGTTCCAACATGACCATCACCAACACCGGCACCGCCGCCCCCACCCTCAACACCGGCCTGTACATCGGGGATGCGAACATCCTCATCGGCGGCTACCACCACTACGACAAGACGCAGACCGAATCCGGCACCGGCATCAGCACGGTAGCCAACGGGCAGGACGACTTCGGCGCCTACTTCCTGCTCAACGGCTTCTGGTACCGCCTCGACTTCCACGGGCGCATGAAGCAGGACGTCATCGACTACCTCAACAACAACGCCCCGCAGGTGAATGCGGATGATGCGCTCACCCACACCTATCAGGAGTCCAGCAACGCGGTGGGCTCGCCTTGGCGCGTCAATGCCGGTTTGGAGACGCACCAAGAGACGGAGAAGGAAACCAACACCAGCATACCCGGCGAGGGCAGCCTGACGGGCTATTTCGCCGGCTTCCAGGCGCCCAGCAACACGGCCGTCATCGCGGCCCGGACCATTGAAAACGACTGGGCGGCGGGCATCGCGCAGCTGTTCGGCAGCGTTACGGACGGCGACCTGCTCGTGGTGCGGGCGCGCCGCCTGCCGCTGAGCACCGTCCAGCTGGGCACATATGGGACCTACGGCACCACCTACAACCAGCCCGGCCGCGGCCCGCGCGCCTACAAGTTCGGCGAGGAGCAGAGCCGGCTCAACAACAACGCGCTGCCCATCACCTTTGCGGATGTGGTGTTCCAGGGCATGAACCAGTACCGCATCAACGCCTTTGCGGGCGTGACCGATTTGGGCGAGCAGGGCAGCGCGGGCGCCTCCTATGTGGACCAGACGCTGGGCGGGGGCCTGTACTACACCTTCCGCAAGGTGACCGACGCGAAAGGCAATACCACCAACGAGCCGGCCGAGGTGTTCGCGGGTTTTGGAAGCCGGGGCACCTTCATGTCCTGGCCCAGCTCGATAACGGGCTTCTATTACGAGAACGACACGGGCGGGCGGCAGCTCAAGCAGTTCGGCTGGAGCACCGCCATGCAGCTCTCGGACGACGTGACGCTGTTCAGCAACGCCCTCTTCAACCCCGACGTCAAGGCCGGCTACTTCACGCCCAAGGGGCTGGCCGACATGACCAAGCAGGTGGGGGCGCTGGGCCAGAACGTCCTCAACGGACAGGCGGCCTTCAAGTCGGACTACAACCAGCGCATCAGCCTCTCCAAGCAATGGGGGCAGGGCCTGCTGGATTTGCACAACCAGGTGATGAACTGGCTGCCCACCGATGAGCAGGGCGCCTCGCTGGCCCAGTTCAGTCTGGGCGTGCGCGCGAGGAGCGGACTGTTCACCCAGGTGTCCTGGTCGCAGACCGAAGACGGCGGGCTGGTGTCGGGCCTCTTCATGCCCTCCGAGAATCTGGCCTTCTTCGGACAGGCCGTCTCCGACAAGCAGGCCTTGGGCGGCTTCAAGGTGGCGGACGGCAACGTCGGCGTCACCGGCCTGTACACCAAGGCGGACAGCAAGGACATCTACGCCGTGCAGGTGGCGGTGCGCGATGCGTTCGGCGCATCGCTGATGACCAGTCCGGACCATGACTACTACCGCGCCAGCCTGCTGATTGGCGGCCGGCCGGCCAACATGATGCTGGACTTCTCGCGCATGGGCGATTTCCTGGGCTATGGCGCGCTGGGCACCATTTATGGCGTGGGCGGCAACTTCCTGCCCGGCCTGGATTTGGCGGCCGGCTTCTCGCGCCAGGAGCTGATGAACGGCCCCGCCCTCAACGCCACCACCCTCAACGGCTCGCTCTATTACACCACGGCCTCGCAAAACCTCATGCTGGAGGTCAGCTACGGCGCGACGTATGTGAGCACATCGCCGGACAACTGGAGCGTGTGGCGCCTCGGCCTGCACTACCGGCCATAGGAAGAGAAAGTGCTGGGCCGATGAAAGTCCCGGGCTGCGAGGCAGGCCCGGCCCTTTGTTTTTCTTTTCTTTTTGGCCCCGCAAGGCCGAAGGGGGGAGCGGCGCAGTGTTTTCGCCCCGCTTTTTCCACCGCCCGGGCCTGGACCGCGCAAAGGCCGCCGGGGCGTTTCTCTTTTCCCCTTTTCCCTCGCGCGCAGGGGCCGAAGCATATCTTTTTTATACTCCTCCCCGATGGTCAGCCCATGTCATTTGCTCCCCGATACGGCTTTGCGCTGCTGGCGCTCCTGCTGCTGGCGGCGCCGCTGCTCGCCTTGCAGTTCAACGTCACGGTGACCAACGAAATCGGCACCCGCCTGCCGGGCACCAAGGTGCAGATTCTGACGGGAGACACCGTGCTGTATGAAAACAGCACGATTTGGTGCCCCAAGGCCGACGTGGACAAAGGATGCCCGGTGCGCATCAGCGACCGGGCCCAGGCGGGATTTGAGCTGGCGCCGGACACCTATTTCCTGCGCCTGCAGCGCTCCGGCTATCCGGACCACGTCTATTTGCAGACGCTGGACCAGGACACCGCGCTGACGGTCATCATGTTCATCCGCAAATCCACCTACACCATGTACGGGCGCGTGAGCAACGCCAGCCACCAGCTGGACGGGATGCAAATCAAGCTCATGGACGCCGACACCGACACCGTGGTGCGCACCAGCGCCATCAAGGCCAACGGCGACTACCTCATCGACTCGCTCTGGCCGGGGCGCAAGTATTACCTGCGTGTGGATGACGGCGAGCAGCGCCTGCTCTCCGAGCCGTTCTCCTACAACGACGTGGGCGCCTATTACCTGGAGCTGGCGGGCGCGCAGGCTCCGCTGCGCAACGTCAGCCTCCAGCCCCTGCTGAGCGGGCCGGACCGGGCCGACCTCCATTCGCGCATTTCCGTCACCCTGATGTCGGGCGAGCGTCCGATGGAGGGACAGACCGTCACCGTGCGCACCCCCAACGGCGAGCTCAACCTCACCACCGATGCGGACGGCATCGCGCGCGTGCAGGCGGCCGAGGGCGGGCAATACACGTTCAAGTGGAGCAGCCTGCGCCTGAACGTGACGGTGCCCATGCCGCCCGCGCCGGCGGCTCCGGCGGCCCCGCAGGCGCCTGCGCCGGCCTTTGAAGTGACGGTGCCCGAGCAGGCCCCGGCCGCTCCGGCCGGACCGATGGTGGAGCCGACCGTGGCGCTGGGCGCGGCCGGACTGGTGCTGATGGCGGGCGGACTGACCGTGCTGGCCCTGCTGGCGGTGTTCGGCCCCAAGCTCTGGAAGAAAATGAATGAAGGCGCAAAGAAGACCGAAGCAAAGGCCCGGAGCAGCGGAGCCGAGAGCGGGATTTCTTCCTCGCGCCCGTCCGAAGCGGCCAAGTCTTCCCCGGCGCCCAAAATCGGCGGCACCGGCCCCGCGAGGCCGGAGCAGCACCGCGCGCATCCGGCCAGACATGGGGCGCACAAGAAGAAGTAGGGGGCGCGGCGGGAAGAAACCCATGGGATTGCTGGACGCGCTGGGCTCGGCATTTGGTTTTTCCAAATCGGGCTCTGACACCTGGATGGACTGCCCCGACTGCGGGACGCGCATCCATCTGGGCATGGAGCGCTGCCCCAAATGCGGGACGCACATCGACTCCATGTTCAGGCTCAAGTGCCCGCACTGCAAGACGGAGAATCCGCTTCGCGCCAAAGTGTGCGAGAAATGCAAAAAGCCCCTGCAGATGCCCGGCGGTTCGGGCGGCGGGGGAGGGGGCGGGCAAATCTACACCTGTCCCCGCTGCGGGTTTCGGGCCAACTATTTCATGACATCCTGCCCGGAATGCGGCGTGAAATTCGCATAGAAAAAGGGGATGGCGGGGCTCAAGAGACCGCAAGCCCCCCCAATCGGCGGCTTTTCTATCCAGACAGCAGGATGCGCAAACCGATGGCCAGCAGCACCAGCCCGCCCGCGATGGCGGCCCGGTGGCCGAACGCGGTCCCGACTTTGCGGCCCAGACTGACGCCTGCCATCACGAGCACGAACACCACGGTGCCGGTGATGAGGGCCAGCGGCAGGGGGTCCTGCCCCACGAGGGCGAGACTGGCGCCCACCGCGAGCGCGTCGAGGGCCGTGGCAACGCCCAGCATGCCCAGCGTGGGCAGGTGGCGCACGTCCAGATGGGCGGCCGCATGCTCGGCCGGGCCAAGGCCGGACTGGAGCATCTTGAATCCGACATAGGCCAGCAGCCCGAAGGCCAGCCAGTGGTCCAGCACGCCCAGCGGGCCGGATACGAGCGCGCCGAGCAGCCAGCCGCCCAGAATGGCGATGATGTGGGCCAGTCCGAACACGGCGGCCATGCGCAGGCTGACGCGGGGCGGGCAGCTTTTCTGGCCGCAGCCAAAGCCGGCCGCCACCGAGAAGGTGTCCAGCGAGAGTCCGACGGCCAAGAGAAGGGTTTCGAGCAGAGCCATGGCTGGAAGGAGGGCGCGCGGGCTTTTAAGAGATGGCGATTTTTTCGGCAAACGGCAGCTTGCGCAGCTCCTGCAGGGCCTTGACGGGCAGCCGCCCGCCCACCACAATCAGCAGTTTGGGCTCGGGAAAGAGGTCGGGGTCGTCCGCGATGATTTGGCGGATGATGAGCTTGTGGGACGAGAGGATGCGCGTGACGTCGGACACGATGCCCGACGCGCGCGCGTCGGCCGAGATTTCGATGGTGTCAAAGCCCAGTTTCGCGGCCGCGCCGCCGATGCAGGCGCGCGGCTGCAGCTTGGAGAAGATGGAGAGCAAATCCTCATGGCCGGCGATTTGTTTTGCGGTGGCGATGACCACGCGCCGGTCCACGTTGAGGGCCCGGCCGATTTTGGCCGGGGCCATCTCAAAGGGCCCGCAATAGACCGAGCCGTCCGTCCGCACCGAGAGGCCGTAGCGCAGGAAGGCTTCCACCACCTGCCGGCCCGCTGAGCGGCGGGAGAAGTGCTGTTCGATGGATTTCCACATGGGAATGGAAGGGAAGGATGAATTAAAAATACTATTTAGAGGGCCGAAACTCGTGATTATGGCGCAGCAGATCCTCTTTCCATGTCGTCACGGATGCGGCGGACATACCGCTCCGGCCATATGATTTCGACCAGGCTCTTGGGGGGCGAACCCAGGACCGGCCCGGCGTCGGAGAGGTGGAGGTCGTCAAGAACCCTCAAGATGAAATCCAGCCCCAGATTATAGACTTTCCGCGTCTTGCCGCTCGAACCATCATGAAGTATCTTGAGGATAAGACGCAGGCGGCCCCATGGGCCGTATCGTATGGGCTTGTGGAGGCGGGCATCGATATCGGTTTCGGAAGGGCCCGCCGTTTCATGGCCCTCCTTTGCAACCGGGAGGTTGCATGCCAACGAGGCTCCCCCCACACTCCGAGAAATCCAGGGCTCCATCTGCATCTGCACCCAGGTGGCGAAGCCTTCGCTGAAGATTTTCATGAGGAGAAAATTCGCCTCCCAACGGAGCCTGCCTAGGCGGGATTTCGAATGGGTTGCCTTCCAGGTAATCTGCTCCACATTGGCAGAGGCTTGGGGATTAATCCAGCAATCATACACTTTGTGCGAGAATTCATGCGCGAAACAGCTGGTCAGACTCAGCTCGAGCGAATAAGAGTACCGTTCGGCTGGGTTCGGAATGGCGGCTATGAGAGAGGGGTTGTGCATGAGCTTCTTGGCCCGTTTCCCGTTCTTGCTGAGATTGACCAGGATGAGGTCATCCTGGGGGACGTACATCCCGAAGTTCTTCTCCATCAGGGCCGAATAATCCGATTTAAGATGCAATTCCACCTCGATTCGCTTATCCATTGGGATGGTCTTGCCCATGAGCCGACCGACCTCGTCCGCGGTTTTCTCCCAGAGGGGGAGCAGGCGCAAAAAGCGTTCCTGTCTTGATGGGTTTTCGGCTATCTTCTCCGATAGAGACAGCCGGATGCGGGAATGCCCGTTGGTGGGCAAGGTCCTGAATAACGTATTCTCCATTGTTATATGATATGTAAAAAAGTGTTTAAAAAAGGGGGGGTAGAAGGGAGGCTATTTCACGAGCCTGAATTTGTAGCCGTAGTGCAGCAGGCCCTCGGGGTCGTCGGAGCGGATGCGGCGGAACACCACCTCGACGGCGGCGCCCACCTTGACGTCCTTCTCGCGGCAGTCCACCAGCTGCGTGGTGAGCTTGGGGCCTTCGGCCAACTGCACGATGGCCAGCACGTAGGGGATTTCCAGCTCCAAGCCCGCGGGGGCCGAGTGCACCTCGGAGAGGGAGAAGATTTTGCCCTTCCCGCTGAACGCGCAGGACTCGATTTTGCCCTTGCGCCGGCAGGTGGGGCAGAGCTTGCGGGGGGGGAAGAACTTGGCGTGGCAGGTCATGCACTGGCTGCCGGCCAGGCGATAGCGCTCCGGAATGCGCCGCCACGTGATTGCGATGTTTTCAGCCATGAATATCACCTAGTTGACGCGCTTCATGATATGCACCACCGCCGTGGCGCCCGAGCCGCCCACGTTGTGGGTGAGCCCGATTTCGGCCCCGTCCACCTGCCGGCCGTTGGCCTGTCCGCGCAGCTGCCACGTGACTTCGACCGCCTGCTTGATGCCGGTCGCGCCGACGGGGTGGCCGCAGGCCTTGAGGCCGCCGGAGGTGTTGACGGAGATGTCGGCATTGAGGGCCGTCTGGCCCTTCTCGGAAGCCGGGCCGCCCTGGCCTTTCTTGAAAAAGCCCAGGTCTTCAATCGCCATCACTTCGGCGATGGTGAAGCAGTCGTGCACTTCGGCGATGTCGATGTCCTTGGCGCCGACCTTGGCCATCTCGTACGCCTTTTTCGCGGCCACTTTCGTGGCGTTGAGCTCGGTGAGGCTCTTGCGGTCATGCAGCGCGAGGGTGTCGGAGGCCTGCGCGGAGGCGGCGATTTCAATCGGCGTGTCGGTGTGGGCGCGGGCCTTGTCCAGCGGCATCAGCACCAGCGCGGCCGCGCCGTCCGTCACGGGCGAGCAGTCGAAGACCTTGAGCGGGGAGGCCACCATCTTGGATTTCATCACCGTCTCAATCGTGATGGGGCTTTGGAATTGGGCGTATTTGTTTTTGGAGCCGTTGAGGTGGTTCTTGACCGCCACCGAGGCCATCTGCTCCTCGGTGGTGCCGTAGTCCAGCATGTGCCGGCGCGCGGCCAGCGCATAGATGGCCGGGAAGGTGGCGCCGGGGAAGAGTTCCCATTCCTGGTCGCCCGCCCCGCCCAGCGCGCTCACCACGTCGGGGCCGGAGACGTCGGTCATTTTCTCGACGCCGCCCTCCACCACGCAGTCGTGCAGGCCGGAGGCCACGGCCATGAAGCCCTGGCGCAGGGCCACGCCGCCCGACGCGCAGGCGGCCTCCACGCGCGTGGAGGCGATGGGGTTGAGGCCCATCCAGTCCGCGAGAAGGGCGCCGGCGTGCTCCTGCCCAATCAGCGGGCCGGGCGCCATGGTGCCGGCAAACAGGCCGTCGATTTCGGCCCCGTGGAGGTTGGAATCTTCCAATGCTTTCTTGCCGGCCTCGAGAATGAGGTCGCGGAAACCGCGCTTCCAGTCCTCGCCGAACTTCGTCATGCCGACGCCAACGATTGCAACTTTACGCATAAACATCACCAGAGGTCAGGAGTTTCTTGGCTTGGGGGGAATTGCAGAAGCCTTCATGGGTCCAGTGGACTTCGGCCCGATGGCTGGGCCCGCGAGGCATGATTTTCCGCTCGGGTTGGTAGCCGCACGGGGCCGGGTTGGAGCATTTGCCGGTCGTGGAGTTGAAATATTTGGCTGTCACGCATTTCTTGACATCCAGCAGGGGCTTGAGTTGGACTGCGGCTCCCATATCCATCCCTCACAAGCTCTTGAGCTTGCGCCGATGCTTGGCGTAGAGGCCGTAGTCCAGGTATTTCTTGCGCTCCACATACCACGCCAGATTGTGCGCGGCGCGGGTGCGGTTCTGGGGCAGCAGGTCGGTGGTGGTGAGCCAGAACGAGTCCGAGCCCGCGCCGGAACCAAAAGAGGTCAGGCAAATGTTCTGCCCCGGCTTGGCAATGTCGAGCACGGCGCACAGGCCGATGGGCGAGGCGCCGGAATAGGTGTTGCCGATAATCGGGGTCATCAGGCCGGGCTTGACTTTCTCGACGTCGATTTCCATCTTCTTGGCCACTTCGAGGGGGAACTTGCCGTTGGGCTGGTGGAAGACGAAGTAGTCGAAGTCCGAGGCTTTCATGCCCGTCTTCTCGAACAGCATTTGAGTGGCGCCCATGACGTGGCGGAAATAGGCCGGCTCGCCGGTGAAGCGCCCGCCATGCGTGGGGAATTCGGCGTGCTGGCGGCGCCAAAAGTCGGGCGTGTCGGTGGTAAACGAGCAGGTCTGCTCCAATTTGGCCACCATTTGCTCTTTTTGCCGGCCCACGATAAAGGCCGCCGCCCCAGCCGCAGCCGTGTATTCGAGAGCGTCGCCGGGCCTGCCCTGCGAAGTGTCCGAGCCCACGGCCAAGACGTATTCGGCCATGTTGGAGGCGACGAGGCCCATGCCGATTTGGATGCCGGCCGTGCCGGCCTTGCAGGCGAATTCCAAATCCGCGGCCATCACCTCAGGCGTGGAGCCGATGGCCTCGGCCACCATGGTGGCCGTGGGCTTGACGGCGTAGGGGTGCGACTCGCTACCCACATAGACGGCCTTGATTTTGGAGGGCTCGATGCCGGCCACGCCAATGGCGTTGCGCGAGGCCTCGACCGCCAAGGTGGCGGCGTCCTCATCCAGGCCGGGGACGGATTTCTCCTTGACGCCCAGGCCCTTGATGATGCGCTCGGGCTCCTCGCCCCAGACGCGCGCGATTTCCTCCGCCTTGATGCGGTAGGGGGGCACGTAAGCCCCGTAGCCGACAATTCCGGTTGAAGTCATAGCATCCGTCCGTTCAGGTTGATTGGTTCAAAGCTTGTTCAATGCCTCGCGGATTTTGGGCAAATCCATCTTGGTGACCAGCACCGGGATTTGCTCGCGCTCCGCGATTTTGAGTGCGAGGGCGTCCACCTCGTCCACGCCGTGCAGAATGACGAGCGTGGGCTTCATGGGCGTGACGCGAATCACCACCATGGGCGAGCGGCCCGTGCTCACCTGCGTGAAGATGAAGGCGCGCTCCGACATGGTGCCGTACAATTTCGGGAACTGGTTGAAGGGCATTTCCAAGATGATTTTCAGCGAGTCCATCAGCGTGTAGCCATACACCTTCTTGACCTTCATCAGCTCCTCGTTGGCCACCACTTTGGCGTTGATGAGCTTGCAGAAGTCAATCGCCGTCATGCTGGTGGCGAACTCGTGGGTTTCGAAATACTGGTCGGTGCGCTCGACGCCGGCCTCCAGTTTGGAGAGAATGGGGTTGCCGCGCGCCTTGTCCATGTCAAAGAGCGCATCGACAAAGCGGCGCAAAATGGCGGTGCCGGGGGACTTGCGGCGGTTGCCCTCGTAGTCCGAGATGGTGGAGCAGGAGAGGTCGAGGTGGTTGGCCAAATCGGTCTGGGTGATGGCGAAGATTTCGCGCCACTTCTTCATGGTGGAGCCAGGGTTGGCTGAAAGGGCGATTTCTCCCGCTATCTCGTTGCGGAGTTTTTCCATATAAGAGGATTTAGAGATGAGGATTTATAAAAGAAACGTAAGGCAATACGACACGCGCCGCAACGGTTAAATAGGGGAATTCAGGCGCCCGTCGCCCGCCCCAGCGGCTTTGGAGCCGTCTGCACGTGGTGCTTGTCCTTGGGCGGCTATGTTTTGGGCAGGACATAGGCGATGCCGACAATGAGCGCCGCGGTGAGGATGAGCAGCACATAGGGCGGCTCGGCGGACGGGTTGACCGTGTCGGAATCCAGCAGCTTCTTGGCGCGCGTGACGATGGATTCGCCGGCCACGATGGCGTCCGGCCATTTCTGCTGGTCCATCATGGCTTCCATGTTCGCGGCATCGGCCTCCAGCGTGGCCATGGAGGGCGAGGAGGCCAGCGCGGGATGCAGGCGCAGCTGGCCCAAGTAAGCTTGCACCATGCGCTCGCGCTCCTGCGCGCCCTGCTCCAGCGCTTTTTGCGCGCCGTCCACCGACGGCTTGGCGCGCGCGAGAGTCTGGTTGGCGGAATCCAGCTGCAACTGGCGCGAAGCCAATTGCTTCAGGGCCTGCGAAATGTCGGCCGGAAGCGCGCCCGTGTCGGAGGCGGGCAGGGACTGGGCGCTGCGCGTCAATTGGTCGGAGAGGGTGCTGGCGGCCGATAGGGTAAGCGGGGGCTGGAAGGCGTGCACCCCGGCCGAGTTGAGCTGCTGCAACGATTCAAGATAGTGCGAGAGCTGGGATTGGGTGAGCGAGAACTGGTCGGCGAGGCGGTGCACGCTCTCGGACTGCTGGTTGGCCTGCCAGGCCAGAGACTGTGAGAGCGCGGACTGGTACGCGTCGGCGGATTCGTGCGCGCTCAGAAGCTCGGAGAGGGCGAGCAGGCCGTCCTCGGATTGCATGGCATTGCGGGCCAGCAGCAGGTGCTGGTCCAGCTCAAAGAGGCGGCCCTGCACCTCGGAATTGTCGGGCGTGATGGCGCGCCAGGCATTGACGGTCTTGGTGAGCGAGGCATAGTCGCTGTCGGCCAAATCCAGGCTCTTGGCCGTGATTTGGTCCCGGTCCGAGCGCACGGCGCGGATTTGGGCGGCGGTCGGGTTGGAGGAGGAGAGGGCGGCATCCAGCGAGGAGTTGAGCGAGCCGCGCCAGCCAATCACGTCGGTGGCCCACGCCGGGCGCTGGGCGGAGCCGCGCAGGCGGCCGGTGAGGTTGGAGAGCGCGTCGAGGGTAGCCTGCGCCGGCAGGCGGGTGGAATTCCAATCCAGCGGGGCAGCGGAGGAATTGTCGGGGGGAGCGGGCGTGCTTTTGAGCAGCTGCGCCTTGGCCTGCTGCAATTTGTAGACCGCCATCGGCCAGTCCGAAATTTGGGCGCTGGCATTGGCTTCTGAAATCAGGCCCCGGGCGGCGGAATCGTTCTGCACGCGCGCCTGCGTGGCGAGCGCGGGAAGCGTGAGCCCCACCCATTGCGCCGGGTCGGCGATTTGGTAGCGCACCGCCAGATTGAGCGAGCCGGACGAGGGCAGGGGCGAGGCGCGGGCGGCCCACGTGGGGTCGCCGGCCGCCGGGGCGCGCACCAAGGTGATGGCGCTGCCGCTGTCGGGCGAGCTGACGCTCAAAGCTGAAATGGGGTCGGCCGTCTCGGACTGCTGGATGACGGCCGAGGAGCAGGGCGGCAGGCCGGAGAGGCTGAGCGTGTATTGCACCTGCACCGCGCCCGAATCCAGCGCCGTGGCGCTCACGCCCATGCGCCGCATGGGCAGACCATAGTTGGAGCGCAGATCGGCCGACCAGTTGCTGCTGATGGGCGGACTTGGGAGCGTGAAGGAAACAGAAGAGAGGTCGTCGCTGGCCGGTTGGCCTTGCAGGGTAAGGCCGAGGCCGGAGAGGGTGGCCGAAGAGAGGGGCAGGTCCGCCAGCCAGGGCAGGCGGGCCTCCACTTGTGGAGCGGAATAGAGCGTGCGCAGCTGGTAATTCGAAGTCCATTGCAAGCCGTTGGGGTCGAGAAGCAATTGGCAGCTTTTGAGCGAGAGGGCGTTGGGCTGCTGCCAAGAGGTGAATTCCACGCTGGCCTCGCCATGGGCAGGAATGGAGGAGAGGCGCAGGTTGAGCGCACCGTCCGAGGACCAGACCGACTGCACATTGGCGCTCTTGTTGTCGAGCTCGGGCGGCAGGAAGGAAACTGCCAGTGGGCAGGCCAAATCAAGCGAATCATTGTAGTCCAGAGGCAGGGGGTTGGAGGTCGACCACAGGCCGCCCACATCCACCCGCTCGTCTGCGGCGGCCGGGCGGAGGCGGTGCGGCAGCCATTGGGTTTGGGGAGACTGGCAGAGGGTTTGGGAGAGCGTGCGGCCCAGTGCTTGGTGGATGCGCTGGGCGGATTCGTCCAGCTGGTTGCGCAGGCCGATGGGGTTTTGGTAGGCTTTGTCCGACCACGCGCCGGAAGGCTGGCGCCAGACCGACGACTCCGCCCGCCACTTTTGCAGCAGGCTGGAGTCGGAATAGGGCAGCAGGGATTGGGTGGCGGACTCCAGCTCGCGGAATTTGGAATCTTCTGATGCGAGCTTTTCGTCCATTTGGCTGTTGAGGGCCGCGATTTGCAGACGCAGGGCATCCATCGCCCCGTCCAGCGGGGCGGGCTCGGCCAGCTTGGAGAAGAAGTTGGACCAGCTGGCATTGAAATCGCTGGTATCAACGCCCAGCACTTGGGCCCAGCCGATGCGGCGGCTGAAATCGTCCAGCAGGCGCCGGTATTCGGCCCTGTCGCCCGGACTGGGGTTGGGAAGGGGCTGGGAGGGGTCGGCCAGCAGCTGCGCGCCCAATTGCGCCTGTGAGAGGGCGGCGGCGTAATGGGCATATTGCGAGCCGAGGGCCGCCGGGCCGGCGGATTGGCCGGCCTGCAATTCGGCGCTGGCATTCGCAAGGGCCGAGTAGGCGGCCTGCACGCTCTTGGCATTGGCGCCGGACGGGCTGGATTGGAGCGAGAGGTTGAGCGACTCGACGGCCGCGAGAGCCTGGCCGTATTCGGAGCGCGCGCTTTGGTTCATATCCTCAAGCAGGCGGGAGGAGACGGATGCGGAGAGCTGGGCGCTCTGCACGGCGCTGCGCTCGCGCAGGATGGCCTGTGACTGCCAGAACACGGGCTTGGATTCGCGCAGCTGGGCGGCCGAGAAGGCGGAGGCGTTGGCTTGGGCCAGCGAATCCTCGGCCTGCGCGAGGCGGGCGGAGTAGGTGCCTAAGCGGTCCCACTGCGAGCCCGAATCGGCCAGCTCCGAAACCGGCCGGGAGGGCAGGCCGTAGGCGTCCGACCAGCCGGCCCTGCGCACCGCGGCCATCATCGAGCCGGCGTCGGACAGGGTGGAGAGGGCCCCGCTTTGGGCTTCGGCGCTTTCATAATTCATCTGCGCGCGGGCCTGCGAGAGGCGGGCGCGCCAGGATTCGGCCAGTTGCAGCAGGGTGTTGTCCTCGGCCGCCAAATCGTTGAACACCACGGCCGGCGAGCCGGAGCGGTTGAAGAGGATGGGGTCGGAGGGGTTGGCGCAGGCGGACTCGACTTGGTGCAGCACGCGGTACGCGCGCGCATAGCGCAGGGCGGGCTGGGCCGAGAGGTCGCTGGAGGGAAGGGACAAGGCGCGGCTGGCGCCAGAGGAATAGCTCAGGGCCGTGGAGGAAAAGGAATACCAGTCCTGCCAGGCGGAGCGGGCCGGGCCGGTGTAGGCGGGGTCGGCCGCGCCCGCGCGGGCCAGCTCGTCGGCCTCAGACTGGGCCTGCGCGAACGCGCCCGAAGAGGCCGAAGAGGCGGAGGAGAGGGCCGTGGTGGAGGAGCGCATGGCCTCGTTCCAAATCGGCGTGTAGCGGTAGCGGCCGCCCGTGATGTATTCGACCACCGAGCTGAAGAACGCGGCGCCCTGCGACTGGATGCAGAGCGGGGATTCGGAGCCGGTAATCACGGCGCCAAAGCAGTCCGAGAAGCGGTGAAGCTGGATGTCCAGCAAAAGCTGGTCTTTCTGTCCGGCGAGGTCGCCATAGGCCTGCTGGGCTTGGGCCGCCTGCTGCCGGGCGGAGGCCAGCGCGGCGGCCGCGTCCGAGTCGTTGGGGGCCTGCACATAAGAGGTGGAAACCGAGCCGGGCGCCCACTGCCCGATGCCCAGGCTTTGCGGCGCCTGCAGCGAATCCATGTGATAGACGTGATAGGGGAGAGGGGAGCCGCTCGCAGAGGGGAGGCTGTAGACAATCCAGTTGCTGCGCCAGAGCGGGTCGGTCCAGAAGGGGCGGCAGGACATGTTGAGGGGCACGGAATTGAGCGAGGGCGGCGGCGAGTAGGGGCTGCCGTTGTAGAGCAGGTCGGCGCGCGCGAGGGGCAGCAGAAGGGCGAACAGGAGGAAAATGGTGAAAACGGGCCGGGGGCCGCTGATGGCCGCAGAAGAAGAGGAATGCTCGAACCACACCATGGGGGAGGCTTCTCTTGCAACCCATAAAAAACTGACGGAAAAACGGAAGAAAAACGGCCCCGCACGACGGGGCGTGTCTTGCGTATAAAAACATGAAGGCCGAATCGGGCTAGCTTAATCGTGGGAGAACCGCTATGGCAGATGCTCCAAAATCGTCAGGGGACGGGCTCCGTTTCAGAACCGCATTCGTCAACCTCAGCGGCCAGCAGAGCTGGAGCGAGCGGCGGGAGTGGAGAGTCGGCGAGACGCAGACCGACTACTTGCGCCGCTTCGCGCGCGTGGAAATGGAGCAAAGCCAGCTCTGGACGCGGCAGATGAAAACCGCCTACAAGTCCAACATCATCAGCCGGGTGGACGGGCGGCCGGAAGGGCCGGCCACCGATGAAAACCGCATGCGCGAGGAATTCGGCCAGGACCCGCAGCGCACCGGGCGGGCGGGGCAGAAGGGCTTCGGATACCACACCGCCCTGCGCGACGCGCAGGGGCGCTTCCATTTCTTCGTGGAGCTGAGGGACGGGCAGTTCTATTTCCCCGACCCCGACCACATCGTGCTGACCAAAGAGCTCAAGGACTTCATTGTCTCCAACAACCTCGAGCTGGTCATCTTCGAAACCACCGAGGCGCGCGAGATGGTGATGCACGCCGATTTCGACGGCAAGCGCACCGTGCGCCTCTACGAACGGCCCCCTGAGGAGTGGAACAGCGGAAAATTCAACTTCCAAGTGGAGAACATCCTGTGGAATTTCACCCTGCCGCTCAACTTCTTCGAGCCTCTCGCGCTTGGCGAAATTAGCGGCGAGATTGGGCGCGAGCCGCTTCGCCTGCATTGGACGGAGCCGCGGGTGCGGCCCTACCGCCATCTGGACGGGCAGCCCAAGAAAGAGGAGCCTTCGTTTGATTACATGGACGGCCTCTCGCCGCACCTGATGATGCTCGCGCAGGAGCTGGGACGCAAGGGCGGCAAGCCCGGCCCCCAAACGCCGTTCGAGCCCAGTTCGGGCACGAGCGGGAGTGGGAGCGTCGGGATGGAAACGGCCCGCGGATTCGGGAATGGGGGGCCGGTTTATTCCGACACAGTCGTGGTGGTTGGACGGGACGGGCCTCACTTGGATGACGGCGCCCTCGGTTCGGCCGGCATGGGCGGGCGGGCCAACACAAACCAGGAGGGGGCGGCGGACGGCATTGCGAAAAGAGCGGCAAATTACGCGGCCTATGAAAACGCTCAAACCTATTCCATCGGGCAGGAGCAGGCCATGAAACAGGCCATGCAAAAACTGGCGCAGGACGCGATGGGCTTGTGGGATGAGCTGAAACACTTGCAGAAAATGGCACAGACAGATGCGACCGGACGGAAACAGGCGCAGGCCGATGGCCGGGAGCGCGAGCAAACGGGCCGGCAGAAGCAAAACGAGGCGGGCGCCGCGCGCAAAGAGGGACAAAAAGCGGGCGCGCAAACCCGGGCAGATGCGCAAGCCATGGGCGTATGGAAATCCATTTCATTCAAGGAGATGAGCCTGCTGCCGCTGGGTGAGAGCACGTCCGCCATGGAAGCAAACGGAACGCCGAACACCGGCGCGCAAGCGATGGAAATGCCGGCGTTTTTGATGATGGAAAGCGCGCCGGGCGTGCACGAGGCCGGCTTGAAGATGAAGATGCTCATCGGCCAGCCCGCTTCCCTCAATGAGACCCAGCCTGGACCGGACGGGCTGGGGCAAATGAACCAGCCCCGGCATGAAACGGGCGCAGAGAGCGGGGCACTGCAACACAGGCCGGCAAGTTATGCGCACCTGCAAATCCGGCAAACGGCGGCCGCGCAGGTGGTGGTGGCCCAAGCCCAGAAAATCAGGGCCGCCAAGGGCAAAAAGAAAAAAACAAAATTCGTTCCCTCAAAATCCAACTCCGCGCCCCTGCGCGCCATCCTCTTTGACTTGGACGGCGTGCTGGCGGATTCGGAAACCCTGCACTTGCAGACCTTCAACGAGACCTTTGCCCCCTACGGCGTGCGGATTGCGCGCGCGTATTGGGACAAGCACTATTTGGGCACCGGCTCGCGGCACATCGTGCAGGAGCTGATGGCGAAATACAAGCTGAGCGGCGCGGACGAGGACGGGCTGGTGGCCGCGCGCAAGGCGCGCTTCCAGCAGGCGGTGCTGGCGGGCCGGCTCAAGCCGGTGGCGGGCGCGCTGGAGCTGGTGGCCTGGGCCAAAAGCCGGGGCCTGCGCATCGCCATCGCGTCCGGCGGGCACAAGGACAACATCGCCGCGCAGCTCCAGGCATTGGGGCTGGAGGACATTCCCTTCGTGGGGCTGGAGGACGTGAAGCGGCGCAAGCCCGACCCGGAAGTGTTTCTCAAGGCGGCCGCCGGCTTGGGCATGCGGCCGGACGAGTGCCTGATTATCGAGGATTCGGCCGCCGGGGCGCAGGCGGCCAGGCGGGGCGGGATGCGCTGCGTGCTCATCGGCCCCCAGCATGGAAAGGAGGAGCGCGAGGGCGCGGCCCTCTACCTCCGGCGCATGGACGGGGGAAAAATCGAGCGCTACATCGAGGGGCAGATGGGCGGGGAAAAAGGCGGAGTGCTGCCGGAGAAAAAGGGCGGGAAAATGCAGAAGAAAAAGAACGTGAAAAGAAAAACAAAACGAATTTTATTCACGCAGGCGGCTTAGGCGTTATATTTCGCCAGCTTGGTTTCCCACATCATCTTGCCGAAGCGCCCCGGCGTGACCTCGACGGAGATGCCGAGGCGGTTGTCGTCCAGGAACTTCTTCACCGCCGCCATCTGCGCGTCCGACACCTCGTCGGTGTTTTGCCATACCACGGCCTTGTGCATGTTGACGCAGTCGGTCACCAGCTCGGCGTCCAGCTGGGAGAGGCCGATGCGCCGCAGTTCGGCCAGCACGTCGGAGCCCTTGAGGCGGTTGGGGTTGAGCGTGGCGGCCGTTTCCG